>CAIWNX010000068.1 GCA_903914175.1 uncultured beta proteobacterium | reverse complement strand
GGTCTTTTTCGCCATATCGTCGAGCACCGGTTGCCAGTTCGATTTCAGGTTTTGTGATGATTCGGTTGAAATGATGCCGAAATTGAGTTCCTTCAATTCCTGAGCGGCCACCGGGTTAAAGGCAATCAGCGCCGCGCCGGTCAGGCTGGCGAGTAGTTTCTTGAGCATGGGTAGGTTCCTGTAAAAAGATTCAGTCGGATTTCAATAAGAATTTGCGGGTCAAGCCACGCGGGCCATGGCCGTTGCGCCACTGATCGGTGTGGGCCAGACCAGATGCGGCGGCGCAGGCTTGCGCTCCTGCAGGCTGGAGATATGGTCGCCCAGCGCCAGAATATCGTCGGCCTCGGCGCCATAGAGTTCACGCAGCAAGGCGGGCGTCAACGCCACGGATGGGCCGTCGTACACCACACGCCCTTGGTGCAGTGCGACCGTGCGGGCGCAATACTTGATGGCAACGTTGACCTGGTGCAGGGACACCACGACCGTGCACTTGTCTTCCTGGTTGACGCGCGCCAGGATGTCCATCACCTTGCGTGAAGACTCGGGGTCAAGGGACGCAATCGGCTCGTCTGCCAGTATGACTTTGGCCCCCTGCACCAGGGCGCGCGCTATGGCGGCACGTTGTTGCTGGCCGCCCGACAAGGTTGAGGCCCGCTGCATCCAGCACTCATCGATGCCAACGCGCTTGAGGGCATCGATGCCACGCGCCACTTCGGAAGTTGTAAACCGACGCATCAGACTGCGCCACAAGGGCACCCGGTGCAAGGTACCCGCCAACACATTGACAATCACGGACAGGCGATCTACCAGGTTGAATTGCTGAAACACAAAACCAATGCTGGCCCGCGTCTGGCGAATGTCAGCCGCAATCTTCCCGTTTTTTTGAACCGTCCGGCCATGAACCTGTACCAGGCCGTTGCCCGAGTGGTCGCCGGCAACCAGACCCGCCATGTGGCGCAGCAAAGTAGACTTGCCGGAGCCGGAAGCACCAATCAGCGCCACCATCTCGCCGGCTTCGATATTTAGATGGACATCCTGCAAGGCCTTGCGCCCGCCCACAAAGGTTTTGCTGAGTGCATTGATGCTGATAGCTGTGACCATGAGGACTCCCGTTG
Organism: uncultured beta proteobacterium; assembly: GCA_903914175.1. Taxonomy (GTDB): domain Bacteria; phylum Pseudomonadota; class Gammaproteobacteria; order Burkholderiales; family Burkholderiaceae_C; genus Rhodoferax. The sequence goes on along the minus strand of CAIWNX010000068.1, from coordinate 25,466 downwards.
GAAGCCTCTAACTTAACGGCGCAATATGTCAAAAAAATGTCAAAGCGCGCTGCGCTGTGAGTTTTCGTTGATTCGGCCATCATTTGGCAAGCCGCTTTGCTTTCTGCTTGCCCCCGGCATGTCAAAACGCCTCAATCCATTGATGTGAAACAACAAGGACAGGGATAGTTTGGAAATGGACTGACGAAGTGGCTTGGTTGAAGTTGCGCATTCAGGGGCGCGGATAAAGCGCCGCCATCTGCAGAGAAAGGTCGAACAAACGAACTTTGCCGCTGGCGTAACGGTCAAGCCGCCACTCGTTGAGAATCTTCAGTGCCAACTCAAAGCTCTCGAAATCAAGTTTGTAAATATCAGAGATCGGGAAGTCTGCCTCCGACTCCAGTGCCAGCACCAGTCTGGCAAGTGTCTTTGCCGAGTCCGAGTCTGGTTGTTGTTGTATGAGTTTGCGGGCAACTTTAATGGCGTACATACGATGACCTTTAGGTATTTGCTTGCACCCTGACTGATCTTCTAAACAGGACTTGTCCAGGACGAGGCTCGCAGTGAGCCAAGGCGGAGCGATTATCAATTTATTTTCTCGCGGAGTTTATGTTCCAGATCAAGCGCGAACAAAACCGCAGGTGTTTGTTGCTTTGCTACACAGCGTTACGGCGATCGCCATCATCGTGCAACAACCGGCAGTCACTATTCCGAAATAAATTTGTCACAAACAAGAGGTGTCATCGGCTGGCGACGATTGATGCTGCAAAGCGAACTGCTGTAGCAGACAAGAACCAGATCAAGAGGTAGAAGGTTGGCGGCGACTTTAGCCTGGCATCGCCCAGGCCCGCAGCGCCCGCAGCAAGGGGCGCTTTTTGGACTGGTGATCCTGCATGCGACGCAAGATGTCGTCCAGCGTTCGCATCGCCTCCGTGATATGCGGCCCCTTGTTGAGCATCACACATTCGGCCCGCTCGCCCATGGCCGCATCGGTAATTTCAGCGCGCGAAGGCAAGCCGGTTTTGGCCAGCGTTTCCAGCACCTGCGTGGCCCAGATGACGGGCATGTGCGAGGCTTCTGCGGCCCAGAGAATTTCCTCCTGCACTTCCGCCAAACGCTCGTAGCCGCATTCCACCGCCAGATCGCCGCGCGCAATCATGATGCCAGCGGTCTTGCTGGCCATCGCGGAAAAGAGCAGTGCCGGGAGGTTTTCAAACGCACGTCGCGTCTCGATCTTGAGCACAATGCCGAGTTCGGGTTTGCCCAGTTGCAGCAGCCTGGCGCGCAGCGTTTCAACATCGGACGCCTGCTGCACAAACGACAGGCCAACCATATCGGCAATTTGCGCCACGACCACCAGATCTTCAATGTCTTTCTCGGTCAGCGCTGGCAGACGTAGCTGGCTGTCGGGTAGGTTGATGCCCTTGTCACCTGCCAGTTTTTCTCCGCTATCGCGCGCGTGAGTGATTTCGACCTCCAGCCAGGCCGGGTCGATTTTCTTGATGACACCGCCGATGCGCCCATCGTCAAACCAGATTCGTTCGCCAACGCAGACCTGCTCGAAGACCTCGGGCAAGGTGCAGGCCACGCTCGGCACCGCGCGCTGCGCCCTACCCTTTCGTTTACGCGGCGGTTCGTCAAGGGCTCCGCGGGTCAGTCGCATACTGGCCCCACGCGCCAGGTGCAAGGTCCCATCTTGGCTAGGCAGATCTGTTAAACCACCGCAAACCTGCTGCGTTCCCGCGCGGCGGCGCCTGAGTTCTGTTGTTGGAACCAGATAGGCGGTATGCGTGCACTCGGTGAGAAGCCCAGCTTCATCCTGTTGCACCACCACCAGCGTGCGCTCGGCACCGCGGGCGTCCTTCAGATCAAGATGGTCGCCGACCTTCAATTGCGCAAGCCACTGGGCATCGACGCCGACATGCACGGCCGCACCCGAGACCAGCCTGGCCGAGCCTGCCACGCGCAGCCCGAGACGCGCCGGCGTGACAACGACCCCGAATTCATCGCGCAGCGGCCTGATCCTGAGGACGCTTGCCTCCGAGGCGATCAAGCCGGTGCGCAGTTTGGGTCCGCCCAGATCCATCAGGATCCGAACCGGTCGCCCCATGCTGCGCGCTGCGCGGCGCACATGGCCTGCCATGGCCCGCCACTGAACCGGACCGTCGTGCGCGCAATTGATGCGGGCAATGTCCATGCCCGATGCAACCAGGCGTCTGATCAGTCCAAAATCTCCTGCCGCCTCCGACGGCAACGTCACCATGATGCGTACCACCCGTTCGCTTGGCGCTACACCAAGCAGTTCAGCGGTATGGCGCTCGAGCAGTTTATGGCTGCTCTTGATACCAACCGGTTCGTCGATCGAATGCGGCGCCCAGGGCTGCCCGGTCAATCGGTGCAAGATGCCCAGCACCTTGTCCAGATTGGCCATGACGTGAGATTCGGCCCTACCCAGAGACGACAGCCCGACCCGGGACAGCCACTCCTGCAGGTCACGCCGATCACTGTGCCGCAAAGCCAGGTAGTGCGCCAGGTTGCATGCACTGAGTTGGTAGGAGGAATCAATGGCTTGCAACAAGGGCTTCAAGCTAAGCTCATACGCCTGCATACTCTCGCGCAAGGTCCATAGTTGCGCAATGACGGCCTTGCACTCGGCTTCATCCCAGGTATCGGCCGCTTGTCGTTGCTTCTTAGTATGCATTTTTTGGTGGCAAAAACTTTCGCTTCCATTTTCTTATGCTGATGTGACAAACTGAAGACAAGCATGGGAAATCAAACAGCACGAATTGCCACGTCGCTGCGCTCCTCGCAATCACGCTTTTGACAGGGCCTCGCGATGACGCAAGAAATTGACTCGAATTCTGGGAAGATCAATCAGCGCAGTTCAACGCCATATCAAAGACGTCAAAATTACGCAGCGCAGTGCGCTTGAAAGGTTTGAGCACCCGGTTGAACAGCAAGGGCACGCGTTGCTCTGACAGACCACCATGCGAGCGCAACGGCACCGTCAGCCCCGAAAGGTCGTGTTTGCTGGAAGAAGTGCCCAGGACAGTCAAACGGTCACCCAGCACCACCAGGTCACCGATACGATCAGGCGGCAGTTCAAAACGATGACTGGCGGCAGCACGGCCCAGCACTTCCTCGACACCAGAGATGCCTTGAAGAAGGCGCGCGATGCCGGCAACGTCTTCGGGAACCCCCGCGTAGACCGTCGCATAGGAACCCAGTGCACCGTGGTGAACGACGTAGGGATCGGTGATGGGCAGCAGCACGCGTGCCGGTGCAATGCCACGGTCACGGTCCAGGATGTCCTGTAGGAAAACAATGTTGGGGTTGCCCAAGGCATCGGTCTTGGCGTTCATCCCGTGGTCGGCGGTAATGCCGATGACTGCCCCCAATTGATCGAGCTTTTGGAGGTAGCGGTCGATCATGGCGTAGAAACTGTTTGCGCCAGCGGTGCCGGGTGCGTGCTTGTGCTGCACGTAGTCTGTGGTTGACAAGTACATCAGATCAGGCCGTGCCGTTTCCAGCAGCATGACGCCGGCTGCAAATACGAACTCCGACAGCTCTGCGCTGTAAACCGACGGCAAAGGCAAACCAACTTTTCGCAGCACATCGGCTATGCCGTTGTCCACCAGGTTTGCCAAGTCGGCCTGCTCGGCCGAAAAACAGACACCCTTGAGTTGATGGCCCAACAAACCACGCAACTTGTCTTTCGCGGTGACGACGGCGACCTTCATACCCGCATCGGCGACAGCGGCCAATAGGGTGGGCGCGCGCAGATACTTCGCATCATTCATCAACACCTCGGCAGCTTGCTCCGGGTCGAAGAAAAAATTGCCGCAGATTCCGTGCACGCTGGGTGGCACGCCGGTCACGATGGACAGGTTGTTCGGATTGGTGAAAGAAGGCATCACGCAATCGGCTGACAGCACGGTACCGGACTTGCCCAAGCCCGCGAAGAACGGCGCGACACCCGCTTGCACGGCCTGGTTGATGTACTCCTGCTCGCAGCCGTCGATGCAGACGATGATCGTGGGCGCGCTTGGAAGCTGATAGCTGCGTTGATTGACGACGATGCTTGGTTTCATGGGGTCGAGGATAAGGGATAGGACTGCGTTGTCGGTGACGATTTTTTCAGGGCCGTCATCAAAACTTCACGAAGCAGAGGGATGCTATCGCCGTGTCAAGCTCATTTAACCGTCCAAGAACAGTACTCACCTGCACCAACTCTCCAAGGGATTCCCATGAAAAAAAACCAGTGCAATCATCTTCGCCATCGCTGCAGCCTTCAGCTGTGCTGGCGCCGCCCAGGCCGCCGAAGTCAAACTTGTCAGTTTCGGCTTGATCACCGACACCCATGTCTGTGACAAAGCGGACCAGGCGCCGGTCATGACCGTCAACGCCAACGCCCGCTACTTTACCGGCGCCCTGGTGAAGATTGAGGCTTTCGCGCACGCCATGAACAAGGCCAACGTGGCCTTCGTCGCCGAACTCGGCGACTACACCGACAACCCTGTCAACAGCAAGCTCGGCTATGAACAGCGCAAGGCTGCTGCCGTTGGTTTTGTTGACGCCGCCGAAACCAGGTTGGCCCAATTCAAGGGGCCGCGCTATCACGTCTTTGGCAACCATGACACCGACCAAATGAGCAAGGCCGACTACCAGACCCATATCACCAATACCGGCATTGCTGCCGGAGCAACCTATTACAGCTTCAATCAGGGCGGCGTGCACTTCGTCGTGCTTGACGCTGGCTTCAAAGCCGACGGCAATGCCTATTCCGGTGTGCCGGCAACGCCCGGCGCCGGTTACCGCTGGGACGATGCCAACATCCCGGCATCCGAAGTCAGCTGGCTCAAATCAGATCTGGAAGCAAACAAGCTGCCCGTCATCGTTCTGGGACATCAGTTCCTGAACCCAGCGGAACAAGTCGATGCGCTGTTTGAACCGGTCCATACCGTGAGGAACGCAGCCGATATTCGCACCCTGCTGGAGAAAAGCGGCAAAGTGCTGGCGGTTTTCGCCGGGCATTACCATGACGGTGGCTACCAACAGGTCAATGGCATCAGCTACATCGGCCTGCAATCAAGCGCCGCCTATGGCAATGATGTGAGTTATCACAATCAGTTCGCAACAGTCGATGTGCGAGCCGACGACAAACACTATCTGGTCACCGTCGCTGGAAACGGTTTTCAGAAGAGCTACGTTGTGAATACCGTGCTGCCCTGAAGAACGGCTCTGGCATCAAGCCAGGCTGTTCGCTGCGCCAGGAACCGTGTAATGGGTATGGTCCGAAACACCAAGCGCAGCGCCGAGGCGCACGAAAAGCAATTCGACGAATTGTGCTTGTGGATTGACGCCCACATCGAGGAGCCCATTGGCTGGCAACAGATCATGGCGCAAAGCGGGCTGGATTTTCAAACGCTTCAAATGCTGTTTTTCCGCTACAAAAGCACCACGCCCATGACCTGGATCCGCCACCGAAGAGAAGCCATCCAATCTAAATCGGCGTGAGGCGGATGCCGTCAGGCCAATCAAGCCGGCGATGGTCTGGCCCAGCAACTCAGACTCGATCAATCCCCTCGGATCCCTTCGACTCGGCATTGCCGGGCAAGGATGGACGCAGAGAGATTGCTACGCATACGACCAAAGCCTCCAGATAGGGTTGCATCACCTTTTCAACTCGGTTGATCTTGGCAGCGCAATCCAGACTTCGTGGGGCATCTGTGTGCCAAGCTCATGGAACTTCAGCGCGGATAGCAGGCACAGCACCGCTTTGGGCACGCGCTGCCAAACTTCCAGTGCGCGCACTGTTACAGCACTTCCGGTGACTGCACCGTGACGACAACGGTTTGGGCCAGCGCAGCGCGCTCGCGATTGCGCAGCCACCAGACCGCGCCTTTTTTTACCGCACATTCGGATGCCGTCAAGCCAATCAAGCCGGCAATGGTCTGGCCCAGCGTCGGCTGGTGACCCACCACCAGCACCGTGCCTTTTGCATCGGGCCATTGGGCGAGTTCCAGCAACTGGGACACACTGCAACCGGGTGCCAGTTCAGCCTTGATCTTGTACTTGCGCCCCAGAACCAATGCCGTCTGCTCGCAGCGCCGCGCCGGGCTGACCAGAATGCGTGTTCCTTCGGGCAATTGGCGATCAAGCCAATTGGCAACACGAGCCGCTTGTTTTTCACCGCGCGAAGTCAGCGAGCGCGCCATGTCATCACAGCCTTCAACCCAATCCTGCGCTTCAGCGTGTCGCCACAAGACCAGGTCCATGTCAGTCGCTCCCGGCTTCGTCGTGCCCGCCGTAGCGCGCCATCAAGGCCGTTTGCGCACTGTGCGGTGTGCGGCGGTTGATGCGCTTGACGCGGGCGTATGTACCGTCGGGCAACAGGTCCCAGGCATCGACACCATCGTGCAGGTACGCAACCAGGTCTTCGTCGATGATGCGCTGGCGCTGCACCGGATCAGTCACCGGCCAGGCCAGCTCAACGCGGCGCATCATGTTGCGGTTCATCCAGTCGGCACTCGACAGAAAGAGTTCTTCGACCTCGTCACAGCGAAAGTAGAAAACCCGCGAGTGCTCCAGAAAGCGCCCGATAACCGAGCGCACGCGGATGTTGTCGGTCAGCCCTGGTAACTGCGCGGGCAGGATGCAGGCACCGCGCACGATCAGGTCGATCTTGACGCCGCGCTTCCCGGCGTGGATCAGCGCATGAATCAGCTTTTCGTCCGTTAACGCATTCATCTTGGCCACGATGCGCGTCGAGCGCCCCGCTGCCGCCGCAAGGCCCAGCGCATGAATGCGCTCAACCATTTTTGCATGCAGATAAAAAGGTGCCAGCAGCACCCGGTTCAATTTTGGCAGGCGGCTGTGACTGGCCAGATGAACAAAAACATTTTCAACATCGCCGGTGAGCGCCGGGTCAGCAGTCAGGTGGCTCCAGTCGGTGTACAGGCGCGCGGTGCTGGGGTTGTAGTTGCCGGTTGACAAATGCGCGTAGCGTTTGAGTTGCTTGCCTTCACGGCGCGTGATCAGCATCATCTTGGCGTGCGTCTTCAAGCCGACCACACCATACAAAACCTGAGCGCCGATGGATTCGAGCATCTCGGCCCAATTGATGTTGGTTTCTTCATCAAAGCGGGCTTTCAACTCGACCACCACGGTCACCTCTTTGCCACGGCGCACCGCCTCGCGCAACAGGTCCATCAGTTCAGTGTCGTGGCCGGTACGGTAGATGGTCTGCTTGATGGCCAGCACCTGCGGGTCGTGCACGGCCTCGCGCAAGAACGCCAGCACACCGCCAAAGCTCTCAAACGGCTGGTGAATCAGCACATCGCCCTGCTTGAGTCGCTCGAAGAATGATGCGCCCGCTGTCAGTTGCGTTGGGTAGCATGACTTGTAGGAAGGGAAGCACAGGTCGGGCGCCCGCACCAGGTCAATGAGCTGCGTCAATCGCACCAGATTGACGGGGCCCTGAACCCGGTACAGCGATTCGGCTGGCAAACCAAACTGTTTGAGCAAAAAATCAGAAAGATAACCGGAGCAGCCGGCGGAAACTTCCAGTCGCACGGCCTCGCCAAAATGCCGGTGCTGCAAGCCCTGGCGCAAAGCAGTGCGCAGATTCTTGACGTCCTCCTCGTCCACCGCCAGATCGGAGTGGCGCGTCACGCGGAACTGCGAAAACTGGCCGACCTCGCGACCCGGGAACAAGTCCGCCAGGTGGCCGCGAATCACACTTGAGAGCGAGACAAAATAGTTGGCGTGCCCCGATACTTTTTCCGGCATGCGGATCATGCGTGGCAAGACGCGCGGCACTTTCACAATGGCGATCTCGTTGGCGCGCCCGAAGGCGTCATTGCCGCCCAGACGAACGATGAAGTTGATCGACTTGTTGGCCACTTCCGGGAACGGATGCGAAGGATCAAGCCCAACCGGAATCAAGAGCGGGCGAACTTCGCGTTCAAAGTAGTCCTTGACCCAGCGCCGTTGCACCTCGGTGCGCTCGCCATGCGAAACTATTTTGATGCCATGCTGCTCCAGCGCCGGCATCAGCTCACTGTTGTACAGCACGTATTGCTGCGAAACCAGGATGTGGGCCAGTTCGGCCAGACGCCGGAACGACTGCACCGAGTAAAGTCCTTTTTCGTCCTTGCGCAGATTGGCCGCCAGGTGCGGTTCGACCCGGACTTCGAAGAATTCATCCAGATTGGACGACACGATGCACAGATAACGCAGACGTTCCAGCAAGGGAACGTCCTTGCGATGAGCCCAGTCCAGCACCCGTTCGTTGAACGCCAGAATGCTGTGGTCGCGGTCCAGCAGCGTCACACCGGCAAGGGTCTGCGGCGTTTTGGACGAACGATGAGAAGAAGACATTGCGTCAGATACCCGTCATATTTCAAATAGATGACCAATTGTCTCCACGCTTGATGACAGTGATGTGACAGTCCGGTTACTCGGGCAAGTCAGAGCAGGCCTATGCCGTCAGCGCCAGGGTCTGCTGCGCAACTTTCGGCTTCTCGTGCCCCGCAGTGAATTGCAGCAGTTCCAGACGGCCATCGGGATGTTCAACCAGCGCGGTGCGGCTCTCGACCCAGTCACCGTCGTTGCAGTACAGGGTGCCGTGAATGCTGCGCATCTCGGCGCGATGGATATGGCCGCAGACGACACCGTCATGGCCACGCTTTTTCGCCTCTGCGGCCACCGCAACCTCGAACTCGGTGACGTAGTTCAAGGCTTTCTTGACCTTGTGCTTGAGATAGGCCGACAAAGACCAGTAGGGCAAGCCCAGGCGGGCACGCAAGTGGTTCAGATGCCGGTTCAGTCTGAGCGTGAATTCATACAGGTTGTCACCCAGGTAGGCCAGCCATTTGGCGCACTGGATAACCGCGTCGAAATAGTCGCCGTGGGTGACCCACAATTTGCGCCCATCGGCGGTGGTGTGCACCGCATCGGCCACCACCTCAATGCCACCAAACTGGTGTCCGATGAAGCCGCGCGCAAACTCATCGTGATTGCCCGGCACATACACGATGCGGCAGCCCTTGCGGGCCCGGCGCAGCAGCTTTTGCACCACGTCGTTGTGCGACTGCGGCCAGTACCAGCGCCGGCGCAACTGCCAGCCGTCCACAATATCGCCCACCAGGTAGAGGTAGTCGCTGGGATGGGTCCGGATGAATTCCAGCAGGGCAACCGCCTGACATCCCGGCGTGCCCAGGTGCAGGTCCGAGATGAAGATGGCCCGGTAGCGCCGGGCGCCGTCATCCTCGTCGGCATCCTCAAGCGGGCCGACGCCATAACCACTAAAGAATGGTCCCGAGAAATCGAAACCCAGCTTCATCAAGCACCCAGGAAGTGCTTGCGGTAGCGCGGTGGCAAGTCGTTGATCCGCATCAGCATGGGCAGGTCCGCGGTATTGAAGTCAGGATCCCAGGCCGGCGCGCCCAGCACCTTGGCGCCCAAGCGCAAGTAGCCTTTGATCAGGGCTGGCGGCTCAACCATCAGGCTGCAGTCGAGTCGCTCGACCGGCAAGGGCAGGCGCGGGCGCACGTGGTGCTCGATCGGTGCCAGATGCGTTTGCTTGAGTTGCTGCCAGATGCTGGCGGCCACGTCGCCGCTGACGACGCCGTTATGCAGCATGGGTATGCTGGCGCAGCCAATCATGGTGTCGAGTTTGTTGCGCACCATGAACTCTGCCAGCGCACCCCACAGGGCCATGATGACACCGCCGGTGCGGTAGTCCGGATGCACACAACTGCGGCCCAGTTCCACCATGCTTTCGCGCAGCGTGCGCAAGCGGGTGAGGTCGAATTCAAGATCGCTATAGGTGCTGCCAACGCGCGTCGCTTGTGCCGGCGTCAGCAGTCGGTAGGTGCCCACCACCTCTTGCGTAAGCTGATCGCGCACCAGCAGGTGTTCGCAGTAGTTGTCGAACAGATCAACGTCATGCCCTGGTACTTTTGTCGCCAGGCGCGCGCCCATTTCGTCCGCGAAAACCTGGTAGCGCAGGCGCTGTGCCTGGGCCACTTCATCCGCGTGCTTGGCCCATGTCACCGTGAGGCCGGCGCGCTCGGTTGGTGCAACCGGCGCTGGACTTGGGGTTTTGAAAAAGGCCAGCGGCCGTTGCAGAAAGCCTTTGGGCAAGAACAGCTGCGAAAGGGGAAAAGTCGGATTGGGCAGTTCTTTCAATTCGTTCTCCTTGTTGTTGGATGAACGAATATTCGCTTACCGGGATGACGCTTTGATGGCACCCAAATGGCAGTTTGATGACACGGCGAAAAAACCGGAATCAACCCGCTTTTACGGGCGCATTGAGCTTGTGGCAGCGGCTCTTGGCGCCAACAATTTTGCACTGGATGACGGCCTGTCCGTCAACCGTGTATTCGGTCAGCATCCAGCCGCCGCCCGCGTTGGCGGCCAGCCTGTCCAGCGTTGCAAAACCGTAATCGGAGCGGGCTGCGTAGTCGTCAACCTCTGCCCCCTCGTAGAGTTTCGCTCCGGGCGGCAGCACCTCTGGAACCAGCCCTTCGTTGGCCGAGCCCGAGTTGCCCATCACCAGCGACACGGGATGTGCGCTCTTGAAACTGATGGACTCGAACAAATGCACATGGCCGTGCATCGCCACCGTGACGCCGTCAGGAAACAATCGCTGCGGATACAAGGCGCCAAAAACCGACTGCAGTCCCTCGTTGCCAGCGGGCTTGAATTGACTCTGTTTTTTGACCGGTGCCACTGCCAGCAGGGGATGATGACTCATGAAGAAACTGTTGGTTTTCTGCTGCGTCAGTTCAGCCACCGCTTTCAGTTGCTGCAGGTACTTGCCGTAGGCACTGTCCGTGCTGGCGAAGGGCTTGCCATTGGTTCTGGACGAGTCGAAAACAATCAACTGTGTATCGGCTGCCAAAGGCACCGCATACGGCATCGAATAATCGGCGTCGGCATCGAGCGCTGGATCATTGCAGGAGCGCTGTTCACGCCAGGCCTGTGTGTCGATGAAGCGGAACCAGCCCTGCCCGGCTCGGAAACACGACTCATGGTTGCCACGCACGAAGACCCAGGGCGCGGCTGCCAGCAACGGGCTGGCGGGCGTGAAGAAGTCCGCTTGCCAGGCGTCATAGCCATAACCCCACAGACTGCCGGCACAACCGGTGTTGCCCTGAGGACAAGGGCTTTCACGGTAGTGAATATCACCGATGTGAAGCACCAGATCAGGTTTCAACGCGGCGGCACTTTGCGCCACTTTGGCAAACGGCCATTTGACGGGATCGTTGCAGGGCTGAAACGCGTTCTCCGAAGCCTTCATGCGGCAACCGGTGTCGGCAATGATGACAATGCGTTGGATCGCGCTGGCAGGCGCCGGTACATCGCGGTCCGCGACACGCGCTCGCCGCACACCCTGCGGCCATGTCGCCTCACAGCTCAGCACATCAAACACAGCGGGCTTGCTGTCTTGCTGCGCACTGTCGCCACGCACCGGAACAGTCGCCGGTCCAACGCGCACGGACATGGGTTGCGCAGCCTGGTCGTCCCACGCGATCGCCGGGCAAACGATGTCCCGCGTCAAGGCCCGCACCAGTACGCGCTGACCTTCGGCCTGCACCGTGAAGACGGCCTCGGGCTGCACCGCGGACGCAGCCTGCGCCAGACCGGTGGCGAGCAAAAGGAATCCAGCCAGGACTGGCGACGCCAGCCTGGCGCAACAGAAGCAGCGCACGAGGATCAGAAGTCGAGCGTTGCCGTCAAGGAAACGTTACGCCCCGCTATGACGGTCAACAAGTCCTTGGCCGACGGTGCGGCACTGGAACTGCCGGCCGTGGCCGAGGCAATGCCAGCGATCGCATGACTGTCAAACAGGTTGTTGACGCCAAATTGCAGCTTGAGTTGCTTGGCAAAGTTGGCCGGCTTCTTGATGGTGTAGTTGACAAACAAGTTGGCAACGGTAACCGGATCAATCACGAAAGCCTCATGGGTTCCGTCTTTCGCATCGTTGTAAATTTGTCCGACGCGGTTGGCCGACAAACTGGCAGCCCAACCGTTGTGCTCATAGTTCAAAGCGATCGCTTGCGTGGTGTTGGGCGCGCCAGGCACCCACTGACCATTTTCGTATTTCAAACTACCCACGGTCGCGTTGGCATAAAGGCTGAAGCCGCTGCCGAGCACAAAGTTGGCTTCAGCTTCAATCCCCTGGTTCACTTCGGTGCCGCTGAGCACATAGCCCACATTGCCGGCGCTATCCGGTGGCAACGGTGTATAGGCGCCATCAAGCTTGGTGTGGTAAATGTCGGCGGCAAGCGTCAGCGCACTGGAATTCCAGACGGTTCCGACTTGCATCGTCGTCGCCTTGGTTGCCTTGGGCGCCGGCGATACCAATGCGTTTTTCACGTCAAAAACGCTGGTACTTGGAATCTGGTCGCCAAGCGCATATTGTCCGTACACACTCCAGTTCGGCTGGATGTTGTAGTGGACATCGAGCGACGGCAACACATCGGTATAGGTGATGGAGTTGGCCAGGCTGGGCGCCCCACCCGTGATGGTGCCGGTGGTGGCGTTGTAAACACCGCCGAGCGTGCCAACGGCGCCGCCATTGTCTTGCAGGTGGACATAGTCCTGTTTGTAGGAAGCGTACTTGACGCCAGGTGTTACCTTCAGATCCTTGCCAATTTTGAACTCGTATTCGAGATACGGCTGAACCGTGGTGGTCTGATAGGTCTCGGTGAAGTTGGGCGCAGGGGTGTCAACCCAGGTGCGCGGATCCGAAGGAATCTGATAGCGACGGCTGTCCGCGCGTTCCAGCCACAAGCCGGTGCGCAAGGTGCCGGTTTCGGTTTCATTGCTCAGGCGCAGCAGGTTACCAAACGTGGTGTAGGAATTGAGCTTGTCAATGGCACTGGTCGTCGTGATGGCGGTGGCGCTGTTGTTGTAATTCTGCTTGTTCCAGTAGCGATAGGTATAGACCTTGTCTTCAAGCTTCCAGCCACCACCGAGCATGGTGGAGATGCCGGCATAGACAAAATCGGTCGAGATATCGTAGAAGTTGAAGCCGAAGTAGTTTGGCTTGGTCGAATCGCCGCTGAGCAGCGTGATGTAGTCACCCGCATTGAAGCTGGAGCGGGCGATGCCCTTGATGCTCGGCGTATTGTTTTTCAGATTCAGATAGGACGCAAAAACGGTGAAAGTCGAGCCACCGGTATTCTCATACTGGTACTTGCCCGAGACCGCCTTGCGGTCCTGCAAGTTGAAGGTCTGATAACCGTCGGACTTCATCTCGTGCACGTTGAACAGCAGGTTCGACTTGCCATCGGGGCCGACCTGACCGGTTTCATGCTCAATACCGATCAAGCGGGTATTCCATGAGCCACTGGAAAGCTCAACACTGGTGCGCGGCTCGGCTTCCAGCACGCGCGAACGAAAATCGACGCTGCCGCCAAACGTGGCTTGCCCAACCGTGGACGCGCCACCCGGGCTGCGGTCCACCACGGCGCCACCCACAAACTGGCTTGGGAAGAAGACCCAGGAGTGATGGCTGACACCGTTCGTGTCGTTGAAGGGGATGCCATCAAAACTGAAGACGGTGTTGCTGTCTGAAAGGCCGCGGATCGTCACCTTGGCATCGCCCAGACCCACGCCGTTGGGCGAGGAACTGAAGACCCCAGGCGTCATGGAAATGGTCTGCGTGTAATCGGCCACCGGCGAGGTGTAATTGCGAATGAACGAGTCATTCACGACCGACTGTGCCGAACGGGCCGTAAGGGAATTCATGGAGGGTGCCGACTCGGCGGATGCAGCCTGACCAGTGACCACAACGGCACCCAGGGTGACGGTGGATCCCGATTGCGCAAAGCAAGGTGTGGCCGCGACGAGAAGGGTCAGCGCGCGTGTGATGTTGAGGACACTGGACTTGAGATGTGGCTGCGTGGTAATTTTGGACATGGTGTGTTAAAGGTGGAATCTGTCAAACTTGACTGACCCCGCATCTTTATTTCCAAATATGACAAGGCCGTGAATGTCACAGAGCCTGTTGTTTTTCCGAGCGTCTTGCGGGCGACGGCACTGCTGGGAAAAATGTCATCAACACGTCACACAGAGTAACTAGGCTCAACGCCAATGAATGCAGAAAATGGCTCGCACTTGCGCATCGAACACTACGATTCAACAACCATCTTTTTGCACTGGCTGAGCGCCGCCCTGGTGATCGGCCTTTGGCTTGCCGGCCAAAGCATCGGGTTCTTCCCGCGCGGCGCACCGAGGCTCACGGTTCGCAGCCTGCACATCGTGGTCGGTGCGGCACTGGCAATTGTCCTTTTACTGCGACTCCTCTGGCGTCAAACGCGTGGCACCCGATTGGCCACGACGGATGCCGGCCTGCTGGGGCGCTCTGCAACCGCTATGCACCATCTGCTCTACGCGCTTCTGATCGGTGTCGTCGTGATCGGCTTTGCTTGTGTCTGGATTCGTGGCGACACTGTTTTCAACTGGTTCACGGTGCCAGCCTTTGATCCGGGCAACAAGGCGCTGCGACACAACGCAGTTGAATTGCACGCCTGGGTCGCCAACCTGTTGCTAACCCTCGCCGGCATTCATGCAATCGCAGCGGCATGGCACCACCGGGTTTTAAAAGATGGCGTTCTGCAGCGCATGCTGCCACGTTAGATTTTCTTGGCCTTTGCCGGTCGCTTCTCGAAATGTTTTAACGCGACATAGGTCGCAACACCGACCAGGCTGGAGCCCAGTAGAAAAATACCGTAGGCGATGGGCCAAGGAATGCCCTGAGTCATCATCGAAAACTCCGACATGCCACCCATGCCAGCCAGAATGTTGATGGGCATGAAGACAACGCCGAACACCGTTAGTTGGTTGATGCGTTTGTTCTGGTTGATGTTGATGAAACCGATGGTGGCGTCCATCAGGAAGTTGATCTTGTCGAACAGGAACGAGGTGTGGCTGTTGAGCGATTCGATGTTGCGCAGGATCTGCTTGGCGTCGTCAAACTGGGCCTGCGACAGGATCTTTCCGCGCATCAGGAAATTGATGGCACGCTGGGTATCGAGGATATTGCCACGGATGCGGCCATTGAGGTCTTCTTCTTCCGCAATATCACCCAGAATGGCAGCGGCTTCGGTGTCGCTGATGGTTTCGCTCAGCACCTGGCGCCCGACTTTGCCCAGCGTGGCGTAGATGTCTTCCAGGGAATCGGCTGAATATTCAACATCGGCCCCGTACAGATCGAGCAGCACATCGGTGCAATCGGTGACATAGCCGGCCTGGGTGCGCGCCCGGCGCCGTTGCAAGCGAAACACCGGCAGCTCTTCATTTCTGAGTGAAAACAGAATGCCCTGGTGCACGATAAAAGCGACTGGCACGCTGCGCGAGTTGCCTTCGCGGTCCAGCAAAAAATTCGAGAGCAGATGGATTTCACCATTCTCTTCAATGTGGTAGCGCGAGCTGACTTCAAGGTCCATGACATCGCCGGGATCCGGCAGTGCGAGTCCGAAATGGGCGCCAACGTAAGCCCGCTCGGCCTTGCTGGCACCCAGCAAATCAATCCAGATCGGGGTGACGCCTTCGAGGTCCTTGCGGCTTTCAATCGGAACCTGACGCAGTTTGCCGTCTTTCAGTTCAAACGCGTTCATCTGGCTTTCGTCGAAAACTGGCTGGCGGTCACCGACCAGTTGTTCGCGTCGTTCGTCAGAGACCTCCCACAGCACATCGTTCTCGCGCTCAGCGGGTATTTGCTGCCAGAGCAGCGCCGCATCTTCAAGCGGCAAGGTGTCAAGAATGTTGCCAATCTCGCTGGTGGGCAATTGCTGCAACAAGTTGTGCAACTCCGCCAGATGCGTGCGCTGCACCAGGGTTTCGACGATGTCATGGCGCGCCATGCTTTGGCCGTGGACCATGCCTTCGACCCGCTTTTGCTTCTTCAGCATTTCAGAGACTTTTTCGAGGGACATGGAGGTGGCTCTGTTGACTGGATTGGAATGACGGTGTGAGTTTACCCCCGCGCCATTTTCGGATAGCGTCATCAAACTGACACTTTGCCTGGCAAGAATCAAAGCTTGCTCACCACTCCCATTCTGCGATGAACAATATTGACGATGCCCTAAGGTCCGCAGGCATCGAAAGCCCGCACAAGGGCAGGCGTGGCCTGCAGCGACTGCTCAATGCCTTTGGCTATTCGTGTTCTGGCCTGCAAGAGGCCTTTCGCAATGAGGATGCCTTTCGCCAGGAAGTGCTGCTGGCCGCCGTGCTGATTCCGCTGGCGTTTCTGGTCGAGCATCACATGCTGGGCCGTGCTTTGATGATCGCCTGCGTTTTGCTGCTGCTGATCGTTGAGTTGATCAATTCCGCAATCGAGGCGACGGTGGACCGGATCTCGCTGGACGACCACCGTCTGGCCAAACGGGCCAAGGACATCGGCAGCGCGGCGGTGCTGATCGGCCTGGTCAATCTGGCGGTCGTCTGGACGCTGGTGTTGCTGAACTGAACATGAAGATCCTGTTTATTTCGGACGTCTATTTCCCGCGCGTCAATGGTGTTTCGACCTCGATCGAAACATTTCGGCGCAACCTGCACCTGCTTGGACATACCGTCCATCTGATCGCACCCGACTACGGAACGCCCGCCGCGGATGAGACCGACATCCTGCGCGTACCGGCGCGCACTGTACCGTTGGACCCCGAAGACCGGCTCATGCGCTACGGTTGGGTCATGCAGCAGTTGGACCGCTTGCGCGGCGAGCACTACGACCTGATCCATGTTCAGACGCCCTTCGTGGCGCACTACCTGGGTGTCAAGTTGTCGCATCTGCTGGACATTCCGTGCATCGAGACCTACCACACCTTCTTCGAGGAATACCTCTACCACTACATTCCTTTTCTGCCGAAGTCGCTGACACGCTGGCTGGCCAAACGCTTCTCGCGCCATCAGGGCAACAGTCTGGACGGCATGGTGATTCCGTCCCGGCCGATGCAGCGCGTGTTGCAGGATTACGGCATCGCAACGACCATGGAAGTGATTGCGACCGGTATCGAGCCCGCGAGTTTTGTGCTGGGGGATCGCGTTGCGTTTCGCGAAAAATACGGCATTGCGCAAGAGCGACCGATGCTGCTTTTTGTCGGCCGCGTGGCGCACGAGAAGAACATTGACTTCCTGATCCAGGTCGTCAACCAGGTGCGCAAGGAAGTTGCCGATGTGCTGTTCGTCATTGCCGGTGAAGGCCCGGCGCGAGTCCATCTGGAACAGGAAGTGAAGCGGCTTGCGCTGGGTCAGCATGTGCGCTTCATCGGCTACCTGGACCGGCACACGGAATTGAACAACTGTTATCGCGCCGCCGATATCTTCATTTTCTCGTCGAGAACGGAAACCCAGGGCCTGGTTTTGCTGGAGGCCATGGCGCAAGGCGTGCCGCTGGTGTCTACCGCCGAACTCGGAACCCGTGATGTGTTGCAGGATGGCGCAGGCGTCTGGATTGCGCAGGAGGAACTGTCGGACTTTTCCAGCAATGTCGTCAAAATGCTCGGGCACGCGCAAGCACGCAGCGACTTGGGCGAACTCGGTCGCGCCTACGCGAATGAATGGTCGGCTGCAAAGCAGGCGAAAAAAATGCTGGCCTTTTACAACACCGTTATCGAGTCGGCGTAATGGTCCGTCCGCGCTAATGGGGGGTCGGCACAAAAGTGCCACTCCAGCCGCTGGAAGCGATGCGCAACTGATCGGCAGCCAGTCTGGTCAGGGTGAATTTGCCGCCCTGCCCCAACAGGCTGCGCAGCAGCCAGCCGCTGGCAGGACCCATGCGAAGCTGGCCCTTGCCAAAGCTGATTTCAAAGTTCGCTCCAACGCTGCAGACTGCGCCGCTGCCTTCGGCCCACAAACCCTCGCCGGTCTTGATGAACTCCAGCGCCAGCGAGCCGTGCCGCTCAACAATGGATACCAGCAGCGGTTTGCCATCGTCCATCGTGGTCTCAACCCATTGCAGGGCATCACGCCGGTCGCCCAGCAGCGTCCTGAGTTCGCTGATCGTTGTGACGCAGTCTGGCGCGGCCAATGCGTAGCCGCGCCAGGAAAACAGCAGCATCAGCAAGCAAAGAAGGGTTTTGCGTGGCATGGTCTATTGATGTTTCAGAGATTCACGACAACACCGCGCAAATGCAGACGTAGCGTTTCATTGCACCCTGAAGTGTCATTGCGGGCGTGACCCGCAATCCATGCATCGCGTAGCACTGGATCCCGGATCAAGTCCGGGATGACAACGCACGTCATGATTTGGCGACGTCGCATCAGTACCAGTCCTGTAGCGCTTGTGCGTGCTGCTGGGCGCGCGTCTCGGCACCGGGCAACCACAAGTGATGGCCGCAGGCGGCACGCGAGAGGAAGTCCAGCAGCAACTGGTGCTGGCGCAGCACGCGCTGCTGCCGGTGCTCGATCAGCGGATTGAAGATGCCGTGGCGCGAGAACAGTTGGCGCGGGTTCTTCTTGACCCAGAGCCAGGAACCCATCTCCAGCGTCAACGGCAAAAAGACGCGTTGCGCCTGCGTGCAGGACTGCAGGTACAGGTAGTCCCACAGGTCGCCATGCGCGAGGTACTGCTGGCTTTGCGGTTCGATGGTGTAGCGGTGGTGGCTGTTGGAGTCGACAAAAATGTTCTTCAGCGCGTGCATCTCGGCCAGGTGCGTGATCGGCGCGCGCTTGTGGGCGAAAGGGAACCAGATGCGGTCGCTGCTACCAAAACCCGAATGGCAGTCCACACTCAGGCTGAAGTCGCGGTTCAATAGTTCGCTGGTAACGACCTCGCAAACCGCCTGGTTTTCGATCTCCATGGGCTGATCCTTCTTGCCCCGGTACCAGGGCAAACCGGCGCTCAAACGCTGGCCCCCGACCAGGAAAGGAACCGGCTCCTGCGCTTGCACCGGTGCGTTGCGCATCAGGTCCACTCCCTGCGGATTGGCCCGGGTGCCCAGCGCCATACCGCCGGGATTGACGATGGGCATGAAAACCAGGCGCACGGACTCCAGTTGTCGATGCAGGGTGCTGTCCCACTGCAGGCGCATGACCAGACTTTGCAGATAGGCCAGCACCACCCCCGAGCCAATGCGCTCGAGCCCGTGCACGCCACCGAAATAGCCGACCGCCGGGACCTCGCGTGCGGGGTTGCCCAGCGTGATGACATGAATCGGGCAAGTCCCGCCCAGCGGCATACGGACCTCGCACACGACACGCGACGCAAGATGTCCAGCGCCGAGTTCGATGATGCGTTCCAGCGCCTGCAATTCCGGCAATAGGGTCAGGCTCATGGCCAGATCGAATGCAACAAGACCATCATCATGGGCGCCGAGCATAGCGGCGTCCTCGCACATCCGACAAGCGGCAAATTGCGACGCGTCGTAATTTGGCACTGACACAAGGCTGTCACACAGCGCGGGTAACTTGTACTTCATCCAAGCCTGCAACCGCCACAGCAACACCATGCCAAACCGATCTACCTACTTGCGCTTCATGGTCATCCCCGCCTGCCTGCTCTGGGGCATCGTTGAATTCCTTGCCCTGCAGCGCGCACGCTTTCAAATTCGCCGCACGCAATAGCCTGCTCAATGCCACACGCCATGCTGGAACAAACATTGCCACAGTCGCTGGTGAGCGCAAGACTGCCCAGCTCCGCCGGGCGCCGTCCGCTGCTCAAGGTGCTGTTGCTGGCGCAGGAATTCATCCGGGCCGGCGTGCTTCTGCGTTGGCAATTTTCAACGCTGCAACGCGAGCAAAAACTCCAGTCCATTCAACGCTGGGCCCGCAAGGTGCTGCAGATACTGGAGATTGAAGTTCATTGCAATCAACTGCCGGACGCCGACTTCGCCGGTCTGGTGGTTTCCAATCACTTGTCGTGGCTGGACATCCTCGTCATCCAGTCACTGATGCCCGGTGTCTTCGTCGCCAAAGCCGAGGTCGGCTGCTGGCCCCTGATTGGCGCGATGGCCCGCAACTGCGCCACCATCTTTGTCGACCGCGCCACAGCGCGCTCGGCACACGCCATGGTGGACAGCACAGTCGCAGCGTTCGAGCAGGGCTACGCCGTGATTGCATTCCCCGAGGGCACGAGCACCGATGGCAGCGATCTGGGCCGCTTTCACGCCAACGTCTTTGAAGGCGCCATCCGTGCGCAGGCACAGGTTCAGCCGGTAGCCTTGCGCTATGTCGATGCCAACACCGGATTGCCGGCCGAATCGGCCCACTTCATCGGGGAGACAACCCTGCTGGCGTCGCTGCGCAAAGTGCTGGCTTGCTCGTCCATCACAACACAGGTCCACCTGGGTCAATGCATCGGCTCGGCCGGTCACACCCGCAAATCACTGTGCCATCACGCGCATCGGGTGATTCGTACGCAACTGCTGGCGCAGTCGCACGGTCGGAACTGAAACTACTGACGCGCCAGGGCCGCACGCAGTTGCGGCAGCGCAGCGCGCATGGCAACGCGGCCGGCTTCGATGGCACTGCGGCGCGCGCCAAAGTCGGCGCTGGAGACACCCAGCAGGGCCGGGCGCACCACCACATCGGCGTCACGCAACTCGAAGGCGTTGATGCTCTTGCCCATGATGGAAAACGTTTGCAGCAAAACCTGCAAGGTGTCGCTGGCGGTGTTGCTTTCGGGCGCGTCAGAGATATCAACCGCAATGATCAGTTCGGCGCCCATCTGGCGCGCGTAGCGCACCGGCACCGGCGAGACCAGGCCACCATCGACATAGTCGCGCCCGGAAATCCTGACTGGCTGAAACAGCGCCGGCACGGCGCTGGAGGCACGCACAGCGGTGGCGGTATCGCCACGCTGAAACAGCATGCCCTGTCCGCTGTTGAGGTCAGTCGCGACGATGCCCAGCGGCAGTGGCATGGCTTCGATCACGCGGGCGTTGACTTGCGTGCTGACGTAGCGCGCCAGCGCCTCACCACGCAGCATGCCACGGCTGAAGATGGGCAGGGTCCAGTCGGCAAAGGTGGCTTCTTCCATGAGTTCGGCCACCTGCTGCAACTGCGCGCCGTTCTTGCCGCTGGCGTAGAGCGCGGCGACCAGACTGCCGGCTGAGGTTCCCACGACCAGGCTGGGGCGAATGCCGGCTTCTTCGAGCACCTGGATGACACCGATATGGGCAAAACCGCGGGCCGCGCCACCACCCAGCGCCAGACCAATGCGCGGTGGTTTTTTCGCAATCGGTTGAATGACGGGCGGTGGTTCCGGCACCGGCGGCGGCACGGGTGCTACGGCGCAAGCCGTGAGCAATAGTGCCAACAGCAGCGCCGCGCCAGCCGCGAGCAGGCGGCCAGGGCCGCGCCCTGGGCTCAAATCAGGCCTGGCCAGCCGAGACCTCTTGTGGCTCGGGCTTGGCTTTGCCCTCTTTCTTGGGCAGCGGCTGAATGTCGAGCAGAACTTCAGTCTTGCTCTCGTCCTTGTCGTCGATATCGACCGTCAGACGGCCACCATCAATCAGGCGGCCAAAGAGCAGTTCGTCAGCCAGCGCACGACGGATCGTGTCCTGGATCAGGCGCTGCATTGGGCGCGCACCCATTGCCGGGTCAAAGCCCTTCTTGGCCAGGTGCTTGCGCAGTTTGTCGGTGAAGGTGACGTCTACTTTCTTCTCGGCCAACTGGGCTTCGAGCTGCAGCAGGAACTTGTCAACCACGCGCATGATGACGACTTCGTCGAGCGCCTTGAAGCTCACCACGGCATCGAGCCGATTGCGGAACTCGGGCGTGAACAAGCGCTTGATGTCGGCCATCTCGTCGCCAACCTGGCGCTCGTTGGTAAAGCCCATGACGGCTTTGTTCAGGGCCTCGGCACCAGCGTTGGTCGTCATGATGATGATGACGTTGCGGAAGTCAGCCTTGCGCCCGTTGTTGTCGGTCAGCGCGCCGTGGTCCATCACCTGCAGCAGCACGTTGAAGATGTCGGGATGCGCCTTCTCGATCTCGTCGAGCAGCAGCACGCAGTGCGGCTTCTTGGTGACAGCCTCGGTCAGCAAACCACCCTGGTCAAAGCCGACATAGCCCGGCGGCGCACCGATCAACCGGCTGACCGCATGGCGCTCCATGTACTCGCTCATGTCAAAGCGAATCAGCTCAATACCCATGATGTAGGCCAGCTGCTTGGCGGCTTCAGTCTTGCCAACGCCGGTGGGGCCGCTGAACAGGAAGGAGCCGATTGGCTTGTCGCCCTTGCCCAGCCCGGAGCGCGCCATCTTGACGGCCGAGGCCAGCATATCAATCGCCTTGTCCTGCCCGAAGACCACGTTCTTGAGGTCGCGCTCGAGTGTGCGCAGTTTGCCGCGGTCGTCGTTGGAGACATTGGCCGGCGGGATGCGCGCGATCTTGGCCACGATGTCTTCGACCTCGGCCTTGCTGATGATCTTCTTGCGCTTGGAGGGCGGCAAAATTCGCTGCGCCGCGCCCGCTTCGTCGATGACGTCGATGGCCTTGTCGGGCAAATGTCGGTCGTTGATGTACTTCGCGCTCAACTCGGCCGCAGCCTGCAAGGCGGCCAGTGCGTACTTGACGTTGTGGTGCTCTTCAAAGCGCGATTTGAGGCCCTTGAGAATCTCAACCGTCTGCTCAATCGTCGGCTCGACCACATCCACCTTCTGGAAGCGCCTTGAGAGCGCCGCGTCTTTTTCGAAGATGCCGCGGTACTCGGTGAAGGTGGTGGCACCAATGCACTTGAGCGCACCCGAACTCAGACCTGGTTTGAGCAGGTTCGAGGCGTCCAGCGTGCCACCGGATGCGGCACCGGCGCCGATCAGGGTATGGATCTCGTCGATGAACAGCACCGCATTGGGCTTGTCCTTGAGCGACTTGAGAACGCCTTTGAGTCGCTGTTCGAAATCGCCCCGGTACTTGGTGCCCGCCAGCAGAGCGCCCATGTCGAGCGAATAAACAATCGCTTCGGCCAGGATCTCGGGCACGTCCTTTTGCGTGATGCGCCAGGCCAGGCCCTCGGCGATGGCGGTCTTGCCGACACCGGCCTCGCCCACCAGCAGCGGATTGTTTTTGCGGCGGCGGCACAGGATCTGGATCACGCGCTCGACTTCGTACTCGCGCCCAATCAGCGGGTCAATCTTGCCGTCCTTGGCGAGCTGGTTCAGGTTCTGCGTGTATTGCTCAAGAGGCGATTGCTTCTCGTTCTTTTCGCCACCGGACTCTTCGCTCTCAGGCGGGGTCTCGCTGGCCTTGCCGGGCTCGGCCGCATCGTTCTTCTTGATGCCGTGCGCAATGAAGTTCACCACATCGAGGCGGGTCACGCCCTGCTGGTGCAGGTAATAGACCGCGTGCGAATCCTTCTCGCCAAAGATGGCGACCAGCACGTTGGCGCCGGTGACTTCCTTCTTGCCGCTGCCAGTGGACTGCACGTGCATGATGGCGCGCTGGATCACGCGCTGGAAGCCCAGCGTAGGCTGGGTATCGACATCGTCGGTACCGGCCACCTGCGGCGTGTTGTCCTTGATGAAATTGGACAGCGATTTGCGCAGATCGTCGATGTTGGCAGAACAGGCTCGCAGAACCTCGGCCGCGCTCGGGTTGTCCAACAGTGCCAGCAACAGGTGCTCGACCGTGATGAACTCGTGACGCTGCTGGCGCGCCTCGACAAAAGCCATGTGTAGGCTGACTTCCAGTTCCTGGGCAATCATGTGATTTCCTTTTCTTCCCTAGCTTTGATGTTCAACTGTAATCGGATTTCGATATCACTTGCTCGCCACTGTCTATAACTCCACCGGTTCGCTGACGCATTGCAGCGGATGCCCGGCCTTGGCCGCCGCATCGAGAACCTGGTCTACCTTGGTTGCGGCCACGTCCTTCGAATAAACGCCGCAAACCCCTTTTCCATCCAAATGGATTTTTAGCATGATCTGCGTCGCCGACTCCAGATCCTTGCCAAAAAATTCCTGGATCACCACCACCACAAACTCCATCGGCGTGTAATCGTCGTTGAGCATCACGACCTGGTACATCTGCGGCGGTGCAACCCGCTGCGTGCGTCGCTCCAGCACCACAGAGCCGCCCTCGTCCCGATCGGGTCGCCGGGTCGGCACAACAGGGGGAGTCAAGGGTTTTTTGGTTGCCATGCTTTCATTCTATCGACCGCGCCAAAGCATGAAGCCTTGAACGGGAATTGGTGCCATTTATGCCGGATTCAAGCGCCAGATGCAAAAAACCGCCAAAGCCAGAGAGCTTGGGCGGTTTGGCGCAGGGCGAGGTCACGCCCCACCCTGCGCAATTCGCTATGAATTACATGTTGTCGATCATCACCTGGCCGAAGCCCGAGCAGCTCACCTGCGTTGCGCCCTCCATCAGACGGGCGAAGTCATAGGTCACCTTTTTGCTGTTGATGGATTTCTTCATGGAACTGATGATCAGGTCGGCTGCCTGCGTCCAGCCCATGTGGCGCAGCATCATTTCCGCGGACAGGATTTCGGAGCCAGGATTGACGTAGTCCTTGCCGGCGTACTTGGGCGCGGTACCGTGCGTGGCTTCGAAGCAGGCCACCGAATCCGACAGATTGGCGCCCGGCGCGATGCCGATGCCGCCGACCTGGGCTGCCAATGCGTCGGAAATGTAGTCGCCATTAAGGTTGAGCGTGGCAATCACGCTGTACTCAGCCGGACGCAGCAGAATCTGCTGCAGGAAAGCGTCGGCAATGCTGTCCTTGACGATGATCTCCTTGCCGGTCTTGGGATTCTTGAACTTGCACCAAGGACCGCCGTCGATCAGTTGGGCGCCAAACTCTGTTTGTGCCAGACCGTAGGCCCAGTCGCGAAAGCCGCCTTCGGTGTACTTCATGATGTTGCCCTTGTGGACAATGGTCACGCTAGGCTTGTCGTTGTCGATGGCGTACTGGATCGCCTTTCGCACCAGGCGTTCGGTGCCCTCGCGCGATACCGGCTTGATACCGATACCCGACGTATTTGGGAAGCGAATCTTGGTGACGCCCATCTCGTCTTGCAAAAACTTGATCAGCTTCCTGGCTTTGTCGGACTCGGCTTCAAACTCGATGCCGGCGTAGATGTCTTCGGAATTCTCCCGAAAGATCACCATATCAGTCTTGTGCGGCTCTTTTACCGGGCTGGGAACGCCATCGAAGTACTGGATCGGACGCAGGCACACGTAGAGGTCGAGTTCCTGGCGCAGCGCCACATTGAGCGAACGGATGCCGCCACCGACCGGGGTCGTCAACGGACCCTTGACCGAAACCACGTACTCGCGCAGGGCCTGCAGCGTTTCTTGCGGCAGCCAGACGTCGGGGCCGTAGACCTTGGTCGACTTCTCACCGGCGTAAACCTCCATCCAGTGAATCTTCTTCTTGCCACCATAGGCCTTGGCAACCGCCGCGTCGACCACCTTGAGCATGACGGGCGTGATGTCGAAGCCGGTGCCGTCGCCCTCGATGAAGGGAATGATGGGCTCATCGGGCACTCGCAACGACATATCAGCGTTGACCGTGATCTTTTGGCCCT
>CAIWNX010000067.1 GCA_903914175.1 uncultured beta proteobacterium | reverse complement strand
TTCTCGATCACGGCAATCTTCTGCCCGTGCGCCTCTTGCAGCACGCGCTTGAGCAGCGTGGTTTTGCCCGAGCCGAGAAAGCCCGTCAGAATCGTTGCCGGAATGAGATTGGTCGTCATGTTCGAAGGATTGGGGAAATCGTGAAGCAAGGGAGTTTAGCGGTCTATTGCGTCAGGCTTGTTTGCGCATGACCTGCAAGCCTTTGAGGTACTCGCCTTCCGGGAAATTGACCGTCATCGGATGGTCCGGGGCCCCGCCCATGCGTTCGACGATATAGCCGTCAACGCCGGCGTCGATGCCAGCCGAAGCCACAATCTTGTGAAACAGGTCGGCGCTAATGCCGCCCGAGCAGGAATAGGTGAAAAGGACACCCCCGGGCGCCAGAATCTTGAACGCCAGCCGGTTGATGTCCTTGTAGGCGCGTGCGGCGCGTTCCGCGTGCGCTACGGTCGGGGCGAACTTGGGCGGATCGAGCACGATGGCATCGAAAGTCTGACCCTGGGCGTCGAACTGACGCAGCGAGGCATTGACATCGGCATCCAGGAAGGTCGTGCGGCTCGCATCAAACCCGTTCAAGGCCACATTGGCAGCAGCCTGCGCCAACGCCGGGGCGGATGAGTCGATGGAGGTCACATGGGCGGCGCCGGCACTCAGTGCGGCCACGGTAAAGCCGCCGGTGTAGCAGTAGCAATTGAGCACGCGTTGGAACTTCAAGCGGCGCGTCGTCTGCGCGAACTTCTGGCGGCTGTCGCGCTGATCGAGGTAAAAACCAGTCTTGTGGCCACTGGCAATGCTGAGCCCCAACTTCCAGTCGTGCTCGCACAGAATCAGGTCGGTCGGGCCTTCGCCGCGCAGCCAGCCGCTGACTTCGGGCAAGCCCTCTCGCACGCGGCCGCTGGCGTCAGAGCGCTCATAGAGCTTGTCCAGACCGGTGGCCGCCAGCAGGGCATTGACCAGCACCGCTTTCCAGCGCTCGGCGCCACTGGAGAGGAACTGCGCCACCAGCGTGTCGCCGTAACGGTCCACAATCAGACCCGGCAGGCCATCGGATTCCCCATGCACCAGCCGCATCGCATCGCTCTGGATGTCAAACCGGCTTCTGGCATTGACCGCTCGTCGGCAGGTTGCTTCAAGGAAGGCTGCGTCGATGCGCTGGGTCTCGTCAAAACTCCAAGCCCGCGCCCGGATCTTGGAGACCGGACTGAAGGCGGCCCAGGCTAAAAAGGCGCCGTCGAAAGACTCGACGCGCACCGTTTCGCCAGCATCGGCGGTGCCGCGAGCGATAGCAGACTCAAAAATCCAGGGATGACGGCGCAGCAGCGAACGCTCTTTGCCCGCTCTTAATCGAATCGTTTTCATGGCCCGATTGTGGGGCCTGTCGGCCCCGTCAGCGAAGCAGCCGATCCTCATTCCGTTTCCAAATCATTCCTGTCTAGGCGCGACGCCGAAGACAGTGCGCCAGCACAGCAAGGCGTAGCAACAACGACAGGGATGGTTTAGAAATGGAATCAGTAGGTGACGGCCATGGCCGGAACATCGACCTTGATCATCGGCTTCTTGAGTGCCCCGTGAACCGCCTTGACATACTCAGCAGCCCATTTTTCGTTCTCGAACCAGCTCGCGCCGGCAGCCTCCGTCACACGCAGCACCTTGTCCGCCGTCAGCACCTTGCCACTGGCGCGCAGCGGCTCGCACTCCAGCGCGGTGAACTGCGCATCGAGCCAGGCGCGTGCCGCGTCGCTCGCCAGTGCAGGGCCCTCCTCGACGTGAAAATGAAATTCAACCCCTTTTTCCAGAAAAACCATTACCTGACTGCGCATGAAAAACACCTCTTATGTTGATAACCGTGAGTTTCGCCGAATTGGCAGCAAAAATATCGAGAAGCTGCTCCCCAACTACTTGATTTTGGCACGCGGATGCGCTGCATCATAGGCTTTGGCCAGATGCTGGAAGTCAAGCCGGGTGTAGACCTGCGTGGTGGTGATGCTGGCGTGTCCCAGCAACTCCTGCACACCCCGCAAATCGCTGCTCGACTGCAGCACATGGCTGGCAAACGAATGGCGCAGCATGTGCGGGTGCACCGGCACCTCCAGCCCGGCCTGCAGACTGCGCTGGCGCAGGCGCTGCCAGATCGACTGCGCCGTCAAGCGCGTACCGTTGCGCCCGATGAACAAAGCGTCCGAAGTTGCACGCCGCGCCGACTCTGGAGCCTGCGCACGCAACACCAACCAGTGCTGCAGCGCCTCCAGGGCCTTGGCGCCGACCGGCACGCTGCGGCGCTTGGAACCCTTGCCCAGCACGTGCGCCTCAGCGGCTTGCAAATCAATCCAGCCGCGGGCGCCGGGGCTGGCAACAGCATCCAGCCCTGTCAACTCGCCCACGCGCAGACCGGCGCCATAGAGCAACTCAACCATGGCGGCATCGCGCGCTTCGAGCCAGGGATTGCTGCCCTCGCTGCTAAAACTCGCCAGTTGCACTGCCTGGTCCACGCTCAGGGCCTTGGGCAGCGGCTTGCCAGACTTCGGTGCGCGCACATCCTGCACCGGATTGCTGGCGACCAAACCCTGACGCCCGAGCCAGACGTAAAAACCACGCCAACCTGAGAGGATCAAAGCGATGCCGCGGCCGCTGCGCCCGCCGCTGTGCATTTGCGCCACCCAGCGACGGATATGGCTGTTTTGCACTGCCAGCAGTTCGACATTGGCCTGGGCTGCGTACGCCGTCAGCTTCTCCAGGTCCAGCGTATAAAGTTCCACCGTGCGCTGCGCCAAGCGCTTTTCAACGCGTACGTGCGCCAGATACCGCTCGACAAGCGCTTCCAATTGATTACCTGAGTCGGGACAAAGCCGCACTGGCGAGTTCGGCGATGCGCGCCAGAAATTCGGTACCCATACCGCTATTGAAGCGCTGTGCGTCGGGCGATGCCAGCACCAGCAGTCCAAAAGCCGGCTCGGAACTGCCCGGCGGCCCTTTGCGCAGCGGCAGCAGGGCCAGCGAGGTGGCTGAGAGCGGATCGGGCAGCCAACGCGCCGCTTCGAACCCGGTGTTCACGCCGCAGAAGGGCTCGGTCAGCGATGAGGCGAAAAGACGGGCGTCCTCACTTACACCGGTGGCGAATTCAGCCTGGGCAAATTCCGGCGCAACGTCCCAGACCTTGATGCCAACCTGGGGCACAGAGAACTGGTCCGGGATCTCACCTGTGATCTGCCCCGGCAAATCGGACGGCTCACTCGTCAGGAACAAGGTGCCGGCCCAGCGCAGCAGCTTGTCCGACAGCATGACGTTGTCGTTGCCGTGGCGGATCATGTCCATGATGCGCAACTCCAGACCCTTGATCTTCTCGCGCAGCATGCCGGCTTGCCGTTCCTGAAGACTGACCGCACGTGCGCTGTGCGGGCTGCTCAGTTGCACGGCGGCCAGCAGTTCGGCGTGACGCTCGAAAAAGTCCGGCGTATTGGCCAGGTAATTGGCGATGTCGTCTTCGGTGATGGAGTCGGTAAAAGGTGTGCTCATAGTGTGTCCGGTAAGTCGATTTCGCCCTGAAAGACGGGGGTGGCAGGGCCGGTCATCATGACACTGGCGACCCCGCCGGCCCAGGAAATGGAAAGCGTGCCGCCGCGTGTCTGCACCGCAACGACTGAATCGAGCAGGCCCAAACGGATACCCGCCACCACCGCTGCGCAGGCACCCGAGCCGCAGGCCAAGGTTTCGCCAACGCCGCGCTCAAATACGCGCAGTTGGATCTGGTCGCGCTGCACGATCTGCATGAAACCTACGTTGACGCCACGCGGAAAAGCCGGGTTGCGCTGGATCAGCGGGCCCAGCGTGGCGACCGGCGCCGCCGCCACATCGGCGACCTGCAACACCGCGTGCGGATTGCCCATGGACAACACCGCAAGCGATACGGTCTCCTGCTTGCCGGCGTCGACCCGCAACAAAGGCCATTGTTCCCAGTTGCCACTGCGCTGCGGCTGCAGCCCGTCACCATTAAATGGAATGTCGGCCAGCGCAAAGACCGGTGCGCCCATGTCCACCGTGACGCGGCCATCGGGCAGGATGCGCGGCTCGATCACACCGGCGCGGGTCTGGACCCGGATCGTGTCCTTGCTGCACAGGCCCTGGTCGCGCACGAAGCGCGCAAAGCAGCGCGCGCCGTTGCCGCACTGCTCGACTTCGGCGCCGTCGGCGTTGTGGATGATGTACTCGAAATCGATGCCTGGCGCTGGTGACGCGCGCACTGTCAGAATCTGGTCGGCGCCAACACCAAAATGACGATCCCCCAGCAAGCGGTAATGCGCGGCGCTCAGACCGAGCAAGCCGCGCGTCTCGTCGAGCACCACAAAATCGTTGCCAGCGCCTTGCATTTTGGTGAAACTGATTCGCATGGGCGAATTATCACTTTATCCTTGCCTTCCTACCGTAGCGAAAGAACACCATGCGTATTCCCGACTGGACCCCAAAGCTCAAACCCCAACCGCAGGAACTGGTCGACGCCATCCTGGCGCGTCGCGGCGGCGCCCTGCTCAATCTGGACAAGGCCCTGCTCTGGAGCGAAGCGCTGGCGCGCGGCTGGAACGTCTTCCTCAAGGCGGTACGCACCGAACTGCCAACCAGTCGGCGCCTGCGTGAACTGGGCATCTGCAGTGTCGCCCTGCTCACTGGGGCCAACTACGAGTACCACCACCACGCGCCCGATTTCCTGACTGCAGGTGGCACCCAGGCGCAGCTCGACGCCTTGCAAGCCTTCATCAAAGGCGACCCGCGCGGCCTACCCGGCGCCCCCGCATTGGAAGAACTGGACCGACTGGTGATCCGCTATGCCGTGCAGATGACGCTGGACGTCAAGGTCAGTGATGACCTGTTTGAGGAACTGCGCCGCCACTTCGATCCAACACAGATCGTCGAACTGACCAGCGCCATCGCCACCTACAACATGGTGGCGCGTTTTCTGGTGGCACTGCAGATCACACCAGAGGCATAACAGCGGATCGGCCCGCGCCGGTGTTCAATCCGCCTTGATGTTGTTGTCCTTGACCACCTTGCCCCAGATATCGATCTGCTTGTCAATGAACACGCGCGCCGCCTCGCCGGTACCGCCGACCACGGTGATACCCTGCGAATCAAGCCGCTTGGCCACATCGGGCAGCTTCAGGGCCTTGTTGATTTCCTCGTTCATGCGCTTGAGGATCTCGGGTGGTGTTTTCGCCGGTGCCAGAACAGCCCACCAGGCCGGCGCATCGAACCCGGCAAAACCACTTTCCGCCAGGGTCGGAACCCCCGGCAGTTCAGCCGAGCGCTGGGTTGTCGTCACCGCCAGAGGGCGCATGCGTTTGCTGTCGATATGCGGCTTGACCAGAAATACCGAGCCAATCGCCAGCGGCACGTGCCCGGCGAGGGCGTCGTTCATGAGCGGACCGCCGCCCTTGTAGGGAATGTGCTGGAAATCAAGCCCGTTGTTCTTGCCCAGCAGCGCCATCGCCAGATGCCCCAGGCTGCCCGAGCCAATGCTGCCGTAGCTGACACCGGTTTTCGTTTTCGCTGCAGTCACGACATCGGCCAGCGTCTTCAATTCGGAGCCCGCGTGCGTCGCCAGCACCATGGGTGCGGTGCCGATCAGCACCACCGGCGCCAGATCCCTCTTCGAATCAAAAGGCATGCCCGGTATCAGACTGGGGTTGA
Source organism: uncultured beta proteobacterium (assembly GCA_903914175.1). Classification (GTDB taxonomy): domain Bacteria; phylum Pseudomonadota; class Gammaproteobacteria; order Burkholderiales; family Burkholderiaceae_C; genus Rhodoferax. Next base: position 10,228 of record CAIWNX010000067.1, on the reverse strand, counting down.
CCCCATGCGTATCAAACACCACGGCAAAGGTGTAGCCGTCGGCAGGAGCGGCCGCAACTGCCGCAGCGCCGATGGACCCGGAAGCGCCGCCCTTGTTCTCGACGATCACGCTTTGCCCCAGTTGCAGCGACAAGGGTTGCGCCAGCAGGCGCGCCACCTGGTCAACCGAGCCGCCCGGCGGAAACACGGCGATCAACTTGATCGGCTGCTTGGTCGGCCAGGCCTGCGCCTGTGCCCCCAGTGGCAGCGCCGCCAACGCAGCCATGCCAAGCCCCAGCAATCGGCCCCATGTTTGAACTTTCATCTTTGTCTCCTGTTTTGTGTTCGGTGCAATCGTCGAAAAGCATACACCGGCAACGCCGCAAAGAAACTCGGTGTTTACGCAGGCATCGCAAACGCGACATCTGACTGCGCTGTTTTGGTTGCAAAATTCATCCCATGGCACGCCCCAACCAACTCCTGCACCCCCAGCGCACCCCCGCGCCCGTCCGACCCGCCGCCACTGTGCTGCTGCTACGCGATACACCGCAAGGCATTGAAGTGCTGATGACACGCCGCTCCATGACGGCCAGCTTTGCACCCGGCGCCTACGTCTTTCCCGGCGGCGGCGTCGATGCACTGGACGCGGCCAGTCACGGGCAAGCGAGTCGACGTGCCACGCAGAGCGAACTGCATTTAACGCAGGCGATCGCCGCCATTCGCGAAAGTTTTGAAGAACTTGGCGTGCTGCTGGCGCGCCGCGCCGATGGCACAGCAGCCGACAACCACGATATTGCCGCGCTCGACCGCAGCGCTCCCTTCGCTGCCCAGTGCCAGAACCTGGGCTTGACGCTGGCCGCCGACGAGGTCTTTGTGTTGGCACACTGGACCACCGACCGCGATCTGGCACGCCGCTTTGACGTGCCGTTTCTGGTGGCGCGCATGCCCGATGGACAAACCCCGGTGGCCGACGAGGCCGAACAGTTTGAGCCGGTCTGGGTGCGAGCGGCCGATGCGCTGGCGCGTCACAAAGCGGGCCAGTTCTTCATGATATTCCCCACCATCCGCACGCTCGAGCGCTTGCTGGGCTACAACTGCGTTGACGCCGTACTGCAAGCCTGTGCCGCCACCGAGCAGCCGTTATGGACCAGTTGCCCGCGCGCCGGTCTGCTGGCCGGGCGCGAGATGCGCTACATGGAGCAGGATTTGCCATTCGGCGAACTGGCGCTGGTCTGTCCGGACGGGCAGATCGTGCACACCCTGGACTGGCAGTCGGAGACACCCGTTGCGCTGTTGAAAAATGTGCAACGCCTGACAGCACCCAACCCCGGCGCCATGACCGGACCCGGCACCAACAGTTACCTGGTGGGCGACCCCAACAGCGGCTACATCGCCATCGACCCGGGTCCGGCCGACCCGGATCATCTGGACAAACTCTGGCGCGCTGCCGGCGGTGACATCCGCCTGATCGTCTGCACCCACTCGCACCCCGATCATTCGCCGGGCGCCCAGCCACTGCAGGCCCTGTGCGCCAACAAGCCACCGATTCTGGGACTGCCTTCGGCCAGCACGGCACGCAGCCACAGCCTGTTCACGCCGGATCAGGTGCTGCAGGATCAACAGCGCCTGACGCTCGGCGGCTCCGATCCCGATTCGACACACACCCTGCTGGCGCTGCATACACCGGGCCACGCCGCCAATCACCTGTGCCTGCTGCTGCTGGAAGACCAACTGCTGTTCAGCGGCGACCACATCCTGTGCGGCAGCACCACCGTGATCGACCCGCCCGACGGCGATATGACAGCCTACCTGGACTCGCTTGACCTGCTGAACAAAGCCTGTGCAGAACACGCCCTCGAGTTCATCCTGCCAGCGCACGGCTACGTCATTGGCGGCTACGAAGGCGAAGCGGTGGCCGCCATTGCGCGCCTGAAGGCGCACCGGCTGCAGCGCGAAGCAAAAATTTTGCAGGCGATGCAGTCCCAACCCCATGGCACGCTGGACGACTGGCTGGCGCAGGCATATGCCGATGTGCCCGAGCGCATGTGGCCAGTTGCCAAACGCTCGCTCATTGCCCATGTGGAGCGCATCGAGTCAACCCCACCCTGAGCGGGTGCATCTTTGCCCGCGCTGATTGTTTCCCTGCTGGCCCTGCTGCTGGTGCTGTGGCTGCTGGGTCAGCCCTGGCTCAGCGCACGCCGGCGCGAACGCTTGCGAGAGCAGGCTTTTCCCGCCGCCTGGCACAAGATCCTCCGACGCCGCGTACCGCTGCTGCGCCGCCTGCCAGCCGATTTGCAGATCGAGCTCAAGCGCCAGATCCAGGTCTTTGTCGCCGAGAAAGCCTTCATCGGCTGCGACGGTCTAAGCGTGAGCGACGAGATGCGCGTCACGATTGCGGCGCAGGCCTGTCTGCTCACGCTCAATCGCCCGGGCCAGCACTACCCCGCGTTGCGAGAAATCCTGGTCTACCCCGGCAGCTTCGTGGTCGAGCGCGAGCACACCGACGGCATCGGCGTCGCGCACCACGCGCGCCAGGTGCTGGCAGGCGAATCGTGGGACCACGGCCAGGTCGTGCTGTCCTGGCACGACACGCTCGAAGGCGCTGCCGTGCCCGACGATGGGCAGAACGTCGTGATCCATGAATTTGCGCACCAGCTCGACCAGGAAACCGGCGCCGCCAATGGTGCGCCGATGCTCGAGAAACGCGCCCAGTACACGCGCTGGTCGCAGGTGCTGGGAGCAGAGTTCAGGCGCTTGAAAGGGACGATCGCACTCCAGCAAGCGTCCCTGTTCAGCGACTACGGCGCCACTGACCCAGCAGAGTTTTTTGCCGTGATCTCGGAAGTCTTCTTCGAGCAACCCGAGCGCATGGCCGACGAACATCCGGAGCTGTACCAGCAACTCGCGTTGTTCTACCGGCTCGATCCCTTGAACTGGACACCCTGAGCGCGCGGTACCATCGCGGCCATGAATGCGCCAATAAAACCCCAGCCCGATGCCCGGCGCAGCGACGAACGGCTGGCCAAGCGCGTCGCCGCCCAGATGCCATGCTCACGGCGCGAAGCCGAGCAGTACATCGAAGGCGGCTGGGTGCGCGTCGACGGGCGTGTCGTAGAAGAACCGATGTTTCGGGTCGCTACGCAGAAAATTGAAATCGACCGCAACGCCAGCCTGCTCGATCTGGCCGACGTGACACTGCTGCTGCACAAACCGCCGGGCCTTGATCCAACATCATCGCAATTGCTCGACGCCGCCCATCGTGCCGCTGGCGACGCTGGTGTGCGCATACTCAAACGCCACTTTACCCGGCTGACACCCTGCGTACCGCTGGAGAAGGCGGCCAGCGGCCTGGTGGTGTTCACGCAGGACTGGCGCGTGCAGCGCAAGCTTGAAGAAGACGCCGCTGTGATGGAGCAGGAACTGATTGTGGAAGTTCAGGGCGAGGTGGCAGAGGCAACATTGCAGCGCCTGAACCAGGGCCTGGTCGCAGACGGCCAGCCACTGCCGCCAGTCAAGGTCAGCCTCAACAGCACCGGCGAGACCAGCAGCAAACTGCGCTTTGCCGTCAAGGGTGCGCACCCGGGTCTGCTGGCCTACCTGTGCGAGCGCGTCGGACTGCGGATTCTGGGCATCAAACGCCTGCGCATCGGGCGTGTCGCCATGGCCCAGCTGCCGCTCGGGCAATGGCGCTATCTGCGAACCGACGAGCGATTCTGAACTTGAGGCGGCCCGGCGCTGCGGCGATCGCGCCAGCGGCGCAAAAGAGGTGGCTGCAAAATATTCGATAATGAAAGCAGCATCGCTTTGGACCCCACTATGTTTTTTCGCTCTTTCAAATTGTTCGCTGTCAGTCTGATAACCCTGCTGCTGCTGGCCTGCAGCAATGGCGATCCCGCACCGGCACCCACCGGCCTGACGGTCAGTGCCGGCGAATCCTCGGTCACACTGACCTGGGACACCAACAGCGACGTTGAGTACTGGGTGTTTTACGCGCCAACCAGCGTGGCGCCCAGCATTGTGGCCTCCATGCAGAGCTGGTTTGGCCTGCCGGGCGGCAACGTCCTGCTGCAGGTCACTTCGCCCTATGTGGTGCAAGGCCTGGTCAACGGCGCGAACTACAGTTTTTCGATTAACGGACGCACCGGCGGCGGCCCCGGCGGTCCCGGCGCGGCCCCGGTGACGGCAACACCCCGGATCGCCGGATCAAGCTGGGTGGCCACGGCGGCATCGGGCAGCAATGATCTGCGCAGCGTGACCTACGGTTCGACCACCACCACCACGCTTGTCAATTCGGTCACCACCACCACCAATCTGACATCCACCTATGTTGCGGTCGGCGCTGCGGGAACCATGTACTCCAGCATCGATGGCGCAGTCTGGAGCGCCATCAACTACGCCACCAGCAACCGGCTCAATGGCGCATCCTTTTTCAGCAGCTACAAAGTGGTCGGCGATGGCGGTCTGGTGCTCACCAGTCCCGACGCTGTGACCTGGACTGCGCAGACCAGCGGCACGGCGCAAAACCTGTATGCGATTGCCAGCAATGGCCTGAGCCTGAACGTGGCGGTGGGCGCAAACGGCACCATCATCAGTAGCGCAGACGGCATCACATGGACTGCCGCCACCAACTCGGCTACCAGCCGTGATCTGTACGCCATCAACTATGGCAGCGGCGTCTGGGTGGCTATCGGTGCCGGCGGCACCATCGTCACCAGCATTGACGGGGCTACCTGGCAAAGCGTCAACTCCGGCGTCACGGCTGACCTGCGCGGCGTTGCCAGTGTGTCCAGTTTCTCAACCACCGGCGTGGCGAGCACGCGCTACGTGCTTGTCGGCGCATCCGGCACCCTGCTCAGTAGCAGCGACGGCGTTAGCTGGACGGCGCAAACTGTCCCGGGCCTGAGCGCAAATCTGAACGCAGTCGTTTACGGCACGCAGTTTGTTGCGGTCGGCTCCGGCGGCAGCATCCTGTACAGCGCCGATGGCCTGTCCTGGAGCGCAGCCTCCGCTGTGAACGCCAACGATATTCTGGCCGTGGCGCACGGCCTGGACGGCTACTACGCCGTCGGCAGCGCCGGCTCGCACCTGCAATCAAAATAATAGACCGCACGCGGCGAGGCGCGTGGGGGAAAAAAGTGTGAAGCCCACCGATAAGCCGGATTCTGTGCAACTGCCAGCCCTTGCGGGTTGGCAGAAGTGACTGCCATTACTCTGGGCCGCTGGTCGCCCAACGGCTCAATGCTACCTACCCGCACACTCCGGGGGCCCCGTCAACGTGTGCCTACTTGGTATTGCTGCGCGTAGAGATTGCCCGTTTCACCCGAACCCGGTTGCCCGGCTCCGACTCGTCTCTGTTGCTCTGATCCTCACCTTATACCGCGCACTTTCGTACGCGGCTTTCAGTGGACAGCTGTTAGCTGCTACGCTGCCCTGTGCAGTCCGGACGTTCCTCCAGTGCCCTGTTTCCAGGATTGCACCAGCGGCAGTCTGGTGGGCTTCACGGCGTGGATTATCCTCTCCTGAGACAATGGCGCCCTCAAAGCCGAAAAGGAGCCCGCCATGAAAGCCGACACCATCCTGCAAACCATTGGCAATACGCCGCACGTGCGCATCAACCGCCTGTTTGGTCCTGGCCACAATGTGTGGATCAAGTCCGAGCGCAGCAACCCCGGCGGCTCCATCAAGGACCGCATTGCGCTGGCCATGGTGGAAGCGGCCGAGAAAAGCGGCGAACTCAAGCCCGGTGCCACCATCATCGAGCCAACCTCCGGCAACACCGGCGTCGGCCTGGCCATGGTGGCGGCCGTCAAGGGCTACAAGCTGATCCTGGTGATGCCCGACAGCATGTCGGTGGAACGCCGGCGCCTGATGCTGGCCTATGGCGCCTCGTTCGACCTGACGCCGCGCGAAAAAGGCATGAAGGGCTCGATCGCCCGCGCCATGGAACTGGTGGCTGCCACGCCCAATAGCTGGATGCCGCAGCAGTTTGAAAATCCGGCCAACATCGAAGCCCATGTGCGCAGCACGGCACTCGAAATCCTGGCCGATTTCCCGAATGGCATCGACGCGCTGATCACCGGTGTCGGCACCGGCGGGCATCTGAGCGGTTGCGCCCAGGTCCTCAAAGCCAAGTGGCCACAACTCAAGGTCTACGCGGTGGAGCCCGTGGCATCGCCCGTGATCTCCGGCGGTGCCCCGTCACCACACCCGATCCAGGGCATTGGCGCGGGCTTTATCCCGAAGAACCTGAACACCGCCCTGCTTGACGGCGTGATCCAGGTTGACGCCGAGCCGGCACGCGAAATGGCGCGCCGCTGCGCCCGTGAAGAAGGCATTCTGGTGGGCATCTCCAGCGGCGCCACGCTGGCGGCCATTGCGCAGAAACTGCCCGACCTGCCGGCCGGCGCCACGGTGCTCGGCTTTAACTACGACACCGGCGAGCGCTACCTGTCGATCGAAGGCTTTCTGCCGGCCTGATCCGCATCCCCCGACCTGCATGCTGCGCCTGACCGAACTCAAACTGCCGCTGGACCATCCGGCCGATGCACTGCCCGCGCTGATCTGCGCCACGCTGGGCATCGCAGCGCAGGAGTTGATTGGCCACACGGTTTTCAAGCGCAGCATCGACGCGCGCAAGGCGGCTCTGCTGCAGGTCTACATCACGGACATTGAAGTCGCGCCGGCGCTGCAGACGGCACTGCTGGAAAAGTTTTCCGGCAATCCGCACATCCTGCCCACACCGGACATGGTCTACCGACTGGTGACGCAGGCAGCCAACTTTGTTGGGCCGCGCCCGGTGGTGGTCGGCTTTGGTCCGTGCGGCATCTTTGCCGCGCTGATCCTGGCGCAAATGGGTTTGAAGCCGATCGTGCTGGAACGTGGCAAAACAGTTCGTGAACGCACGCAGGACACCTGGGGCCTGTGGCGCAAGCGCGAGCTCAATCCGGAATCGAACGTGCAGTTCGGCGAGGGCGGCGCCGGCACGTTTTCCGACGGCAAGCTCTACTCCCAAATCAAAGACCCGCGCTACCTCGGGCGCAAGGTCATGCACGAGTTCGTCAAGGCCGGCGCACCACCGGAAATCCTGGTCGATGCCCATCCGCATATCGGCACTTTCAAGCTGGTCAAGGTGGTGGAAAACCTGCGCCAGCAGATCATCGCGCTGGGCGGCGAAATCCGCTTCCAGCAGCGCGTCACCGATGTGCTGATCGAAGAAGGGCCAAGAGGGAGGCAACTGCGCGGCCTCACCATACTGAACCAGGCCAGTGGCACTTCCTACGAGTTGGCAACCAACCAGGCCGTGCTGGCACTGGGCCACAGCTCGCGCGACACCTGCGCCATGCTGTACCAGCGCGGCATGGCGATGGAGGCCAAGCCGTTCTCAATCGGCTTTCGCATCGAGCATCCGCAAAGCGTAATCGACAAGGCGCGCTGGGGCCGCCACGCCGGCAACCCAAATCTGGGCGCGGCTGACTACAAACTGGTGCACCACGCCAGCAACGGCCGATCCGTCTACAGCTTTTGCATGTGCCCCGGCGGCACCGTGGTAGCGGCGACCTCCGAGGTGGGACGCGTTGTCACCAACGGTATGAGCCAGTATTCGCGCAACGAGCGCAACGCCAACGCCGGCATCGTGGTCGGCATCGATCCGATAGATTACCCAAGCGATGAGGCGGCCTTTCACGCCGCGCTGGGCGACAAAATACCGTCCCGCATCACGCCGGGACTGACGCAACATCCGCTCGCCGGCATCGTGCTGCAGCGAGCCCTCGAATCGAACGCCTATGTGCTCGGCGGCGCCAATTACGACGCGCCGGGCCAACTGGTCGGCGACTTCATCAAGGGCAAAGCATCCACGCAATGGGGCGGCGTCGAGCCATCCTACAAGCCCGGCGTGCAACTGGTCGATCTGCGCGCCGCCCTGCCCGACTACGCGATTGCGGCGATGCGTGAAGCGCTACCGGCATTCGCCAAAAAGATCCGGGGCTTTGACATGCCCGATGCGGTTCTGACCGGTGTTGAAACGCGCACCTCGTCGCCTTTGAAAATGCCACGCAGCGAAGATCTTCAGAGCACCAACACGCGCGGCCTGTACCCGGCCGGCGAAGGTGCGAGCTATGCCGGCGGCATCCTGTCTGCCGGTGTCGATGGCATCCGGGTGGCAGAGGCGCTGGCGCGGAACCTAACGGGCTGACAACGAGCGCATGGTGTTCGTCTGCCCTGGCGACGGGCTGTGATGCAGCGGAAACGGTTATTGAGGCACTTGTTGCCAAGGCTGCGCGATTGCCGCTTGCAGTCATTCGAGAATCGCCTTGCAACGCACGGGCCCAGCGCCAATTCTGCAGCGTCTGTTCCCAGTATCTTTGATGTGCCAAGCTTCAATATCACCCTTTTGGGGGATATCCACCGCACTGCCTACAGCATAAGCTTGCCTGCAGGGAGTATTTTTATGAAATCCATTTTCGGCAACAAATCCACAGCAGCCCTGTCTCTTGCTTGCGCTGCGTTTCTGAGCGCCTGCGGCGGCGGGGGGATGGGCAGTTGGGAGACCTACACCAGCACTTGCATCCCGGGACCCTGCCCGCCTGATCCTGTGATCAACTCGCTGGCCAAGTACGTGGGCAAATGGCAATTTTGCAATGGCGAGGGAAAACTCGATACCTTCACCGTCACGTCAGCCAATGGCTTCGTCGTCTTTACCAGCAGCAGGGTCACCGCCGACGGCATGGCAATCAATACCCTGCTCAAACGTGACATCTATGTCAACAACGACTGCACCGGTGCCTGGGTCGGCTCGCTCACCGAGAGTACACCGTCAAACTTGGTCAGTTACGACATGCAGCAAGTTCAAGCAAAGACGACCATGACGTATGACCTGTGGCCTTTGGTGAATCCTTCGCCACAATTCAAGCAGGACATCGACATGGTTCAGCAAGGTATGGCCCCAGGCTACAAATACCCGGGCTACGCATTCATCGCCGAGGGGCCGGGCATGACATCCGGGCCGGATCAGTACGGTAAAACTCAATACTGCTTCCAGCGCGATGCCAGCAAAAAGTATTGCGAGACCGACAATTGGTCACAAGTGACCGGGCATGTCATTGACGCCCTGTTTACCAGCTCGGCCTATACCGACAAGCAGGGACTGTGGGTATATGCTGGCGCTATTGGTACGTGGCAAGGCGTCAACGCCTTTTTCAAGGTCCAGTAGAAACTGCAAACCGATCACGCGCGCTAATTAATCATCGGTCCCGATGCGCGTGACCATGCACAGGTTCAGTTCTTCCGGGGTTTTGCCTTTGCCAGCGGCGTTGCACGGTTCGCGGTTGTGTTCATAGACCGAGGCATTGATCACCGTGTTTTGGTAAGAATCCACACGCGGCATGATGCCGGGGACTTGTTGTGATGACAGCATCAAAGGCAAACAAGCCTCGTATTTTTGGGTGACGTCGCACAGGGACTGGTTTGTTGTCGGGGCCACCGCAGGGCACCAAGCGTCCGGTCAACCACATCAGTTCCACATTGCGCTGGCACTCGCGCTCCAGACGACGGCTGGACTGGATGCGGTTGAGATAACCGTAAAGATAGAGTTTAAGAAGTACCGACGGATGGTACGAAGGTCGGCCGGTCACAGCCGGCGTGGCGCCCTCAAAGCCCAGAGATGCCAAGTCCAACGCGCCGATAAATGCGTCCACCACCCTAACGGTGTTGTCTTCATCGATGAAGTCGTCCAGGCATTCTGGCAACAGAGTAACTTGCTGCTGATCTGCACCCACAATGAATCGCGACATATTCAAACCTCCATCCGCTTTGATATGTCATAGCAAATTTGGCGCGAAATTCAAGGTGTTTTCACACAGCCTCCAGCGCAAGCCGTCCTTGATGCAGGATAGTTTGTGTGGGCTCCCCATGAACCCGGCCGTCATTGCGAGCGTAGCGCGGCAATCCATGAATTCAAACTGCATGGATTGCCACGTCGCTTCCCGCCACGGCCTGTGGCCTCGCGGCTGGCGGCTAAACCTCGCAATGACGAATTCCGAGGTTCATGGAACATATGCAGTTTCGGCGCCCGAAACAGATCCCTTGCAGTGACTCAATACCCTTGCGTACCCACAACATTGGTTGACTCAGGACGGCGTGGCGCTCAGCGAAGTGAGGTCGAATACAAAGGGACTTCCCACTTCCTAGTAACGGCATCAAGTGTCAAGATTGGTTTTGGAAAAGTCAATCTACAACCTTTGGAAGGAGA
>CAIWNX010000066.1 GCA_903914175.1 uncultured beta proteobacterium | reverse complement strand
CGGCTTCATGGCGACCGACGCGTGCGTTACTTACGAAGTGCTGGAGCAACTGGCCAAGGAACTGGCCGAGGGCTCGTTCAACCGCATCACGGTTGATGGCGATACTTCGACCAACGACTCGTTCTTGGTGATTGCCAGCAACAAGGCGCCGCACGCCGTGATTGATTCGCTTGACAGCGTGAGCGGGCGCGCGCTCAAGGCCGCCATGCTGGGTGTTGCGAAGAACCTGGCGCAGGCCATCGTGCGCGACGGCGAAGGCGCAACGAAATTCATCACATTGAAGGTTGAGGGCGGCAAGACGCAGGATGAGTGCCGCCAGGTGGCTTACGCCATTGCGCACTCGCCGCTGGTCAAGACGGCGTTCTTTGCCAGCGACCCCAATCTGGGCCGCATCCTGGCGGCTGTCGGTTACGCCGGCATTGCCGATCTGGAGCAGACCGGCATTGATCTGTACCTTGATGAGGTTCACGTTGCCACTGGCGGCGGGCGCCATCCTGATTACCGCGAAGAAGACGGATCGCGTGTCATGCAGCAAAGCGAGATTGCGGTGCGCGTGGTGCTCGGGCGCGGCGACGCAGCAGATACGGTCTGGACTTGCGACCTGAGCCACGACTACGTCTCGATCAACGCCGACTACCGCTCATGATTCCGGACTTCGATCACATCTTTCGACGCGCCGAGCAGTTGATGGAGCGTATCGAAGCGGCGCTGCCGCAAAGCCTGGCGGCGCCGGACTGGCGCGCCTCGGTGGCTTACCGCTACCGCAAGCGCAGCTCCGGTCAGGGGCTGCTTGCGCCGGTGCGCCACGTCGGCGTCATGCGCCTGGCGGACCTGAAGGAAATCGAGCCGCAAAAAGAAAGAATCCAGCGCAACACGCTGCAGTTCGTCAACGGTCAGCCGGCCAATAATGTGCTGCTGACCGGTGCGCGCGGCACCGGCAAGTCCTCCCTGATCAAGGCCTGCCTGAACGAGTACGCGGCGCGCGGCCTGCGCCTGATCGAGGTTGACAAGGCCGATCTGACCGACCTGCACGACATCGTCGATGTGGTCTCGGAGCGGCCCGAAAAGTTCATTGTGTTCTGCGACGACTTGAGTTTCGAGGACGGCGAGCCGGGTTACAAGGCGCTCAAATCCATCCTCGATGGTTCGGTGGCGGCGACCACGCCCAATGTGCTGATCTATGCCACCAGCAACCGGCGCCATTTGCTGCCCGAATACATGAAGGAAAACCTTAGCTACACGCACACCGATGATGGTGAGGTTCATCCGGGCGAGGTGGTGGAAGAAAAAATTTCGCTCTCCGAGCGCTTTGGCCTGTGGGTCAGTTTCTATCCGTTTACGCAGGACGAATACCTGACGATCGTCGCGCAATGGCTGCAGTCTTTCGGCGTGCAGCCCGAGGCGGTGGCCGCAGCACGGGCTCAGGCGCTGGTCTGGGCGCTCGAGCGCGGCTCGCGCAGCGGGCGCGTCGCCTACCAGTTCGCACGCGACTACGCTGGCCAGCACGCCAGCGGCGCATGAACAAGGCGCGCCTGGTCGCCGACGCAGAAGTGCCGCGTGTCGGCGGCCCTGAGCGCGGTATCGTTGAGGTGGCGGTGGGTGTGCTGCTGCGATCAGGCGGCGACTTCCTGCTGACATCCCGTCCACCGGGCAAGGTCTATGCCGGTTACTGGGAATTTCCCGGTGGCAAGATCGAAACCGGCGAGACCGTCGTCCAGGCCCTGCAGCGCGAACTGCACGAGGAGATCGGCATCCACATCGATGGCGCAATACCTTGGCAGGTTGAAACCGTGGACTATCCTCACGCGCTGGTGCGGCTCAATTTCTGCAAAGTGTTTGCGTGGCAGGGTGAACTCGAAATGCGCGAAGGCCAGTCCTTTGCCTGGCAGAGTCTGCCGGTTCAGGTCGCGCCAGTATTGCCCGGCACGCTGCCCGTGCTGCGCTGGCTGGCTGCTGAACGCAGTTTCCATGCGGCTGTCATTTCGGACCCAAAGCTGTAATCCCTGCCCCCGAAGCTGTCATCCCAACCCCGGAAGCTGTCATCCCAACCCTCAAGCTGTCATCCCGGACTTGATCCGGGATCCAGTGCCACACGGACCATGGATTGCGGGTCGGGGCCCGCAATGACCGATTTTTCGAGTGTCAATGATCTTGCGGCGCTGTGTCTTCGGGCAGTCGGAAATCTTCGCTGGCCCAGGCGCCTAAATCAATGTTCTTGCAGCGTTCGCTGCAAAAGGGTCGGAACGTATTGCTCGGCGCATAAACCGATGGGCCTTTGCATTGCGGACACGTCACCTGGCGCACGGTTGGCGGCGCTTTCTCCCCGGGCCGCTTCATGAGCAGAGCGTCAATTCAAAAGTGGAATCGGCTGCGCTTGGGTGCAGCTTTTCATCAGCCTGCATTTGCAGCAAACGGATCGAGACCATCAGCCGGTTGCCGCTGATCTCGGGGATCAGGTCCAGCGATGAATCAACTGCCAGGCGCAGCAACTGAAAGGTCCGCCCCTGTGGCAGGTTTTGCTGGAACTGCCCGGCGCTGGCCATGACTTTTTGAGGCACGCCCGAGTCACGCAGCAGCTTGAGCAGCAAATGAATTGATGCGGCCAGCGGCGCCAGCGTTTCAACCCAGCGCGCCAAATCGCTGCGGCGCTGCAGGATGGTCTTGTGCTGCCAGGCGTAGTAGGCCGGCAGGTCGAACTCGCAGGTGCCACCGGGAATGCCGATGCGGCTGCGAATGCTCATCAGCCAGTCGTTTTCTGTCAGCGCCTGTCCGGCTTTGCCAGGCAGGCTGCTCAGGGTTTCGAAACACTGGTCGAGTTGTTGGATGACCTGGTCAAGCACGTCCTGCGCAATGGCGGGGTTGTTGCGGTAGCCCTCGAACACATGGCGTTGCCGGTCCAGGTCCTTGAGCACGTCTGATTTCAGGTCAGCTCGCGTCGCCACATCCATGATTTCGAAAATGCTGGCCAGCGCAAAGTGGTGGTCCAGTGCCGGCTCGCGCGACACCAGTTCTGCCAGCCGAAGAAACAGGTTCTCCAGACGCAGGTAAGTGCGAATGCGCTCGTTAAAGGGGTATTCGTAGAGGATCACGCTGGTTTCTTGGCTGAGCCGATGGAGATGCTACCCGGATCATAGCCCGAAGCGCGGCGCCAATTGGCGCACCTCATGGCCCAACTGGGCCAGTGTCAGATCGACGTTGAACAGCACGCTGTCGGCGGCGCCCAGGCGCTGGGCGCGAGTCGCCTGCGAGGCGATGATTTTCTCGATGTCGGCGCGCGGCAACTGGTTGCGCGCCATGACACGGCTGATTTGAAGTTCGGGCGTGCAATCAACCACCAGCACATGATCGACCCGGGTTCGCCAGCTGGGTGACTCCACCAGCAGCGGGACATCGAACACAATGCAGCGCTGGCCCTGCTCAATGGCGCGCTCGGTCTGGGCCAGCGTCTGCTGGCCTACCAGCGGATGCACAATGGCTTCGAGCCGGCGCCGCGCGCTCTCGTCGCTGTGCACCAGCGCGCGCATCCGGTCACGCTCCAGCGCACCATCAGGCGTTACGAACTCGGGACCAAACTGGGTCGAAATCAAGGGCATGGCCAGACCGCCGCTGGCCGTGAGTTGGCGCGAGATGGCGTCGGCGTCGATCACGGCGGCGCCCAGTTCTGCCAGCAGCGTGGCCACCGTGCTCTTGCCGCTGCCAATGCCACCTGTTAGTCCGAGCCGAAACACCTCGCACATGGCTCAGAGCCCGACTGCGCGCAGCATCGCGCCCGGACCAAAAATCATGGCGGTCAAGCCAGCGCCGGAGAGGAAGGGGCCGAACGGAATCTGGTGGTCAGCGCGCAGACCACCAGAGAATTTCATACCAATGCCGATCACCGCGCCGATGACCGAGGCCATCAGGATGATGGGCACCAGGGCCTGCCAGCCAAACCAGGCGCCCAGCGCAGCGAACAGCTTGAAGTCGCCGTAGCCCATGCCTTCCTTGCCGGTGATCAGCTTGAAGCCCCAGTACACCAGCCATAGCGACATATAGCCCGCAACCGCGCCCCACAGGGCGTCGGTCAGGCTCGGCTGCGTCCAGTGCAGTGCGGCGGCGATCAGGCCCGCCCACAACAGCGGCAGTGTGATGTCGTCGGGCAGCAAGGTGGTGTCCCAGTCGATCAGGGTCAGGGCCAGCAAGGCTGCGGCAAAGCCGCTCCAGAGCAGCGCGCCTGCACCCGCGCCCCAATGCCAGGCGCAGTAGAAGAAAAGGGCGCCGCTGGCCAGTTCCACCAGGGGATAGCGCAGACGGATCGGCGTTTTGCAGGCCGAGCAGCGTCCGTGCAAAGCCAGATAACTCAGGACCGGAATGTTTTCAAACCAGGGGATCGCATGCCCGCACGTCGGGCAGCGCGAGCGCGGCATCAGCAGGTTGAAGGTTTCGCTGTCCGCGACTTCCTGCCCGTTGAGATCGGCGCACTCGGCCTTCCACTGCGCTTCGAGCATCAGCGGCAGCCGGTAGATCACCACATTGAGGAAGCTTCCGATCAGCAGGCCCAGAATACCGAAAACAGTGGCATCAAGCCAGGGTGTTGCGGTCATCAGACCACCTGACCGAGTTTGAAGATCGGCAGGTACATCGCGACCACGATGCCGCCGATGACGGTGCCCAGAATCACGATGATGATGGGCTCCATCAGGCTGGAGATGCCGGCCACCATGTCATCAACTTCAGCCTCGTAGAAATCCGCCGCCTTGCCCAGCATGTGGTCAATGGAGCCTGATTCTTCGCCGATGGAACACATTTGCAGCACCATGGACGGAAACAGATTGGCGTTGGTCATGGCCACCGTCAGCGCGGTGCCGGTAGAGACTTCCTGCTGGATCTTCTTGGTGGCCAGGGTGTAGACCGAATTGCCGGACGCACCGCCGACCGAATCGAGCGCTTCAACCAGCGGCACGCCGGCAGCGAACATGGTGGAGAGGGTGCGCGTCCAGCGTGCGACGCAGGACTTGTCGACCAGCACACCAAAAATCGGCATCTTGAGCATGATGCGGTCCATCACATGCTGCATTTTTTCGTTGCGCCGCCAGGCTTGCATGAAAAAATAGAAACCACCCCCCATGCTGCCGAAAATGAGCCACCAGTACTTGACGAAAATCTCACTGATGGCAATCACGGCCAGCGTCGGCGCCGGCAGGTCGGCGCCAAAGTTGGAGAACACTTCCTTGAACGCCGGCACCACAAAAATCATGATGACGGCGGTAACGACAAAGGCCACGATCAAGACCGAGATTGGGTACATCAGGGCCGATTTGATCTTGGACTTGATGGCCTCGGTCTTTTCCATGTAGACCGCCAGGCGGTCGAGCAACTGGTCCAGAATACCGGCGGCTTCACCGGCCTCGATCAGGTTGCAATAGAGGTTGTCGAAATAAAGCGGGAACTTGCGGAAGGCGACGCTGAGCGAGGTGCCGGTCTCCACATCGTTGCGAATATCGCTCAGCAGTTTGGTCACGCTTATGTTCGGGTTGCCGCGCCCGACGATGTCGAACGCCTGCAGCAGCGGCACGCCGGCCTTCATCATGGTGGCGAGTTGGCGCGTGAAGATGGCCATGTCCTTGGGTTTGATGGACTTGCCCGAGCGCATCCGGCGCTTTTTGATCTTGGACGGCAATACGCCCTGACGCCGCAAGGATGCCTTGACCTGGTTTTCGCCACCGGCGCGAATTTCGCCCCGGACTTGTTTTCCGTTGCGGTCCTTGCCTTCCCATTCGAAGACGAAATCTGTGCTGCCCTTCGGCGCTGCAGTTGCCATGTGCTTCCTTGATAACGCGAGTAGGTGTTGCTGACGGTTAGCACTCAAAAACCGGGGTATCCGGGGTGGCAGGAAAAAGTGTCCACGGCGGCCATAATGCAGGAATGTACTACGTCAGAAACGGTCGCCGCCAATCATCGTCGATTTTGCGCCCGCCTGCACGCTGCCCGTTATTGGCGCCGTAAGACCGTCGGCACCTTTTTTTCGTTTGATCCCGATGCCAACGCCCAAGCCTCTGGTTCGCCCCGCGATCAACGTCCACTCATCAAAACCTCAGGAGACTCCATGAATCTGCCCCCTCCGGCGAGCTCGCTTGCCGTTCTATCGCGGCGCCGACTGCTGGCCGCTGGCGCTGCCAGCCTGAGCGCACCGCTGGCCTGGTCGCAGGCCGCGTTTCCGAGCCGCCCCCTGACCATCATCGTGCCGTTCACTGCCGGCGGATCGTCCGACATCGGCGCGCGCATGCTGGCCACTGAGCTGGGCAAACTGCTGGGGCAGTCGGTGGTGGTCGACAACGTCGCCGGCGCTGGTGGCGCCATCGCGATGCAAAAGCTGATCCGCTCGCCAGCCGACGGCTACACCCTGCTGTACGGCGGCTTGAGTGAGTCGCTCCTGATTCCGCTGATCAATCCGGCGGTCAACTACAAGGTTGAAGACCTGCTGCCCATCGCCATGGTGGGTTCAGCGCCGGTGGTGTTCGTGACGCGCCCCGAGTTTCCTGCCAACAGCATGGATGAGTTGATCGAGATGGCGCGCAAGAATCCGGGCAAATTCAGCTTTGGTTCGTCTGGCATCGGCTCCTTTGCGCATGTGATGACCGAGGTCATCAAGGAGCGGACCCGCGTCTTCATGGTGCACATCCCCTACCGCGGCGCCAGTCAGATTACGACCGATGTGATCAGTGGGCAGATTGACCTGGGCGTTACCACGGTTGTCGCCGCGACCTCGATGCTGGGCGCCAAGCGCCTCAAGGTGCTCGGTGTTTCCTCGAAAAAGCGCGTCGCCGCCATCAGCGAGGTGCCGACCTTTGCCGAGTCGCGCGCGCTCAAGGACGTCGAGATGCAGGTCTGGGCTTTGATGTTCACACCGCGGGGCACTGCGCCTGCCATCGTGAGCAAACTCAACACTGCAATCAACGCCGCCATGGAAACGCCGCCCATCAAGAGCCTGCTGGCCAAGCTTGGCGCCGAACTGCCGGGCCTGATGACCCCGGCGCAGGCGCAGGCCTTTTTGCTGGCTGAGCAGAAGATGTACCGCTCGGTCGTCAGCCGCATCAAGCCGGAGTAAG
The DNA here is from genome assembly GCA_903914175.1 of uncultured beta proteobacterium. Lineage (GTDB taxonomy): Bacteria > Pseudomonadota > Gammaproteobacteria > Burkholderiales > Burkholderiaceae_C > Rhodoferax. Next base: position 6,283 of record CAIWNX010000066.1, on the reverse strand, counting down.
TGATGCCTGTCCCGAAGGCGCAGGTCGCGCCTGGTTATTCCGATTGTTGACAACACAAGCTGGAGTCCCTGACCATGGATCTGTCCCGTTTCCCCCGTCGCCGTTACACGCCACTGGCCACGCCGCTGGAATTTCTGCCCAACTTCACGCGCGCCCTGAGCCCGCAGGGTGGTGGCCCCAACATCTGGATCAAGCGCGACGACATGCTGGGCCTGTACCCGGGTGGCAACAAGACGCGCAAGCTCGAATTTCTGGTGGCCGACGCACTGGCGCAAGGCGCCGACACGCTTATCACCTGCGGTGCGCCGCAGTCCAACCACTGTCGCATCACGCTGGCTGCCGCCGTCAAGGAGGGTCTGAAATGTCGCTTCGTGATCGAGGAGCGTGTGCCCGGTGGTTTCAATGAAAGCGCCAGCGGCAATCATTTTCTGTTCCGCCTGTTCGGTGTCGAGGCGCTGACCGTGCTGCCAGCGGGCAGCAACATGGGGCAGGCCATGCAGCAGGTGGCCGACGAGCTGGCGGCGCAGGGGCGCAAGGGCTACATCATTCCGGGCGGCGGCTCCAACGCGCTCGGCGGGCTGGGCTATGTGGCCTGCGCGCAGGAGTTGCAGCAGCAGTTCTTCGAGCAGGGCGTGCAGATCGACCGCGTGGTGGTGGGCTCCGGCAGTTCGGGTACGCATGGCGGGCTGCTGGCCGGTTTTCTTGGCAACAACATCAACATCCCCATTGTCGGCATCGGCGTCAGCCGCGATCCGCAAGACCAGGAACCACTGGTTTACAAGGAGGCGCAGGCGGTGCTGGATCTGCTGGGTGTGGCGTTGACGGTGCCGCGCGAGGCAGTGCTTAGCGTCGGCGGCTACTGGCAGCCCAAATACTCGGTGCCCAACGCGCGCATGGTCGAAGCGGTGCAGATGCTTGCGCGCAGCGAGGCCATCCTGCTCGATCCGGTCTACACCGGCAAGATCATGGCCGGCCTGATCGGCCTGACGCGCCAGGGCTTTTTCAAGCCGGGCGAAAACGTTCTGTTTTTGCACACCGGCGGTCTGCCTTCAATTCACGTTTATGAGCGCGAACTGCTGGGTCTGATCGAACTGCCGGCTTGAGTTGGCGCAGCTGCCTGGCCTGATCGGGGTCGGCATTGGAGTAGGAGGTGTCAACAGCTGTGACAAAGGCGATGCAGTCATTCCCTTTTGTTGCGCTGCGTCATCAGCCCCCGGCAAGAAAGACCGTTTGCGCGCTTGCGGGAATATCACCCGCAGAGATTGGGGTATGGCTCCCGCCGATTTTTGTGCCTTTGACAGCACGAGGTGGGGGCCCGTGCGCCAAGCAACGGCACGACGATTGAGGCCAACTTAACGACTGACAGCATGGGGATTTCGTTAACACTTCAATAATCCTTGTATAATCGAAATATGGATACTTCCTCTGCTGTCAAAATTTTCGAATCCCTCTCCTCGGGCATTCGCCTGGAGATCTATCGCTTGCTGGTCAAGACCGGACCAACCGGATTGGTGGCGGGTGAAATCGGTGCCGCGCTGGCGCTGCCGCCGACCAATCTTTCCTTTCATTTGAAGGCGCTGACGCAGGGCCAAATGCTGTCGGTGGTGCAGGAAGGGCGTTTTTTGCGCTACCGCGCCAACCTGAGCCTGATGCAGGATTTGATTGCCTACCTGACGGCCGAATGCTGTTCCGGTCACCCCGAGTTATGCGCCGAGTTGTGCCAGCCGCTGGCTTGCGCGCCCTCATCTTCTTAAAGGAGTTATGCCATGAAAAAACTGCAAGTGTTTGACCCCGCCCTGTGCTGCAGCAGTGGCGTCTGCGGGGTGGACGTGGACCAGGCGCTGGTGGCTTTTGCCGCCGATGTCGCCTGGGCCAAGGAGCGCGGCGCGCAGATTGAGCGCCTGAATCTGGCGCAGCAGCCGATGGCCTTCGCCGACAACGCCATCGTCAAGGGCTTGCTGCAACGCAGCGGCGAGGGCGCTTTGCCGGTCACGCTGATTGACGGCGAACTGGCCCTGGCCGGGCGCTACCCGAGCCGTGACGAGTTGGCGCGCTGGGTTGGGATTGAGGCTGCTGTTGCAGCGCCCGCAGCGGCTGGCAGTTGCTGCGGTGGCGGGCGTTGCTGCAACTGATGCATCACCGGCCCTGCGCATGAAATTTCTCCAGAACCCGCCACGCTTTCTGTTCTTCACCGGCAAGGGTGGCGTCGGCAAGACTTCGATTGCCTGCGCCACGGCGATCACGCTGGCGGCGCAGAACAAGCGCGTGCTGCTGGTCAGCACCGACCCGGCTTCTAACGTGGGACAGGTCTTTGGCATCAGCATTGGCAACAAGATCACTGCCGTGCCCGAGGTCGCCAACCTGAGCGCGCTGGAGATCGACCCGCAGGCCGCAGCGCAGGCCTACCGCGATCGCATCGTGGGCCCGGTGCGTGGTGTCTTGCCCGATGCCGTGGTCAAGGGCATTGAAGAGCAACTCTCGGGTGCCTGCACCACCGAGATCGCGGCCTTCGACGAGTTCACCGCATTGTTGACCGACGCTGTGTTGACGCAGGATTACGCCCACATTATTTTCGACACCGCGCCGACCGGTCACACCATCCGCATGCTGCAGTTGCCCGGTGCCTGGAGCGGTTTTCTGGAAGAAGGCAAGGGCGATGCCTCGTGCCTGGGCCCGTTGGCCGGGTTGGAGAAGCAGCGCAGCCAGTACCAGGCGGCGGTTGCTGCGCTGGCCGATCCGGCGCGAACCCGTCTGGTGCTGGTAGGGCGCGCCCAGATCTCCACCCTGCGCGAAGCCGCGCGCACGCATGAAGAACTGGCCGGCATTGGCTTGTCGCAGCAATACCTGGTGATCAATGGCGTTCTGCCAGCGGCCGAGGCAGCGCAGGACCCATTGGCCGCCGCCATCGCCCGGCGCGAGCAGGCTGCGCTGCAACTGCTGCCTACCGTCTTGCAGGCGCTGCCCACGGACCAGATCGCGCTCAAGGCCTTTGATCTGGTGGGGCTGGCGGCCTTGCGCCAGTTGCTGACGACGACGGCCATGCCGCCACTGGCCGTTGCACCCGAGACGATCCGCATCGATGCGCCCAGCCTCTCAAAACTGGTTGATGAAATTGCTGCCGATGGCCATGGCCTCGTGATGCTGATGGGCAAGGGCGGCGTCGGCAAAACGACGCTGGCGGCCGCAGTGGCGGTGCAACTCGCGCAGCGCGGCCTGAGCGTGCACCTGACCACCTCCGATCCGGCGGCACACTTGACCGAGACCTTGCATGGCTCGCTCGAACACCTGAGCGTCAGCCGCATCGACCCGCATGAGGTGACCGAGCATTACCGGGCCCAGGTGCTCGCCAGCAAAGGCGCCGCGCTCGATGCCCAGGGCCGCGCCGTGCTCGAAGAAGACCTGCGTTCGCCCTGCACCGAAGAGATCGCCGTTTTTCAGGCCTTCTCGCGCGTAATCCGCGAGGCCGGCAAGAAGTTCGTCGTGATGGACACGGCGCCCACCGGCCACACGCTGCTGCTGCTCGATGCCACCGGCGCCTACCACCGCGACATGGTGCGCCAGATGGGCGCGAGCGGCCTGCACTTCACAACGCCAATGATGCAGTTGCAAGACCCGAAACAGACCAAGGTGCTGCTGGTGACGCTGGCTGAAAAAACACCGGTGCTCGAAGCCGCGAACCTGCAGGCTGATTTGCGCCGCGCCGGCATCGAGCCCTGGGCCTGGGTTATCAACAACAGCGTGGCGGCGAGCTCGCTCAGCGCGCCCCTGATCTCGCCTTTGCTGCGCCAGCGTGCCCACAACGAGCTGGCGGAAATCGACACGGTTGCCACGCACCACGCCAAGCGGTATGCGCTGGTGCCACTGTTACATGACGAGCCGATCGGCGTGGCGCGCCTGCTGCAACTGGCCGCGCCGGCACCCACACCAACATTCAATTCAAAAGGACTTTGACATGACCGAAAAAACCCTCAACGTGCTGTTTTTGTGCACCCACAATTCAGCGCGCAGCATCCTGGCCGAGGCCATCCTGAATCACATCGGCAAAGGCCGCTTCAAGGCCTGGTCGGCCGGCAGCAGCCCACGCGAGAACCAGCAACCCAACCCGCTGGGTTTGCAGGTTCTAAAGAGCGCCGGCATTGCCATTGATGGCCTGCGCAGCAAGTCCTGGGACGAATTCGCTGGCGCGGACGCGCCGCAGATGGACCTGGTGATCACCGTCTGCGACAACGCCGCCGGCGAGGTCTGCCCTTACTGGCCCGGTCAGCCAGCGACGGCGCATTGGGGCTACCCCGACCCTTCAGATGTTGAAGGCACAGAGGCACAGAGGCTCGAAGCTTTTCGCCAAACCCTGCACGTGATGAAACGTCGCCTGGATATTTTGCTCAGCTTGCCCCGCGAGAAGCTGGCAAAAACCCTGCTGCAAAGCACGGCGCGCGATCTGGCCAAGGCTTGAAACCATGAACGTCTTCGAGCGTTACCTCACGGTCTGGGTCTTTCTGTGCATCGTTGTCGGCATTGCGCTCGGGCAGCTGTTTCCTGGTGTGTTCCAGGCGATTGGCGCACTGGAAGTGGCGCAGGTCAATTTGCCGGTGGGTCTGCTGATCTGGGTCATGATCATTCCGATGCTGGTCAAGGTTGATTTCGGCGCGCTGCAGGAAGTGCGCAAACACGTCAAAGGCATTGGCGTCACGCTGTTTGTCAACTGGCTGGTCAAACCCTTCAGCATGGCGTTGCTGGGCTGGCTCTTTATCCGACACTGGTTTGCACCGATGCTGCCGCCGGACCAGATCGACAGCTACATCGCCGGCCTGATTCTGCTGGCAGCCGCACCCTGCACGGCCATGGTTTTTGTCTGGAGCCGGCTCACTGGCGGCGACCCGCTGTTCACGCTGTCGCAGGTGGCGCTGAACGACAGCATCATGGTGCTGGCATTTGCGCCGCTGGTGGCGTTTCTGCTGGGCATCTCGGCCATCACCGTGCCCTGGGCCACGCTCCTGATTTCGGTGCTGCTCTACATCGTGATTCCGGTGATCCTGGCGCAACTCTGGCGCAAGGCGCTGCTGGCAAAAGGGCAGGCCGCGTTCGACGCTGCGATGGAGAAGATGGGGCCCTGGTCGATTGGCGCGCTGCTGCTCACGCTGGTGTTGCTGTTTGCCTTCCAGGGCGAGGCGATTCTGAAGCAACCGCTGGTGATCGCGCTGCTGGCGGTGCCGATTCTGATTCAGGTGCTGTTCAATTCGGCGCTGGCTTACTGGCTCAATCGCGCGCTCGGTGAGAAGCACAACATCGCCTGCCCGTCGGCCCTGATTGGCGCGTCCAACTTCTTCGAACTCGCAGTGGCCGCTGCCATCAGCCTGTTCGGTTTCAACTCGGGTGCGGCGCTGGCCACGGTGGTGGGCGTGCTGATCGAAGTGCCCGTGATGCTGCTGGTGGTCTACGTCGTCAATCATTCGAAAAACTGGTATGAGCGTGCATGACTGAAAACACCGAAGGCCCGTTTGGGCCACGCCGCTACCGCGCCTGGAACGAGCATGTGAAAACGCGCTACGGCGGGCGGGTGCAAAAGGTCTCGATCGAGGCCGGCTTCACCTGCCCGAACCGCGACGGTCTGGTGGGTCGCGGCGGCTGCACCTTTTGCAACAACGACGGCTTCACGCCGGGTTACCTGAACCGTCAGCAGAGCATCACTGCGCAGATCGACGCCGGGCTTGATTTTCTGGAGCGGCGCTACCCTGGTACCGACCGCTACATCGCCTACTTCCAGAGCTACAGCAACACCTACGGCGAATTCGAGCGCCTGCGCGCCTTGTACGAGGAAGCGCTGGCGCACCCGAAGATCAGCGGCCTGGCCATCGGCACGCGGCCTGATTGCCTGGCACCCGAGGTGCTGACCTATCTGGCGCAACTCGCGCGCGAGCACATCATCGAGTTGGAGATCGGTGTCGAGTCCTGCAACGACGCGGTGCTCGCCAGCGTCAACCGCGGGCATGACTTTGCCACCAGCGTGGACGGCATCACACGCGCTGCCGCGCTCGGGCTTGATGTCACGGCGCATCTGTTGCTCGGGCTGCCGGGCGAATCGATGGAGAGCATGCTCGACGGCGCGCGCCAGATGTCGGCGCTGCCGATTCACGCACTCAAGCTGCATCAACTGCAACTGGTGCGCGGCACAGCGCTGGCACGCGCCTGGCAGCGTGACCCGTCCAGCGTGCCGCTGCTCGATGAATTGGCCTGCATCGCGATGCTGGTTGATTTCATTGAGCGCTTGTCACCGGCCATCCTG
>CAIWNX010000065.1 GCA_903914175.1 uncultured beta proteobacterium | reverse complement strand
GGCACAGGCTGACACAAGCACCCATTTGCCCAGGTCCCCGATGAGCCCGGCCTCCTCGGCCAACGCGATAAATTGCCCTGGCGCAATCAGTCCGCGCTTCGGGTGCAACCAGCGTATGAGAACTTCCGCCGCGAACACAACACCGGCAGAGTCAACTTGCGGCTGATAGTGCAAATCAAATTGACCCAGTGCAATCGCCTCATGAAGATCAGCCTCCATGGCCGCCCGATCGATCAATCTGACCTGCATTTCAGCATCGAAAAATCGCACCGTGTTGCGCCCCGCATCCTTGGCCTGATACATCGCCACATCCGCCTGCTTCATCAGATCGTCTGCGGAATTTTCAGTCGGCGAAAACAAGGCGACACCGATGCTTGCTGTCGTATGGTGGTGCTCAGACACGCTGAGTATGTAGGGCTGACTGATACTTTTGAGAATCTTTTCACTGACGACCCCGGCTTGCCGCGCGGCCGCATCCAAATCGTCACCAAGATTCTCCAGCAAGACCGTGAATTCGTCACCGCCCAATCTGGCAACTGTATCCATCTCACGAACGCTGGCGACGAGACGGTGCGCCACCTCCTTGAGCAGCAGGTCACCTACGTTATGGCCGCGCGTATCGTTTATGTTCTTGAAATGATCCAGATCGACGAACAATAAAGCGCCGCTCTTGCCAAGACGCGCAGTCAAGTTCAAAGCCCTTCTCAGACGATCGAGCATTTCACGGCGATTGGGCAAAAGCGTGAGCGCGTCCTGTCCGGCGAGCACTTCAAGTTCACGCCGCAAAAGCAGACTTTTGGCGTATTGATGAAAAATGATTGAGGACAAAATGAACGCCAAAATGACTGCCGACAGCGCGTTAAGTCGCATGATCGTCAGTTGCCGGCCGCTTTCGGTCAAGAGCAACATTTGCCATACCGCCGCCAAGGCGATACCAAACAGTCCAAAGGAAACCAAAGGCCGCATGAGAGAAAGGCCGGCTACAGCAAAACAAACCAGTATGAATGCCTCGATGCCCCCGACGGCAACATCAAAGTATGAAACTGTCACGCCATACATGAGATAGATCGAGCACATCAAAACTTGTAAAGTTATTGCAGTTCGAGTGCCAATATTTGGCCTGCGCAAGATACTGGAAACGAGCGCCGTCAGCAGCACAGTCGTGGCTGCGGTGATCGCATGCAGCAAAAAAAGCGAATGCGCCCACAGCTGTGCTTCTGCCGTATTCCCGGGAAACTGGTAATTCCAGTACCAGGCCGCCAAGACAACTTCGAAGGGAGCGAAAAACCAAAAGGTGATCAATATGCGCCGCATCGACTCGACTGCGGCTTCGTCCTGCACGGCTCTGTAGTCGCGCCTTAGCGCTCGCAACCGTGTAATGAGCCCTGACAACAACAGATGTTTCTTCATAATTTGCCCAATGGGGACAAGTGAAAGGCGTATGCGGTTGACTGTCTGGCAGTAAATTGTGATTCTCGGAAGTGGCCTCGGGCGAGCACCCGTTTCCGCCGGGATCCTGTCCCGGCTTTGCGTTGCAATACCGGCGCCGGGCTGCCGAAGGCAGTTTAACAAATTCAATGAAGATCATCGGTGCGGTGGCGCACAGACCAACTTACCATGGCTGGCTAAAGTCGCCCTTGTCGCACATCGAAACATTCCTGCCGATCCTGCTGCGTTAGTCAGTGGGTGGCAGGAACTGAACCCAGCCTGACCCGCTGGGTTCTTTTTTGACTTCCCGGAATTTGGGCTGGTACGTCTGGTGGGGGACAGGTCAAAGAATGCGAATCGACAGCCGCCGTAAATTTGCGCAAAAGCGAACAGATCGGATAATGGCCGCCAATTCGAGGGAAAACAGATGAACAACACTTCTACCAGCGCGCCGTCCGGCACTGGCAGCAAACCCACACCGCGCCTGACCAGCCTGTCGCACGGTGGCGGCTGCGGCTGCAAGATCGCCCCCGGTGTCTTGTCCGACATTCTCAAAGGGGTCGGCGCCATGCCGATCCCCAAGGAGTTGCTGGTCGGTATCGAGACTTCCGATGACGCGGCTGTTTACCGGCTCAACGACGAGCAGGCGCTGATCGCCACCACCGACTTTTTCATGCCGATCGTGGACGACCCCTTCGACTTTGGCCGCATCGCCGCCACCAATGCCATCTCTGACGTCTACGCCATGGGCGGCAAGCCGATCCTGGCGCTGGCCTTGGTGGGCATGCCGATCAGCGTGCTGCCGCTGGAAACCATTGCCAAAATCCTCGAAGGCGGCGCATCGGTCTGTCGCGCTGCCGGTATTCCGATTGCTGGCGGCCACACCATCGATTCGGTCGAGCCGATTTACGGTTTGGTGGCACTCGGTCTGGTGCACCCGGACCGCGTCAAGCGCAATGCCGATGCCCGCGTTGGAGACAAACTGATTCTGGGAAAACCCTTGGGCGTTGGCATTCTGTCAGCCGCGCTGAAGAAGGAAAAGCTCGACGCCGCCGGCTACGCGCAGATGATTGCCGTGACAACCCAGCTCAACACCCCGGGGCCGGAACTGGCAGCGCTTGCGGGCGTGCACGCCCTGACCGATGTGACCGGCTTTGGCCTGGCCGGTCACGCGCTGGAATTGGCGCGTGGTGCGCATTGCACGGTGTGCATTGACTGGGCGCGTGTGCCCCTGCTGGAGGGTGTGCGCGCGCTCGCCGCGCAGGGCATGATTACCGGCGCATCGGGTCGGAACTGGGCCGCTTATGGCAAGGAGATTGAATTGCCGCAGGGCTTTGCCGCGCTTGACCAAGCCCTGCTGAGCGACCCGCAAACCAGCGGTGGTCTGCTGGTGTCCTGCGCACCAGAAACTGTCGACGCGGTTATGGCGATATTCAGGCAACACGGCTTTGCCGCTGCCTGCGAAATTGGCGAAATCGCGGCCTGCCAGGGCGCACCCGGATTGCTGCTGCGCTGAGCGTCGATAATCGGCGCACGGTGGGCTGCTGCAGTGGCCTGACAACACATACTTCTTCCACAGAAAGTTTGAAATGAAAAAATGGGTTTGGGTGAGTTTGCTGGCGCTGGCAACGACTGCGCAGGCGCAGGTGCAGACACTGGCGCCGGCGACAAAGAAAGAGCTGGTGACCAAGGTGCTGCAGTTGCAGCAGCCGGCTATCGAGCAGGCGGCGCAATCACTGGCCGAACAGCCCGCCGCGCAGATGATGCAGCAGGCCGGTATGGCGCTGCAAACCCGGGTGCCACCTGAAAAGCGTGAGGCCGTGGCCAAGGAGATTCAGTCCGAGGTCAAGAAATACCTCGATCAGGCTGTGCCGCTGGTGCGTGAGCGTGCCGTCAAGCTCGCGCCGACCACGATAGGCGCGTTGCTCGAAGAGAAGTTCACTGAAGCCGAACTCAAGCAACTGATTGGCATCATCGAGTCGCCGGTCAACCGCAAGTTTTTGCAGATGGGCAACGAGATGCAGAAGTCGCTGCTGGACAAACTGGTGGCCGAAACCCAGGGCACAGTCGAGCCCAAGGTTCGCGCGCTGGAACTGGCCATCGGCAAGCAACTCGGCCTGCCAGCCCCGGCAGCGCCTGCGCCAGCCGCCTCGAAAGCCCCCGCCAAGCCGCCAGTCAAGGCTGCCAGCAAGTAAGCTGAACCGGGGGGTCCACCTCCCGCAATCCATGGATGCCCCCGGATCGGAGTCCGGGGCAGGCTCCTCAGGTCCGGCATGACAAGCGGTATTTGTCATTGCGGGCTCCGACCCGCAATCCATGCGACAAAGGGCATTGAGGCCGCTTGCTAGGACAGCAGGGCCTGCGCGAATTCGCGGGCGTTGAAGGTTTCGAGGTCTTCGAGCTTTTCGCCGACGCCGATGAAGTAAACCGGCACCGGCCGCTCGCGTGCGATGGCTGCCAGTACGCCGCCTTTGGCCGTACCGTCGAGCTTGGTGATGATCAGACCGGTCAGCGTCAGCGCGTCGTCAAAGGTTTTGACTTGCGCCAGTGCGTTCTGCCCGGTGTTGCCGTCGATCACCAGCAACACCTCGTGCGGTGCCGTCTCCATCGCCTTTTGCACCACACGTTTGATTTTTTTCAGCTCTTCCATCAGGTGCAGCTGGGTTGGCAAGCGTCCCGCCGTATCAACCAGCACCACGTCCTTGCCACGCGCCTTGCCGGCGCTGACCGCATCAAAGCTCACCGCCGCCGGGTCGCCGCCTTCCTGGCTGATGATTTCAACCGGTATGCCGCGGTAGTCGGCGCCGCTGCCGGCGCGCGTCGCCCAGACGCTGAGCTGTTCGCGCGCTGCGGCGCGAAAGGTGTCGGCGGCGGCCAACAGAACGGTGGCGCCACTGTCCGACAGATGGCGCGCCAGTTTACCGATTGAGGTCGTCTTGCCCGCACCGTTAACGCCGGTGACCATGATCACGGTTGGCTTGTGCTGGCCGATCACCAGGGGCTTCTCCAGCGCGGCCAGCAGTTCGGCCAGCGCCTCGATCAGCAACTCTTTGACGGCAGCCGGATCGTTTGCCTTGCTCTCCTTGACGCGGCGCTTGAGATCGTCGAGCAGGAACTGCGTGGCTTTGACGCCGCTGTCGGCCATTAGCAGCGCCGATTCCAGATCCTCGTAAAGGGCCTCATCAATGCGTGTGCCGGTGAAGACCGTGGCGATGCCCGCGCCAGTCTTGCGCAGGCCATTCTTGAGCTTGGTCAGCCAGCCGGTTCGCTCCGGGCGTTCGGGTGTTGCTGCCGGCGTTTCGCTTGCCAGCGCCGCTGGTGCCGTGGCGGTTGGCGGCGTTGGCGATGTGGGCGTGGATTTCTTTTTGAAAAAACTGAACATTGAGTCGCTTCGTGGAGTCCCTGCATTCTATGAAACTGCCAATGAAGCGACGGGGCGGGTGTTTGCAGCCTATTGGGTGATGGCCACCAGCACGCTGCACGGTGCGTGCTCAATCAAGGCTTTTGAAATCGAACCGCGCCACCAGCGTGCCGCCCAACTGTCGAGGTGCTTGTGACCCACCACGATCAGATCGGCCGCGATTTTGCGGGCGTACTTGGTGATCTCGTCCACTGTCTCGCCCACCAGTACTTCGCCCGTGGCCTGGTGCCCGGCGGCCGCCAGTTGTGCAATGCCCTCGTTGAGAACAGTTTGCATGACCGCCTTGTCCCGCTCCATCAGATGCGGGTCATAGACACCGACGCCCATTCCCATCACATCCATGTTGAGCGGCATCACGGCTACCAGTGTCAACTCTGATTGCGCCCATTGCGCCAGGTCCTGGCAATCGAGCAGGGCGCGTTGCCCGCTCACAGATCCGTCATAGGCCAGCAAGATTCGTTTGTACATGATGCACTCCGGGTTTTACGCAAGTGGTTCAGTGGGACGCACGCCAAGCATAGACCCTGCGTCGGGCCGACGCAAGCGGCATAACCTGGGTTAAGCTGTGCCGATGAAGCAAAACAAATCCCCAACTGCGGCTCGCCCAGCGCGCGTGCGCCCGATTCGCGTGCAGACCCACGAGGTGCGCATCATCGGGGGTCAGTGGAAACGCACGCGGCTCGCTGTGGCTGACCATCCGGGCTTGCGCCCGACACCCGACCGCGTGCGCGAGACCCTGTTCAACTGGCTTGGGCAGGACCTGAGTGGTTGGCGCTGCATCGATGCCTTTGCCGGTACCGGCGCGTTGGGCTTCGAGGCGGCTTCGCGCGGGGCCAAGGCGGTTTCGCTGGTGGAGCAGGACACAGCCCTGGTGCTGCAACTCAAACGCGTTCAGACGCAGTTGCAGGCTGTTGCCATCGACATCGTGCGCGGTGATGGCGTTGCCGCCCTGCGGCATCTGGACGCCAACAGCATGGACGCCGTCTTTCTTGATCCGCCCTTTGATTCGACCCTTTTTGAGGTGGCGCTGCAGGCGGCTGGGCGCGTTGTGGCGCCAGATGGCTTTGTCTACCTCGAAGCGCCGACGCAGTGGCGTGACCCGCAGTTGGCGAGCGCAGGCTTGCAGGTGTACCGGCACCTCAAGGCCGGCGCCGTGCACGCCCATTTGCTCCGGCGATGGCCGCGTGACACTGCATAATGGGGCGCAGGCGAGCCCACGCAATGTTGGGGCTTCAGGCATTACCCTCAACCGATGGATAGGCGAAAAATGGTCCACAACGTGATTGCTGTTTACCCCGGTACTTTTGATCCCATCACCCGTGGCCATGAGGATGTGGTGCGCCGCGCGACCCAGTTGTTTGATCGCGTCATCATGGCGGTGGCCGCCGGCCACCACAAGAAGGCTATGTTTTCACTCGAGGAACGCATCGACATGGCACGCGAGGTGGTGAAGGACTATCCGCAGGTCGAGGTCGAGAGCTTTTCGGGCCTGTTGCGCGACTTCGTCGTGGCGCGCGGCGCCAAGGCCATGGTGCGCGGCTTGCGCGCTGTCACTGACTTTGACTATGAATTCCAGCTCGCCGGTATGAACCGCAGCCTGATGCCGCATGTGGAAACCGTGTTCCTCACGCCCAGCGACCGCTACCAGTTCATCTCCAGCACTTTTGTGCGCGAAATTGCTTCGCTCGGTGGCGAAGTCGACAAATTTGTGTCGCCCCTGGTGAATCAGCGCCTGATTGAGAAAGTCCGGACGTTAGGTTCTGCTTGATGGCTGCTCAGGCCCATTGATTAAAGGTTAGAAAAAATGAAAATACTGTTACCCGTTGATGGATCCGATGTCTCGCTGGAAGCGGTTCGATGCGTGATCCGCATGGCACGCGCAGGACTTGCGACCCGTGTGGTGCTGGCCAATGTGCAGGAGAGTGCGAACCTGTACGAACTGGTTGTGGCGCACGATCCGCAGGTGTTGGCGCAAGTCAGCGCGGCTGCCGGTGCCCATACCCTGCTGGCGGCGCAGGCCTTGCTGGACGAGGCCAGCCTGCCCTATGAATCTGAGGTTGCCTCGGGCGATCCGGCGCACACCATCATTGACATCCTGGAACGGTATGAATGCGATCTGGTGGTGATGGGTGCCAGCGGCACCAGCACTTTGCGCAGCGCCTTGTTGGGCTCGGTGTCGAACGAAGTGCTGCACGGCTCGCCGGTGCCGGTGATGATTGTCAAGGCCAGTGAAGCCGTGACGGCAGAGGACGACGGCGACATTGAACCTTGAAAGTGCAATGACCGAATTCATCCTGATCCGTCATGGCGAAACCGACTGGAACCGTGAGTTGCGCTTTCAGGGCCAGGTCGATGTGCCGCTCAACGCTGTCGGTCATGAGCAGGCGCGTCGCCTGGGCCAGCGCCTTGCCGCTGAGGCCGCTGACCTGCTGGTCTGCAGCGACCTGATCCGCACACAGCAGACCGCCCAACCGATCCGGGAGCAGAGTTTGCATCTGCCGCCGCCGGGCAGCAGCGCGCTCAACCCCGGTTTGCGCGAGCAGAATTTTGGTGTTGTTGACGGCATGCGGGTTAACGACATTCAGGCGCAGCACCCCGATGCCTGGGCGCAGTGGACGCGCTTTGACGCCGACTACGCGTTCGCTGGCGCTGAGAGCACGCGGCAGTTTCATGCCCGCGTGCTGGGCGCCGTGCGCGCGCTGGCGCTGGCGCATGCAAACAAGACGCTGGTGCTGGTGACGCATGGCGGCGTGCTTGACATGATTTACCGCACCGCGCGCGCCCTGCCGCTGTCGGGACCGCGCCAGAGCGAGATACCCAATGCCGGTTTGAACCGTGTGCGCATCGCCGGCGATGCGATCGAAATCCTGCTCTGGGCCGACACGCAGCATCTGGCCAATATGCCGGCGCAGCCCATCTACGATCAGGCGTCATTGGCCAAGTAGGCTCCTGCCTGGGCAAGCGTCATGCGCTTGCTGCCTTCTTTTTTTCGGCAATCCAGCGCCTTGCCAGATGCATTTCTTTGCATATGAATTCTCTGCTAGTATCAAGAAAAATATCAGATTCTTGAGTTGAATAGGGGATTCAATGCCATGTTTGGAAAATTTTCCTGCGATGGGCGGTGCCGTTTGCGCGCGCCAGCGTATCGTTTGCTGCACTGCGAACCGTCAAATGTCTACCTCGGCCTCACCGCTCCATGCAGATAAATGCGGGACCCATTCGGCGCCTCACAAAATTCTGGGTTGCGGCTGATTTAGAGCGGATAGAGCAACGTCGGGGGCGCCGCGTTCTGCTGCTCAGCAGTTTGCTGGTTCTGCTGATCGGCTTGGGCTGGTGCCTGTTTTTCGCCTGGCGTGGCGACTGGGTACTCGTAGCACTCTCGCTGGTGCTCGCACTGGCGGCGCTGGCGCTGAACTGGCAGCAGCAGGGCCCTGGCGTGCCCATCATGCTCATTTTGACGCTGATGGGCGCACTGACCCTGATTTCTTTGGTCTACGACGTGCCGACGACCAATTTGCGGCGCGCCACCCACTTTCACCTTTTGCCCCTCAGCGTGATGGCCTTGATGGCCTTTCGCGGTGATCGCCCCTTGTTGCGCCATGGCATGGCGTTTATCTGCCTGCTGGCCTTTATGCTGCTGGAAGTGGATCCGGGCATTTCGTCATTTGGCTACGGTCTGCCCGATGATGTGCGCCGAATCAGCGCCTGGGCGCACCCGATTACAGCCTTGTTGAATATGTATGTTCTGATTTATTTCATGCAGGCTGATTCCAGTGGGTATTCAAGACTGGAGGACGAACTTCGCCTGGCACTGGAACGGAGCGAATTCGACTTGCATTACCAACCGCAGATCGACTCTGAGGGCCGCGTCGTCGCCGCTGAGGCCTTGCTGCGCTGGCAGCATCCGCGTCGCGGCCTGGTGGCGCCCGGGAATTTCATTGCGCTGGCCGAGGAGACCGGCATGATCCTGCCGATCGGCCACTGGGTGCTTGAAATGGCCTGCGCCCAACTGCAGGTATGGGGAAATTACAACGCGACACGACATCTCAGTCTGGCGATCAACATCAGCCAGGTTCAGTTTCGGCAAAGCGATTTCGTCAATCAGGTGCTGACCATGATTGACCGCTACGACTTCGATGTCAGCCTGCTGGAACTGGAACTGACGGAGTCTCTTCTGGTCGACAATATGGAAGATATCTTTGAAAAGATGTCGACGCTGCGCCAGCGTGGCGTCAAGTTTTCGCTTGATGACTTTGGCACCGGCTTTTCATCGCTGAGTTACCTCAAGCGACTGCCATTTAACAAACTCAAGGTTGACCAGTCCTTTGTGCGCGACGCCTTGACCAACCCGCACGACGCAGCGATTGTTCACATGGTGGTGGAACTCGGTCGCAGCATGGATCTGCTAGTCGTCGCCGAAGGCGTCGAAACCGAGGGTCAACGTGAGTTCCTGAAAGAACAGGGTTGCCACCTGTTTCAGGGTTATCTGTACAGTCCGGCCCTGCCGATAGGCGTCTTCAATACTTTTTTGCTGAAACAAAACGCCCTGTCCAAGACGCTAAAAGCTTGATCGGCTGCTTTCAGCTCGGCACCTGCGGCCAGGCTTTTTGCGGTTCACGCAGCAATTCAAAAGCCCGTGCGACCTGCAACACACCCAGATCATCGAAACGTCGGCCGGCAATCTGCAGACCGATTGGCAATCCATCCTGGGTGTAGCCGCAGTTGATTGACGCCGCGGGCTGCTCCGACATGTTGTAGGGCACAGTGAAAGCGATGTGTTCGAGCGGACGCAGCGGGTCGTTGGTCGGTGACGGCAACTCGGCGGCGAAGGCCGGCATCGGCGAAGTCGGCGACAGCACAAAATCAAAACGCTGACAGGCCCGCACCGTGGCCACACGCGTGTTGTGAAACTGGCTGAAGGCGGCAAAGGCCTGCGGCCCACTCATGCCGGCGGCACTGTCGGCCCAGTGCTGGATGTAGGGCAACACGCTGGCTTTCGTGTCTGGCGCCAAAGCTGCCAGATCGATTTGCGAGCGCAAGCGCCATGCATGGTCCATACCGTCGAGCATGTCGGGTGTCAGAAAGGGCTTCATTGCTTCGACGACGGCGCCGGCTTGTTCAAAGATATGGGCAGCGCGTTTGATTGCCGCCAGCACCTCGGGCTCGACCGCCAGCCCGCAGCCAGCGTCCAGCAGGAGGCCGATTTTGAGGCCGCGCAGAATGCCCGCGCCTTGGTCGAACTTATTCCAGGCGATCGCCTGGTAGGGCAGGCTCATGCTGTCACGTGCATCGGGGAGCGAGAGCACCTGCATCATCAGCGCGGCGTCGGCCACGCTGCGGGTCATGGGGCCGGCGGCACGCCCGGTGTAGGGTGGGTCGATCGGGATTCGACCCAGACTGGGCTTCAAGCTGAAGATGCCACACCAACCGGCTGGCAGGCGCAAGGAGCCGCCGATGTCGGTGCCGATGTGCAGCGGGCCATAGCCGGCTGCTGCGGCCGCACCGCCGCCGGCGCTCGAGCCGCCGGGCGTTTTGCGCAGGTCCCACGGGTTGCGTGCCAGGGCGTGAAAGCTCGACAGGCCACTGGAGAGCATGCCGTAGTCGGGCATGGTGGTTTTGCAGACCATGACGGCGCCGGCTTCACGCAGGCGCGCTGCCGGCGGCGCACTGGCGACGGCGGGTGTCAGGTCGGTGGCCAGCGTGCCCAAGGGCACCGGGTCGCCGCGCGTGGCGATGTTTTCCTTGATCGTGACCGGTACACCGTCAAGCACGCCGCAGGGCTGGCCCTCGTGCCAGCGGGACTCGCTGGCACGCGCCTGGTCCAGCGCGAGTTCGGGCCGCAACAGGTAGCTGGCATGCAGATGCGGCTCCCAGCGCGCGATGTGGTCCAGCACCGCCTGCGTGACCTCGACCGGCGAGAAGGCGCGGCTACGGTAGCCGGCGACCAGTTCCGGCGCACTGAGTTCGTACAGCTTCACGACCAGGACAGCGCCGAGATGTCGTTGACAAACACCGGCATGTCTTTCCACAGACCCTTGAGGTTCTTGGCAGCCACCGTGACCCACTGCGGCTGGTACAGGAACGCATGAACACAGTCGTTGGCCAGCATGCGTTGCGCATCGCCCAACAGTTTGGCGCGATCCGCAGCGCGCGGTGCATTCTGGATGCGGTCAAACAGGGCGTTGAACTGGGGTGATTCGTAGCCCCAGTAATAGCCGGGCTTGGCGAAGTTGCCCAGATCGAAGGGTTCGACGTGCGAGATGATCGTCAGATCGTAGGCCTTGTTGGTGTAGGTGCCGCTGAGCCACTGCGCCCACTCCACGTTCTCGATCTTGGCGATGATGCCGACCTTGGCCAACTGCGCTGCGATCACCTCGCCGCCCTGGCGTGCATACGGCGCGGGCGGCAGTTTCAGGCTCAGTTCCAACGGTGTCTTGATGCCGGCTTCGGCCAGCAGCGCCTTGGCTTTTTCAATGTTGAACGGGTTGATTCCGGTGGTGTCCACATAGCCGAACGCGCCCGGCACATAGTGGCTGCCGATCGGTGCGCCAAAGCCGTCGCCGGCGCCTTCAATGACGGCCTTGCGGTCGATGGCGGCGGCGATGGCGCGGCGCACGCGCACGTCGTCAAGCGGCTTCTTCTTGTTGTTGATGGCCAGGATGGTCTTGGCACGCGAGCCGTTGAGCAGGACCTGGAACTTGGCGTTGGTCTTGAACTGTGCCACGCTGCGCGGCGTCACGCGCGGGAAGGCGTCGACGTCGCCGGCCAGCAAGGCAGCCACTTGCGCTGCCGGGTCGCTGATGAAGCGGAAAGTGGCCTTCTTGATCTTGATGGCTGTGGCGTTGCGGAAGCCGTCCCACTTGCTCAGCGTGACCGAGGAGCCTTTGTTCCAGGCTGTGAGTTGGTAGGGGCCGGTACCGACCGGTTTGGTGGCGTTGTTGTCTGCGCTCTTGGGCTCGACGATGATGGCCGTGGCCTGGCCCATCAGGAACAGGAAATCCGGATCGAGCGCCTTGTTCAGAACCACGACCGTGTAGTCGTCAATTGCCGCCACGCTGTCCATGCTGGCGAAAGTGCGCTTGTCCTTGTTCGTGCTTTTCTCGGCGCCAGCGCGCTCGAAGGAAAACTTCACGGCTTTGGCATTGAAGGGCTCGCCATTCTGGAACTTGACGCCCTTGCGCAGCTTGAAGGTGTAGGTTTTGAGGTCGGGCGAGACTTCCCAGCTCTCGGCCAGCAGCGGCGAGACGCTGCCGTCGCTGTTGATTTTGGTCAGGGTCTCGAAGATGTTGTATTGCACGACTTCGGCAATGGCCGAGGCGGCGCCGGCAGTCGGGTCCAGGCCCGGTGGCTCCAGCGTCATGGCCAGCGCCACGCTGTCTTTTTTGCCCTGTGCCATAGCGGCCAGCGGCAGGGTGGCGAGTGCGGCAGTGCCGGCAGCCGAGCGAATGAGGTGACGACGATTGATCATGAAACTTCTCCAGTCAGAAAAGGGGTTGAGCCAGGATGTTGTGCGACGTTGCGAACGATACCATTTTGTACTCAGGTGGGTGCGGCCGGCAGGTCAAAAAAATGACAGGCCACCTGATGGCCACTGTCAAGCGCCGTCAGTTCGGGGCGCTGCGCCTCGCACAGGGCCTGTGCGTGCGGGCAGCGTGGTGCGTAGGGACAGGCCAGCGCGCCATGCGCGCGCGAATTGACCAGCGGGGCGCGGCTGCGCTGTGCGCTTGTCGCATGCGGCTGCAAGCGCGGTACCGCAGCAATCAGGGCGCGCGTATAGGGGTGGGCGGCTTGCTGGAACAGCGTCAGCGGCGAGCCCTGCTCGACGATGCGGCCCTGGTAGATCACGGCCACTTCATCGCACAGGTGATCGACCACCGCCAGATCGTGGCTGATCAGCAGGTAGGTGACACCGAATTCGGTTGAGAGGTCCTGCATCAGGTTGAGCACCTGGGCCTGCACGGAAACGTCCAGCGCGCTCACGGGTTCGTCGGCCACGATCAGGCGCGGGCGCGTGATCAGGGCGCGCGCAATCGCCACGCGTTGGCGCTGGCCGCCAGAGAACTCATGCGGATACTTGCCCAGGTCGCTGCTGCGCAGGCCGACCGAGTCCAGCACGTCGCGCGCTTGGGCATGCATTTCGCCAGCCGGTGTGCCGCCGATGGCCGCCAAGGGTTCGGTGATGATGCGTTCGACCGTCTGGCGCGGATCGAGCGAGCCGTAGGGATCCTGAAAAACCATCTGGAAATTGCGCCGCGCCGCGCGCAGGGCAGCCGGGTCCAGTTCACCCAATGCCTGGCCCAGCATATGGACCGTGCCCGAAGTCGGCGCTTCGAGCGCCATGACCAGACGTGCCAGCGTCGATTTGCCGGAACCCGACTCGCCGACCACGCCCAGATTGGTGCCGCTGCGCATGCGCAAGCTGATGCCGCGCACCGCGTGCACCATCGGTGCTGCTCCCCAAAGCCGCTCGCGCGGCAGCTTGTAGCTGCGCGTGACCTGATCAAGTTCCAACAAGACCTCGGTCATGGCTTGGCTCCGGCGGCAACGGCATCAAGCCGCAGGCAGTTGGCCCGGTGTCCGGAGCCGAGATCGGTGGCACTCGGCAGTGCCTGGGCACACGCTGGCGCAGCCCAGGTGCAGCGCTCGAAGAAGGGGCAGCCGGCGCTCAGATCGGCCAGTTCGGGCACCGTGCCGGCGATGGTGGTCAGGCGGGTTCCGCGTGGCGCACCGAGCTTGGGGCGTGCGCCAAACAGGCCGCGTGTGTAGGGGTGCGCCATGTGGGAAAAGACACTTGCGCTGGGGCCACTTTCGACCACCGTGCCGCCGTACATCACCATCATGTTGTCAACATTCTGCGCAATCACGCCCAGATCGTGCGAGATCAGCAGCAAGGCCATGCCGCGCTCCTGCACCAGTTCGCTGATGAGGTCCAGTATCTGGCCCTGAATCGTTACGTCCAGCGCGGTGGTGGGCTCATCGGCGATGAGCAGGTCTGGCCCGCAAGCCAGGGCCATGGCGATCGTGATGCGCTGGCGTTGGCCGCCGGAGAACTGATGCGGGTAGGCGTCCACACGCCGCGCCGCGTCGGCGATCCCGACACGGTCGAGCAGGGCGATGGCCTGCGCGCGTGCCGCAGCGCGATCCGTGCCGCGATGCAGGCGCAGTGGCTCGGCCACCTGGTGCCCGATGGTATGCACCGGGTTGAGCGCCGTCATCGGCTCCTGAAAAATCATTCCGATGCGGTCGCCACGCAGGCGACGCAGGGCGGCGTCGTTCATGCCGACCATTTCCTGCTTGTCAAAGCGGATGCTGCCGGTCACGACTGCGTTCTCGGGCAGCAGACCCATCAGCGACATGGCGGTGATCGATTTACCGCAACCCGAGTCGCCGATCAGGCCCAGCGTCTGACCGCGCTCCAGACTGAAACTGACGCCGCGAACGGCAGCAGCGGGGCCGCGCTGCGTTTGCAACTGCACTCCCAGGTTGTGAACTTCAAGCAAGGGCATTTGGTTTAGCGTTTTCGGGCCAGTCGGGGGTCCATCAGGTCGCGCAGGCCGTCGCCCAGCAGGTTCAGTCCCAGCACCGCCAGTGCAATCGCAATCCCCGGAAAGACGGCCAGCAAAGGGGCCTGAAAGAGCAGGGTCTGGGCCTCGGCGAGCATGCGGCCCCAGGACGGTTGTGGTGGCTGCGTGCCCAGACCCAGGTAGGACAGCGCGGCTTCGGCCAGGATCGCCAGCGCGAACTGGATCGTTGCCTGCACGATCAGGGCCGAGAGGATGTTGGGCAGCACATGGTCAAAGGTGATGCGCCACGGGCCCTTGCCGCAGGCGCGTGCCGCCAGCACGAATTCACGTGACCAGACCGCGTTGGCGCTGGCGCGTGTGACGCGGGCGAAGGTGGGAATGTTGAAGACGCCGATGGCGATGATCGAGTTGACGATGCCCGCGCCAAAGACGGCCGTCAGCATGATGGCCGACAGGATGGCGGGGAAGGCAAAGGTGAAATCGGCCAGCCGCATGATCGCTTCTTCGACCCAGCCGCGGCGCGCCGCTGCCAGCAGGCCGAACAGGGTGCCGATGCCCAGTCCGATGCTGACCGCAATGACGCCGACCAGGATCGAATTGCGCGCGCCTACCAGCAGCAGCGAGGTGACGTCGCGGCCGAACGGGTCGGTGCCGAGCCAGTGCTGTGCACCGGGCGGCTGCAACTTGGCTGCCATGTCGATCTCGTACGGTGACCACGGCGTCCAGACCAGAGACAGGCTGGCTGCCAGCAGCAGCAACAGCGTCAGCACCGCGCCGATGGCAAAGCTGCGATGGCGCAGGGCGCGCGCCAGCAGACCGGGTGCTTGATGCGTGATGGCGTTTGCGCTCTGGCTCATATGTCGCTGGCCTTCACGCGCGGATCGATCACGGCGTAGAGCACATCGACCACGAAGTTGACGGCGATCACCATGGCGGCCAGCAGCAGCACGCAGTTGCGCACCACGATCAGATCCCGGTTCGAGATCGACTGGAAGATGAGCCGCCCCAGGCCCGGCAGGTAGAACACGTTTTCAACCACGATGGTGCCGGCCAGCAGGTTGGCGAATTGCAGCCCCATGACGGTGAGCACCGGGATCATCGCGTTACGCAGCACATGGCCCCACAGCGTGGCGCGTTGCGACAGACCCTTGGCGCGCGCTGTGCGCACAAAGTCTTCACGCAGCACTTCCAGCACGGCCGAGCGCGTGATGCGCGCCAGGATCGCAGCCTGCACCACGGCCAGCGAGAGCGCCGGTAGCAGCAGGGATTTGAGTGCTGGCGTAAAGCCCTCTTCCCAGCCGGGAAAACCGCCGGCTGAGAACCACTGCAAATGCACCGAGAACAACAGGATCAGCAAAATGGCGAACCAGAAATTGGGCACGGCAATGCCAAGCTGCGTCAGGCCCATCAGACCGGTGTCGCCCATGCGGTTGTGGCGCGACGCGGCATAGATGCCGGCCGTCAAGGCCATTGCCGTCGTCAGCACCATGGCGATGACCGCCAGCGGCACGGTGACGGCCAGGCGTTCGAGCACGAGATCGAGCACCGGGCTGCTGTAGGCGTTACTCATGCCCATGTCGCCCACCAGCAGGGCGCTGATCCATTGCCAGTAGCGCTCCATGGGCGGAAGGTTCAGGCCGAGCTTGATCGTTAGCGCCTGTATTGCTTCAGGCGAGGCGTCGGGGCCCATGAGCATTTGGGCCGCATTGCCAGGCAGGATTTCGAGCACCAGAAACACCACGACCGAGGCGCCGGCCAGCGTTGCCAGCAGCGTCGTCAGGCGTTTGAAAAGGAATAGACCCATGAGGATGTTTGGATGGCACGCTCGCCGATAATTCGGACCATGCGCAACAAGCTTGTTACTTTAGACGATGCCGTGGATGGTAAGCGATGGCCTTGATCATCACCGACGAGTGCATCAACTGCGACATCTGCGAACCTGAGTGCCCGAACCAGGCGATTTTTCTTGGGCCCGAAATCTACGAAATCGATCCCGCCAAATGTACCGAATGTGTCGGTCATTTCGACGAAGCCCAGTGCGTCCAGGTCTGTCCGGTGGCCTGCATACCGGTTAACCCGCAGTGGGTGGAGAGCCGCGAGACGCTGTGGCAAAAGTACCGGCGCCTGCAGGCGCTGACCAAGTCGGCCTCGGGCGCAG
The DNA here is from genome assembly GCA_903914175.1 of uncultured beta proteobacterium. GTDB lineage: Bacteria > Pseudomonadota > Gammaproteobacteria > Burkholderiales > Burkholderiaceae_C > Rhodoferax. The sequence continues at coordinate 2,487 of CAIWNX010000065.1, read as the reverse complement.
GGTAGCTGACAGAGTCGCGCATGGTCTCGCTCAGGATGGGCTGGACGCCTTGCCAGCCGGCTTGGCGGTTGCGGCCTTCTTGGTTGCCGGTGAGCGCGCCACCAGGGTGTCGGCATCCTTCTTTTTCTTCTTCTTCAATTCGCTCTTGCGCGGCTTGCTGGCGCTGGCAGCCTTGGCGGGTGCCTTGGGTGTGTTGGCCGCAAGATCGGCTTTTTCCTGCTGCAAGCGCGCATTCTCCATGGCGGTGGCAGCGCGGGCATCGCGTGCCGTGGCCTGATCGGCTTGCGCCTTCTGCTCGCGTGTGCGTTGGTCGGCGTTGATGACTGTGGCATCCGGGCACGGCAACTGACTGTAGGTGTTGCCGCATTTGTAGACGGTTTGCGCCCCAACCCCGGTCGATAAAAGACCGGCGGCGATCAGGACCAATGTTTCAAGACGAGCGACTCTCATGTTGATTCTCCCTGCTGACAGTGGGGGGCAGCGCCGCATCCGGTTGATCCGGCTTTTCGGGGCGGGGTGGTTTCGGGCGCGGCGGCTTGCTGGTGTGCACCAGCATCGTGGCCTTGTCCATTTCGCCTGCCAGCAAATGCGGCAGGGCTTTGAGTGCGCGATCTATGCTTTGATCGATGGCGACACGGTGATCGAGCGAGGGCTTCTTCAGTACCCAGTTCACGACATCGGACTTGTCCCCCGGATGGCCGACGCCCAGACGCAAGCGCCAGTAGGCGTCGGTACCGAGTTGGGCATGGATGTCGCGCAAGCCGTTGTGCCCGGCGTGGCTGCCGCCGAGCTTGAGCTTGGCTTCGCCCGGAACGATGTCGAGTTCGTCGTGCGCCACCAGAATCTCCTGCGGCTCGATCTTGAAGAAACGCGCCAGCGCGGCCACGGATTTGCCGCACAGGTTCATGAAGGTCTGTGGTTTGAGCAGCCAGACGGTCTGCCCGTTGATCGAGGTTCTGGCCACCATGCCATGGTAGGACTTGTCCATGAGCGGCACCACCTTGAGCGCGTGGGCCACTTCGTCAAGCCACCAGAAACCGGCGTTGTGGCGGGTCAGTTCATAGTCGGGGCCGGGGTTGCCCAGACCGACAAATAGCTTGATCATCTTGGCCCGGTTTGGTTGGCAAATGGTTGGCGCTGCATAGCGGGCACAGTGTAACCGTCCGGGCAAAAAAATGGCCCACCGAGGTGGGCCATTCGTGTGACGCTGCAAGCGTCCAGATTACTTCTTCTTTGCGGCGGCGGGTGCCTTGGCAGCAGGCGCCTTGCCCGCAGGAGCCTTGGCCGCTGCTGCGGCCTTGCCGGCTGCTGCCGCTGCGGCGGCGGCTGTCGGTGCGGCGGCAGCCGGTGCGGCGCCGTCTGCGGCTGGCGTTTCTTCCGCAGTTGCGGCAGAAATAACCACCACCGAGACCAGAACCGGGTTGTTCTTGCCGTGGGTGACGGCTGTCACACCCTTGGGCATGACGACGTCGGCCAGATGCAGCGAAGCACCCTTCTTGAGGCCGCTCAAATCGACCGCGATAAATTCGGGCAGATCGGCCGGCAGACACATCACTTCGATTTCGGTCACCACGTGGTTGGCGATACAACCCTCAGTCTTCACTGCTGGCGAATTCTCATCACCGCTGTAATGCAGTGGCACCTTCATGTGCAGTTTGGTGTTGGCGTCAACGCGCTGGAAGTCGATGTGCAGGATCAACTGCTTGAACGGGTGCATTTGCACGTCGCGCAACAGAACCTTGCTGACCTTGCCGTCAATTTCCATGTCCAGAACGGTGGAATGGAAGGCTTCCTTTTTCAAGGTGTGCCAGAGGGCGTTGTGGTCGATCTCGATTTGCTGGGGTTCGGTCGAACCACCATAAACGATACCGGGCGTACGGCCGGCGATGCGGAGACGGCGGCTCGCACCCGTGCCCTGCTTTGCGCGCTCAAAAGCGACGAATTTCATAGTTTCACTCCATAAGAAGTCCACCGCGACCAGTGTGACTCCGGTTTAAAAAAGCCTGCGCTGCCCAATGCACGGCGTCGCAAGCCCACTTTTGCCCGAACCGAAAAAACCTAGAAAAGGTTCTCCTGGTCCGAGAACAAACTCATGACGGACTCACCCTTGGCGATGCGCTGGATCGTCTCGGCGATCAGCGGTGCCACGGTCAACTGCCTGATTTTTTTGCAGGCTATCGCCGCCTGGCTCAGCGGAATGGTGTTGGTCACCACCACTTCGTCCAGGGCCGTTCCGTTGGTGATGCGCTCGATCGCAGGGCCCGAAAAGATCGGGTGTGTGCAATAAGCGTAAACCTTGTTGGCGCCGCGCGCCTTCAAAACCTCAGCCGCTTTGACCAGGGTGCCCGCCGTGTCAATCATGTCGTCCATGATGACGCAGTTGCGCCCGTCGATTTCACCGCTCACGTGCATCACTTCGCTCACATTGGCCTTGGGCCGGCGTTTGTCGATGATGGCCAGGTCGCAGCCGAGTTGTTTGGCCAGTGC
>CAIWNX010000064.1 GCA_903914175.1 uncultured beta proteobacterium | reverse complement strand
TCGCGTGCCACGGCTTCGTAGGTGACCTGACCGTTGGCGACATTCAGGCCGGCCTTCAAGTGCGCGTTGTCCTTGAGTGCCTGTTTCCAGCCCTTATCGGCCAGCGCCACGGCGTGGCCAATGGTGGCGTTGTTCAGGGCAAAGGTCGAAGTGCGTGCCACGGCGCCGGGCATGTTGGCCACGCAGTAGTGCACCACGCCGTCCACGACATAAGTCGGATCGGCATGGGTGGTGGCATGCGAGGTCTCGAAGCAGCCGCCCTGATCAATGGCGACGTCAACCACCACTGCACCCTTCTTCATGCGCGAAATCATGCTGCGCGTCACCAGTTTGGGCGCGGCTGCGCCGGGAATCAGAACACCGCCGACCACCAGGTCGGCGTCCAGCACGGCGTCTTCGACACTCTGTGCGTTCGAATAGACGGTGCTAATGCGGTTGCCAAAAACCAGATCGAGCTGGCGCAGACGGTCTACGCTTTTGTCCAGCACCGTGACGCGTGCGCCCATGCCGACTGCCATTTGCAGCGCGTGTGTGCCAACGACGCCGGCACCGATGATCGCCACATGACCGGCAGGCACGCCGGGTACGCCACCCAGCAGGATGCCCATGCCGCCTTTGGATTTCTCCAGATGCGCGGCGCCGGCTTGCACTGCCATGCGGCCAGCGACTTCGCTCATCGGTGCCAGCAGCGGCAGACCGCCGCCGGGGCCGGTAATGGTCTCATAGGCGATACAGATGGCGCCGGACTTGACCAGCGCTGCAGTCTGTTCCGGGTCCGGGGCCAGGTGCAGGTAGGTGTAGAGGATCTGGCCCGGGCGCAGCATGGCGCATTCCTGCGGCTGTGGTTCCTTGACCTTGACGATCATCTCGGCCTTGGCGAATATTTCCTTGGCCTCGGCTGCCAGCGTTGCGCCGGCTGCTTTGTATTGCTCGTCGCTCAGGCCGATGGCGGCGCCGGCACCGGCTTGCACCAGAACCTGGTGGCCGTGCGCTGTGAGTTCTCGTACGCTGGCCGGAGTCAGGCCGACGCGGTATTCATGGTTCTTGATTTCCTTGGGGCATCCGATCAGCATGCTGTTCTCCTGAGATAGCTGTAAAAGCTTGCAGTGTGTTGCAAGGAGAACAGTTTGAGAACAATAATTAATATATCAGCAAGTTGATTCCTGTTGCTAATACAAAAATACGATAAACGGACCACACTGCAAGCCCGCCGAGGCGGGTTTTGCCTATCGCTCTCAGGGCCGGGAATTCGCCCTGGGTGCAACCGATTCCTTGGCCAGCCAAAGGCAGGCGGCGGCGATGGCAAAGGCGAAAAGGCCAGCGCCAGCGTAGGCGAGTCGATGTGAGGCGTCGTGCACGATTCCGATACTGACCAGCAGCGCAAGCAGACCAAAGACAAAATTGACAAGACTGAAAAAGTTCTTCATGGAAACTCCTGAAATAAAAAAGGGATCAACACTTAAGGTGGCAGAACGCGCGAAAGCGCTGTCTGCGGATACCTGGCATGGCTGAGCAAGCGGGTGCACCAATTCAAGCTGGAAGAAATCATTTCTCCCAGGTGCTCGCTGCGCTGCTGGCGCGCCTCGTGAATGACGCTTTCGATAACAGAATAGTTAGGTTCCATGGGTGAGGATCTTTCTTGTGAATCGTGCTTCTCTTGAAAGCACGTCGCAACGATAATGGAGATGCTGCATCGCAGCAAACGATCAATTCTCATCCGGTCCCGAAGAAAAACTCATCCATGTCCTACCGCTTGCCGCCTTTGAACGCCCTGCGCGCCTTTGAGGTCGCTGCCCGGCATTTGAGCTTCAAGAAAGCCGCTGGCGAACTCTCGGTCACGCCCACGGCCGTGAGTCACCAGATCAAGTCGCTTGAGGAGTTTCTTGACCTGCCGCTGTTTCGCCGCTTGCCGCGCGCGCTGGAACTCACCGCCCAGGGCCAGGCCATGCTGCCCAAGGTGCGCGAGGGACTGGAGTGCTTTGCCGTCGCCGTTGAAAATGCCCATGAGCATGCTGCTGGCGGGCGCTTGCTGGTGGTCTGTCCGTCGTCTTTTGCCACGCGCTGGCTGGTGCCGCGGCTGCGCTGCTTCAACCTCGCCCAGCCCGGTGTGAACCTGCACATCATCCGTTCCCGCGATGCCATTGACGCCGAGCAGTCGCTTGCCGCCCCCTTGTTTGACGGCGTTGATTTGCGTGAAGAGGATTCGCAGGTGGTGATCCGCTTTGGCAATGGAGGTTACCCCGGATTTCGCGTTGACCGCATGTTTGGTTCCGACTACATCGCGGTGTGTAGTCCGAAACTGATGCAATCGGCAACGCCTCTGCGCGAACCTGCAGATTTGCGGTTTCAGGTTCTGCTGCACGACGATTCGATGACCAATGAGCCTGCGCGCCCGAGCTGGGAGGAATGGTTCCGACTGGCCGGCGTGAGCGGCTTTGATGGCAGCGCTGGGACGCACTTCAGCGACTCAGGGCTGGCTTTCGTCGCTGCGGTGGATGGTCTGGGTGTTGCGCTGGCGCCCAAGCCGCTGGTGGCAACGGCGATTGCCCAAGGCCAGCTGGTCGCCCCGTTCGATATCGTGCTCGAGCAGCAGTACGCCTACTACATCGTCACGCCCGAGGCGATTGCCGGCCGGCCCGCCGTGCAGGCGCTGCGCCACTGGCTGCTGGAAGAAGCCAGGGCAGAGGAAAGCAGGCGTTGAGGCTTGGCTTTAGCGGTTGGTCGGGAAGCTGAACACCGCGCCTTCGCGCACCCCGGCCGAGGGCCAGCGCTGCGTGATGGTCTTGCGCTTGGTGTAGAAGCGCACAGCGTCCGGTCCGTAGCCGTGAAGGTCGCCAAACAGCGAACGCTTCCAGCCGCCAAACGAGTGGTATGCCACCGGCACCGGCAGCGGCACATTGACGCCCACCATGCCGACCAGAATGTGGTCGCTGAAATAGCGCGCCGCTTCACCGTCGCGCGTGAAGATGCAGGTGCCGTTGCCGTATTCGTGGGCGTTGATCAGATCCATCGCTTCGCCCAGTGTCGCAACCCGCATCACGCCCAGCACCGGGCCGAAAATTTCTTCCTGGTAGATCTTCATGCCGGGCTTGACGTGGTCGAACAGGCAAGCGCCCAGGAAGTAGCCACCTTCATGACCAGCCACCTTGACGCCGCGGCCATCGACCACCAGCGTCGCGCCTTCGGCCACGCCCTGGTCAACATAGCCCTTGACCTTCTCGAAATGGGCCTGCGTCACCAGAGGACCCATGTCGTTGCCGGAATCGGTACCGGGGCCGACCTTCATCTTGGCGATTTCGATCTTCAGTCCCGCTACGACGGCGTCGGCTGTCGCGTCGCCAATGGCCACCACCAGTGGAATTGCCATGCAGCGCTCACCGCAGGAACCGTAAGCTGCGCCCATCAGCGCGCTGACCGCGTTGGGCACGTCAGCATCGGGCATCACCACCGCGTGGTTCTTGGCGCCGCCGAGCGCCTGCACGCGCTTGCCGTGGGCGCAACCGGTAGCGTAGATGTACTCGGCAATCGGCGTTGAGCCAACAAAGCTGATGGCCTGCACGCGCTTGTCGGTCAGCAGTGTGTCCACCGCCTCCTTGTCGCCGTGCACGACGTTGAGCACGCCCGGTGGCAGACCGGCCTGCAGCGCCAGTTCCGCCACCAGCAGGGCGCTGCTCGGGTCGCGCTCGGACGGTTTGAGGATGAAGGTGTTGCCGCAGGCTACTGCCATTGGCCACATCCACAGCGGCACCATGACGGGGAAGTTGAAGGGCGTGATGCCGGCGGTGACACCGAGCGCGTGAAATTCGCTCCACGAGTCCATGCCGGGGCCGACGTTGCGGCTGTGCTCACCCTTGAGCAACTCGGGTGCGTAACTGGCGTACTCGACGTTTTCAATGCCGCGTTGCAACTCGCCCATCGAGTCGCTCAACACCTTGCCGTGCTCAGCAGTGACCAGGGCGCAGATCTGCTCGGCGTTTTGTTCGAGCAAATTTTTCAGCGTACTCATGACGCGTGCACGCTTGAGCGGGGGTGTGGCGCGCCAAGCTGGGTAGGCGGCTTGGGCCGAAGCGATGGCCTGCTCGACCGTCAGTTTGTCGGCCAGCAGAACGCGCTTTTCCGCCTTGCCGGTGGCCGGGTTGAAGACGTCTTGCGAACGGCTGCCGCCGGACACCAGTTGGCCGTCGATCAGGTGTTGAATCAGGGGAAGGTTTTGCATGGTCAGCGTATTCAAGCGGTTTGGTTGATGCAGTCGCCCAGCGCATTGATCAGGCTGTCAATCTGCGCTGGCGTGGTGATGAAGGGCGGTGCGAGCTGGATGGTGTCGCCGCCGTAGCGCACATAAAAGCCTTTCTTCAGCATGGCCATGGCAATCTCGTAGGGCCGGCGTGCCGGCTCGCCGGGCAGGGCCGCGATGGTCAGGCCGGCGGCCAGACCGTAGTTGCGGATGTCGGTGACGTTCTTGGCGATTTTGAGACCGTGCACGGCGTTCTCAAAATACGGTGCCAGCGCCTTGACTTTGTCGACCATGTTTTCCTTGACCAGCAGGTCCAGCGTGGCCAGCGCCACGGCACAGGGAACCGGGTGCGCCGAGTAGGTGTAACCGTGGGCGAACTCGAGCATGTAGTCGGGGCCGCCCTGCGCCATGAAAGTGTCGTAGATTTCCTTGCTCGCCAGCACTGCGCCCATCGGCTGCGCGCCGTTGGTGATCTGCTTGGCGATGTTCATGATGTCGGGTGTCACGCCAAACGCTTCGGCACCGGTGTAGGCGCCGGCCCGGCCAAAACCGGTGATCACTTCGTCAAAAATCAGCAGGATGTTGTTGGCCGTGCAGATGTCGCGCAAGCGTTGCAGGTAGCCCTTGGGCGGGATGATGACGCCGGCCGAACCCGAGAACGGCTCAACGATCACGGCGGCGATGTTGCTGGCATCATGCAGTGCAATCAGCCTTAGCAGATCGTCGGCCAGTTCGGCGCCCTTCTCGGGCATGCCGCGTGAAAAGACACTGCCCGGCAGCTGCGTGTGCGGCAGGTGGTCGGCCTCGATGCCCTGGCCAAAGGTCTTGCGGTTGCCAACGATGCCGCCGACCGAGATGCCGCCGAAGTTGACGCCGTGGTAGCCTTTTTCACGCCCGATCAGGCGCGTCTTGCTGGCCTGACCCTTGGCGCGCCAGTAGGCGCGCGCCATCTTGAGCGAGGTGTCGGCGGACTCGGAACCAGAGCCGGTGAAGAACACATAGTCGAGCCCGGCCGGTGTCAGTTCCTTGAGCTTGTTGGCCAGGGCAAAGGACAGCGGATGGCCAAACTGAAAGGCTGGCGAGTAGTCGAGCGTGGCGATCTGGCGCATTGCCGCTTCGGTTATTTCTGTGCGTCCATGGCCCAGACCACAGCACCACAGGCCCGAGAGGCCGTCAAAAATCTGCTTGCCCTGGTTGTCGGTGTAATAACAACCCTTGGCGCTGACCATCATGCGCGGCGCCGCCTTGAACTGGCGGTTGGCGGTGAAAGGCATCCAGTGCGCATCGAGCCAGGCGGCGTCGGTGCGGGATGTGCCCAGGTGTTGAGCGTCGTTCATGTCCATGGTGTGTCTCCAAAGGGGGGAAAGGAATAGGCGATTCTGGGCCAGTCTGTTACTCTTATAAATGTATAAGTATCACTATTTGATTGCGATTCCATGCAAGTAAAAACCCGCGCCTCCCTGGGCCAGCTCAGCGACATGGACATCCGCCTGCTGCGCGTCTTCAAGAGCGTGGTCGAGTGCGGCGGCATGGCGGCGGCTGAACTTGAACTCAATATCGGCACTTCCACCATCAGTCGCCACATCAAGGACCTGGAGACGCGCCTCGGTCTGAACCTGTGCCGACGTGGCCGTGCCGGTTTCGCCTTGAGCGCCGAAGGTGAGCAGATCTATGCCGAAACGCTGCGCCTGCTGGCCGGGGCGGATGCCTTTCGCAGCAGCGTTGACGAAATCCACCGGCGCATGGGCGGGCAGCTCAATATCGCTGTCTTCGACAAGACCGCCAGCAACCCGGCGGCTCGCATCGGCGCCGCCATTGCCCTGTTTTCCGAACGCGCACCCGAGGTGAACCTGCACCTGCACGTCGCACCCTTGAATACGATCGAGCGCGGCGTGCTCGACGGCCAGTTCCAGGTCGGGGTGATTCCCGGGCACCGCAGTTCGGACACCCTCTCCTACGACGAACTGTTCAGCGAAACCATGTACTTGTACTGCGGCGCGCAGCACACGCTGTTTCGGGCTGATTCGGCTGCGCCGGAGCCGGTCGACTGGGACGGCCTGCGCGCACACGACTTTGCCGGTCTGGGCTACCACTCGCCGAACATGGAAATCAGCCAGCAGATGCGGCTTGCGCGCAAGGCCACGGGCTACGACCAGGAATCGATTGCGACCCTGATCCTGTCGGGCAGGTACCTGGGCTTTCTCCCCGACCACTACGCGCAGTCTTTTGTGGCATCGGGTCAGATGCGCGCCGTGAGGCCCGAACTGTTCCGCTATACCTGCAGTTTTTTCTGCATCGTGCGCCGCACGCCCCAGCCGTCGCGCGCCAGCCGTGCTTTCCAGGACTGCCTGCTACAGGCGCATGCGGTCAATGGGGTTGTTTGAGGGCGGCAATGCGAACCGGTATGCGCTGGCGCCCGAAGTGGCCGGCTTGCGCGTCAAAGTGCCCCGCCAGTTGCGCACCGCAGTCCGGGCAACGGCCAACGGCGTCGAGCCGGTACTGGTTGATCAGATACCAGTCGCGCACGATCAGCGGCGCAGTGCACTTCGGGCAGAAAGTGGTGTCGCCCTCGATGTTATGCACGTTGCCGGTGTAGACGTATTGCAGGCCCTGTTGCCGGGCGATGTTGCGGGCGCGCACCAGGGTCTCAGGCGGTGTGGCCGGGACATCGGGCATCCGGTAAGCCGGATGGAAGGCTGAGAAGTGCAGCGGTACCTCGGCCCCAAGTTCGTTGAAGACCCAGTGACATAGCGCGCTGATTTCGGCGTCCGAGTCGTTCTGGCCGGGAATCAGGAGCGTGGTGATCTCGACCCAGACTTTGGTTTCTCGGCGCAGGTAGATCAGGGTGTCGAGTACTGGCTGCAGGTGCGAGCCGGTGAGCCTGAAATAAAAGTCCTCGCTGAAGGCTTTCAGATCGACGTTGGTGGCGTCGATCTTGGCAAAGAAATCCCGCCGCGCCGGCGCGTGCAGGTAGCCGGCCGTCACGGCTACGGTCTGGATACCGAGCGCGTGACAGGCATCGGCCACGTCCATGGCGTACTCGGCAAAGATCACCGGGTCGTTGTAGGTGAAGGCAACACTCTTGCAGCCGTGCAGGCGCGCGGCAGAGGCGAGGGCGTCGGGTGTGGCCTGATCGAGCAGACGGTCCATGTCGCGTGACTTGCTGATGTCCCAGTTTTGGCAGAACTTGCAGGCCAGGTTGCAGCCGGCGGTGCCGAACGACAGCACGCTGCTGCCGGGGTAGAAATGGTTGAGCGGTTTCTTCTCGATCGGGTCGATGCAAAAGCCAGAGGAGCGACCGTAGGTGGTCAGCACCATTTGATCGGCTTCGCGTGCACGCACGAAGCAGGCGCCGCGCTGGCCCTCGTGCAGTTTGCAGTCGCGCGGGCACAGGTCGCATTGCAGGCGTCCGTCGTCGATGCGGTGCCAGTAACGGGCCTGGTAATTGGGGGTCTGCATCAGGCTTCTCCGCTGCGCTGCGGTGTTTGCGGCGCGAAATCCTTCTCCTTCCACTTGCTCACGGTGTAGCGCTGCAGGCGCACACCATCGGCCCAGAAATTTGGTGCCAGCCCGGCCTTGTGCTTGAGATGGGCCATGAATTGCGCGGCGTCTGGCAACTGCTCCCAGACCTGCGGCAGAAAAGTGCTGCGCTGGCGACCGTACTCAAACAGCACGCCATCGATGCCGGGGCGCAACTGGGCCAGTGCCTGCGCTTCACTGGCAAAGGTCATGGGTTGCAGCGGCGATAGCAGTGACACTTCTACCTCGGTCTGCGTGAGTTCGCTCGCGGTCAATGCCGGAAAGCGGGGGTCCTGTGTTGCTGCCGCCACCGCGTTGGCCTTGACGTCGGCCAGCAGCGCCCGGCGCGCTTCGAGGGACCCGATGCAGCCACGCAATTGGCTGTTTTGCGTCAGCGTGACAAAGCTGGCGCCGGCTTCCCGCAACCAGGGAGCGTCCTCGCGGGCGCTCTGTGCGCGCCCCAGAGCGGTTGAGATCGCGGCGCGGGCAATGGCCAGCAGGGTTGCGCCGCGCTCGGCGTCGCTGCTCTGCACCGGCTGGGCTGGGCCTTGTGTGAAGGCCAGAGATGCGTAGCCGACGACGCGAGCCTTGTCGCCAGCGCTGTCACCCGAGTTGCACAGACCCAGCAGTTGGACTTGCAAACCATGCTGGTGGGCTGCCAGCAGCAAGCCGTTGACCGGCGTTGCGCCGCAGGCTTGCTGGTGGTTTAGCGTGCCATCGAAATTCAGGATCTGTTGCACGGTGTCTTGGTCCAGTGCCTGAGCGCTGGCGTAGGGCAGAAAGTGCGACAGGTCGGAACTGATGACGATCAGGGTCTCCGGCCCGCCCCAGAGCCGCTCCAGCACCTGTGCCACTTCGGCTGGCGTCGCATTGCCGACGGCCAGCGGCAGCAGTTTGAAATCATCCAGCACCGACTGCAGAAACGGCAGTTGGACTTCCAGCGAGTGTTCCTGCGCGTGGGCCGCCGGGCTGACGATGACCTGCGGCATCCCGGCCAGCGCGGCCACTGCCGCCAGATCGATCTCGACTTCGCCCAGCGGGGTGGCAAAGGCGGCAGCCCCCGGTAATGCCAGGCCGCGTACCGCAACCCGGTGCACCGGTCCGAGCAGCACGACACGCCGGATGCGACCACGTGCCGACCCCAGTTGTGCGTAGGCCAGCGCAGCGGTGGCGCCGGAATAGATGTAGCCGGCGTGCGGCACGACGATGGCCTTGGGCGCGGTGGCGTCGGACTCGGTGTTGGCTGCGGCTTTGGCCAACAGCGCCAGCACGGTGCCTGACAGGACAGATGTCTGTGCGGGATAGAAAGCGCCGGCAACTGCGGCGGGACGTACGGTGTGCATGGCAGGCCCCCTTGGCAGACAAGCCTATCGCAGCGGATGTCAGTCCGGCTTGTTGCTTGTCAAAATATAGCCGGATTGTGCGCTCCGCGCTGGCGCGTCGGGTGCGGGGCTACAGGATGTAGGCCAGGTATTCGGCTTTTTCTGCGATGTCCTGTTCGGTATCGGCAAAGCGATTGGCGATGGCGTCGAATTTCGATTCCATTGCCAGGAAAGCATCCACCACGGCAGGATCAAAATGTGTTCCCCGTCCTTCTGTGATGATCTGCACCGCTTGCGCATGGTTCATGCCGCCTTTGTAGATACGCCGGCTGATCAGCGCGTCGTATACGTCGGCCAGTGCCATCAGGCGTGCCGACACTGGAATCTGTGTGCCAACCAGTCCCTGCGGGTAACCCGACCCATCCCATTTCTCGTGATGCGAGTAGACGATTTCCTTGGCGATTTCAAAGAAGTCCATGCGTTGACCGCTGATTTCCTGTGCCTTCACAATCGCGTCGCGCCCCAGCGTTGGGTGCGTCTTCATGATTTCGAATTCCTCTGGCGTATAGGCTCCGTTTTTGAGCAGAATGCGGTCGGGAATGCCGACCTTGCCGATGTCGTGCAAGGGCGCGCATTTGAACAGGGTGTTGACCATGCCGCTCCCCAGGGCTTCGCCAAAGTCGGGATGGCTTTTGAGGTGTTCGCCCAGCGCGCGCAGGTAGCGCTGGGTGCGCCGCAGGTGATTGCCGGTTTCGGTGTCGCGGGTCTCGGCCAATGAGGCCAGCGCCAGCACCGTCATTTCCTGCAGGTTGGTCAGTTCGTTGGTGCGTGCCGCCACGGCTACTTCGAGGTACTGGTTGGCAATGCGCAGGCTGGCTGCGCTGGCGGCATCAGCCAAGTGTGCCCGCACCCGTGACAGCAGGATAGGGGGACTGATTGGGCGTGTGATGTAGTCAACCGCGCCGGTGGCCAGCCCCTGTTCCTCGCTTGCAGGGTCGAGCTTGCTGGTGAGAAAAATCACCGGAATCGCGTGCGTGTGCGGATTGGCCTTCAGACCGCGACAGACCTCGTAGCCACTCATGTCGGGCATTTCGATGTCGAGCAGAATCAGGTCGGGCGGCTGCTCCATAACCAGCTTGATGGCATTGGCGCCGCGGGTCGCGATCTTGACCGCGTAGGTAGGTTGCAGCAGCCCCGCCAGCAAAGTCAGGTTGGCTGGCGTGTCGTCCACGATCAGGATGGTTGGTTTGACGGCTAAAAAGAGGTCCATGACAGGTGTCTTGGCTCAGTTCGATTGCACGCATGCGCTCGATCTCCGCGAGTTGCAGCCGATCTTGAGTTGTACGAGCATTAACGAAAAAGCGCGCATGCGGGGCTCTCTCAGCACGGAATTGAAAAGCTGACGCGCGTTCCCAGACCGAGGCTTGAGCTGATGGTCAACTCGCCGCCGTGCATCTCGCAAATTTCCTTCACGATGCGCATGCCCAGCCCGCTGCCAGGCACCTTGCCCGAGGCGTCGGCGCGGTAAAAGCGCTCGCAAACCCGGTCGCGTTGCTGCGGCGTCATGCCGATGCCCTGGTCGGTGATGTGTATCCAGGCGCGCGGCGCCGCTCCGGTTTCGTCGGTTTCAATCTGCAGGACGACCGGGCCGCCATCGGGCGAGTACTTGTAGGCGTTGGAGAGCACATTGAGCAGCGCCTGGCGCAGCTTGCCGGCATCGGCCATCACGTGCAGCGGCATTTTTTGCATCAACAGCTCGGGGGCAGCGCGCCCTGCTGGCGGCATGAAGGCCTTGACCAGATCGGCGGTCAGATCCTGCAGACAGACGTCGGTGAAACGGAAGTCCCGGCCGCGTCGCGCTTCGATTCGGGACAGGTCGAGCAACTCGTCGAGAATCTTGGCCAGCTGGCCGGATTCATGGTGGATGATGGTCAGAAGTTCCTTCTGGGTGCTGGGCTCGATCTCATGACTGAGCAGGATCTCCGAAAAACCCATGATGCTTTGCATCGGCGTGCGCAGCTCATGTGCCGCCGTCGCCACGAACTCGCTCTTCATCTGGTCGACTTCGAACTCGTGCGTCACATCCCGAAAATACAGGATTTGCGAGACCGTGCTCGATTCGCTGCTACGCAGACCGACTTGCAGCATGCGTTTGGGTTCACGCGCCATCTGGATCAATTCCCGGGCATCGGGCTTGCCGTCCATGACCTTGGCGCGCAAGGCGGCAATGCCGGCGAAGGGCATGGCACTATCGCAGCGTCGCGCCAGCCAGTTTGAAAAATCCTGTTCGTTGTAGCCGTCGAGTTGCTCTGCAGCGAGCGCGGTCATTTCGGCAAAAGCCGGGCTGACATATTTGACGCAGCGTTGCGGGTCAAAGGAGACGAAACCATCCGGACTCATGGTGAAGATGGCGCTGAGCTGCTGGGTGCGATCCTCAACCAGCAACTGGGCATGCTGGCGTGCCGCCATTTCCAGGCGCATGCGATGCAAGTAGCGCATGATTACCAGCACCAGCAGCGTCATCAGGCCGGCCTGCAACAGCAGCGCATTGCGCGCCTGGCGATGGTTTGCGAGCAGGTCCTGGGTTTCCAGACCGGCCACCACCACCAGATCGTATTGCGGTACTTTGCGGTAGTAGTAGAGTCGCTGCACGCCGTCTACTACCGATTGCTGCGTATAGCTGCCCGTGAGTTGACCGCGCTGGATATGTCCGAACATGGCGGCGTCGGTTGCCTTGTTGCCATAGGCCTCCTGCGCTCCGATTTTCCGCACGCGGGCCACACCATCCACGCCATACAGTGCCGTCAGACCCTTGGGCCCCATGTTGAGCGCCGAATAAAAGCCGGAGAAATAATCCGGGTTGATCGAGATCACCACGACGCCGCCAAAGTCACCGTTGGGTCGCGTGATGCGCCGGGTCATCTGGATTGACCACTTTCCGCTGGCGCGTCCGAGTACCGGTTGCGAGACAAAAAGTCCGACTGCATCGGAGGCGACATGAACCTTGAAGTGTTCGCGGTCTGACAGGTCCAGTCGGCTCGCAATCGGCAGGTTGGACAGCACATAAATGCCCTTGGCGTCGATGATGCCGACCTGGTTGAAGATTTCGCTGTCGATCACGCCGTTGGCCGTGAGGGCTTTGAGGTCGAGACGTTCGCCGATCTCCAGGTAGCGCGACTGCACAAAGCGGATCACCTGGTCGGCGCTGCGCAGAGTGCGAATGGCGTGTTCCTGGGTCAGTCGTGTCAGGTTGCCCAGATCTTTTTCGGCGGCGGCGAGTTCGCGCTGGCGGCTTTGTTCAACCAGTGTCAGTACGTGCCACCAGGTCAACAGAATCAGGACGGCGGCCGCCAGCCAGATCAGCGGGGCAACGCGGCGCTGGCTGACCAGGGCCAGGTCTGGTGCAGGGCTGTTTGCCGTGGTGCCAACAGGCATCAGGTGCCCTGTGTTTGCGCTGCCGCGCAGCAGTTCACGCTGCCTTGCTCCGCACCCAATTTGCTACTTGCAGGGGACTGAATGGTTTGACGAAGTAGGCATCGGCTCCCCGTTTGCGCGCGTCGTCGTGGTCCGCGACCTGACCGCGGGCGCTGATCATGGCGACCAGAATGTCCTGTGTCAGTGGATTGCCCTTGATCGCTTCGAGCACCTGCAGGCCATTCATCTTGCCCGGCATCATGACGTCGAGCAGGACGATCTTGGGGTGATGGCGGCGCACCGCTTCGAGTGCGCCAACAGCGTCTTCCGCTTCGAGAATTTCGAACTCCTTGCCCAGCGTGATGCTGAGCAGGCGGCGGATGTCGGAGTGGTCGTCAACAATGAGTAC
>CAIWNX010000063.1 GCA_903914175.1 uncultured beta proteobacterium | reverse complement strand
GCCAGCCGCCGTCACATAGGAATTGGCTATAGATAGCTTTAGTTTAATAAATCACAAACCCGATAGCTTTCTACTAAACTTCGCCCATCGGTTTTCACCGAGACTTTTTTTAACCACCTCAGGAGTCTTCCATGTCTTTGATCAACACCCAAGTCAAGCCTTTCAGCGCCACCGCTTTTCACGCCGGCAAGTTTGTTCCCGTCAACCAGGACAGCCTCAAGGGCAAGTGGTCGGTCGTCATGTTCTACCCGGCTGACTTCACGTTTGTCTGCCCGACCGAACTCGAAGACATGGCCGACAACTACGCCGAATTCCAGAAGATGGGCGTTGAGGTCTACAGCGTTTCCACCGACACCCACTTTGCCCACAAAGCCTGGCACGACACCTCGGAAGCCATCAAGAAGGTCAACTACGTGATGATTGGCGACCCGACCGGCACGCTGACCCGTAACTTTGAAGTGATGATCGAAGAAGCCGGCCTGGCACTGCGTGGCACCTTCGTCATCAACCCCGAAGGCCAGATCAAACTGTGCGAAATCCATGACAACGGCATCGGCCGTGACGCCACAGAACTGACGCGCAAGGTCAAGGCCGCCCAGTATGTCGCCAGCCACCCGGGTGAAGTCTGCCCGGCCAAGTGGACCGCCGGCGCTGCCACGCTGAAGCCTTCGCTCGACCTCGTCGGCAAGATCTAAATTCAAACTCAAAAAGGGATGCACACCATGTTGGACGACGACCTCAAGACCCAGCTCCAGGCTTATCTGGAGCGGGTGAACCAACCGTTTGAAATGGTGGCATCCCTGGACGATTCGGACAGCGCACGCGAAATGCAGGGTCTCCTGCAAACCGTTGCCAGCCTGTCCGACAAGATCACGCTTCGCAGCGATGGAGCCGACGCGCGCAAGCCGTCCTTCAGCCTGCGCCGCAATGGCAGCGAAATGAATCTGCGCTTTGCCGCGATTCCGCTCGGTCACGAATTCACATCCCTGGTGCTGGCCCTGCTCTGGACCGGCGGCCACCCACCCAAGGTCGAAGCAGACATCATCGAACAAATCAAGGCCCTGGACGGCGACTTCAGCTTTGAAGTCTATATGTCCCTGACCTGCCACAACTGCCCGGACGTGGTGCAAGCCCTGAGCCTGATGGCCGTGCTCAACCCGCGCATCAAGACCGTCGTCATCGACGGCGGCCTGTTCCCGGCCGAAGTGGAAACGCGCCAGATCATGGCTGTACCCAGCGTTTACCTCAACGGTGCGCACTTCGGTTCCGGCCGCATGGATGTGGCCGAAATCCTGGCCAAGCTCGATACCGGCACGGCAGCGCGCGACGCCAGCAAACTCTCGGCCAAAGCGCCCTACGAGGTGCTGATCGTCGGCGGCGGCCCGGCCGGCGCCGCAGCAGCGGTTTACGCGGCACGCAAGGGCATTCGCACCGGCATCGCCGCCGAGCGCTTTGGCGGCCAGGTCAACGACACACTGGCGATCGAAAACTACATCTCGGTGCCCGAAACCGATGGCCCCAAATTCGTCGCCGGGCTGGAAGCGCACGTCAAGGCTTACGACGTTGACGTGATGAACCTGCAGCGCGCCGACAAGCTGATCCCGGCCGCCACACCGGGCGGCCTGATCGAACTGCAACTGGCCAATGGCGCCACGCTGAAATCGCGCAGCGTCATCCTCACGACCGGCGCGCGCTGGCGCAACGTCAACGTGCCGGGCGAGCAGGAATACAAAAACCACGGCGTTGCCTACTGCCCGCACTGCGACGGCCCGCTGTTCAAGGGCAAGCATGTGGCGGTGATTGGCGGGGGCAACTCCGGCGTTGAAGCCGCCATCGACCTGGCCGGCGTCGTGGCCAAGGTCACGCTGCTCGAGTTCCTGCCCGAGTTGCGTGCCGACGCGGTGCTCGTCAGAAAGCTCAAGAGCCTGCCCAACGTGACGATCCTGAGCAACGTGCAAACGACCGAGATCACTGGCGCCAACGGCAAGGTCAATGGCCTGCGCTATACCGAGCGTGCGACGAACCAGAGCCAACTCATCGCACTCGAAGGTGTCTTCGTGCAAATCGGCCTGGTGCCCAACACCGAGTGGCTCAAAGGCACGCTCGAACTCAGCAAGCACGGCGAGATCGTCATCGACGCCAGAGGCCAGACCTCGTTGCCCGGTGTTTTTGCTGCCGGTGATGTGACGACCGTGCCTTTCAAGCAGATCATCATTGCCACCGGCGAAGGCGCCAAGTCTGCGCTGAGCGCCTTTGATTACCTGATCCGAACGCCGCCGACCTGATACCACGGCCGGCTCAAGCGGCGGGCCGGTAAAATCGGACCAGCTTCCACCTTTTGTATGGAACGGCACCTGCGGGTGCCGTTCGTCATTGAAACCTCCGCCATGACCGACGCAGTCCAACAACCCGGCCTCAACAGCCTGTCCAAATCCTTCGAGCCCGCGGCCATTGAGGCGCAGTGGGGACCCGCGTGGGAGCAGCGTGGCTACGCACAAGCGGGCTATCGCGGAACCAAGGAAGCGAAAGCCGGTGCGCCGTCCTTTGCGATCCAGTTGCCGCCGCCCAACGTCACCGGCACGCTGCACATGGGGCACGCTTTCAACCAGACCATCATGGACTCGCTGACGCGCTACCACCGCATGAGCGGCGCCAACACGGCCTGGATACCGGGCACCGATCACGCCGGCATCGCCACGCAAATCGTCGTTGAGCGCCAGTTGCAGGCGCAGAACATCAGCCGCCACGAACTCGGGCGCAAGAACTTTGTCTCCAAGGTCTGGGAGTGGAAAGAAAAATCGGGCAACACCATCACAACGCAGATGCGCCGCATGGGCGACAGCGTGGACTGGAGCCGCGAGTACTTCACGATGGACGACAAGCTGTCCAAGACCGTGACCGAAACCTTCGTCCAGCTCTTTGAGCAAGGCCTGATCTACCGCGGCAAACGTCTGGTGAACTGGGACCCGGTGCTGATGAGCGCCGTCAGCGATCTGGAAGTCGAAAGCGAAGAGGAAGACGGTTTTCTCTGGCACATCCTCTACCCCTTCGTCGGTGGCCCACGTGACGGCCTGGCTGGCCTGACGGTGGCCACCACACGCCCGGAAACCATGCTCGGTGACGTGGCGCTGATGGTGCACCCGCAAGACGAGCGTTACACGCACCTGATCGGGCAAGAGGTCAGCCTGCCGCTGTGCCAGCGCAACATCCCCATCATTGCCGACGACTACGTGGACCGCGCTTTCGGTACCGGCGTGGTCAAGGTCACGCCCGCGCACGACCAGAACGACTACGCCGTTGGCCAGCGCCACAGGCTGCCGATGATCGGCGTGCTGACACTCGACGCCAAAATCAACGAGCAGGCACCGGTTGCCTACCGGGGCATGGACCGTTTTGTTGCACGCAAGCAGGTCGTCAAGGATCTCGAAGCGCTGCAAGTGCTGGTCGAGGTCAAGAAGCACAAGCTGATGGTGCCGCGTTGCGCCCGCACCAACCAGATCATTGAACCCATGCTGACCGACCAGTGGTTCGTCGCCATGCGTGAAGTCAGCCCATCGGACCCGAGCGGCAAGTCGATCGCGCAAAAAGCCATCGACGCCGTGCAGTCCGGCGAAGTCCGCTTTGTGCCCGAGAACTGGGTCAACACCTACAACCAGTGGATGAACAACATCCAGGACTGGTGCATCAGCCGCCAGCTCTGGTGGGGCCATCAGATTCCGGCCTGGTATGACGAAGAAGGCAAGGTCTACGTGGCGCGCAACGAAGCCGATGCACAAGCGCAAGCCCCCGGCAAGACCCTTCGCCGTGATGAAGACGTTCTGGATACCTGGTACTCGTCGGCACTGGTCCCCTTCAGCACCATGGGTTGGCCAGAGATCGCCCCCACGCTTGCGACTTCGTCTGCTGCGCTGCCCCCCGAGGGGGCCCTCGCGCCTAAGGGCGGCCTGTCGGCGCTCGACAGCGCAGCGCTGGGACAAGCCGGGAGCGGACGCAGCGACTTGGCAAGCGAAGCGCCTCTGAGCAAGGCCGCGCCCGGCTTGGCCCAGCGCGGGGCAGACAGCAAAGGCTTGGAAGACTACGACCTCTACCTGCCCTCCTCCGTGCTGGTGACCGGCTACGACATCATCTTTTTCTGGGTCGCGCGGATGATCATGATGACCACGCACTTCACCGGTCGCGTGCCGTTCAAGCATGTCTACATCCACGGCCTGGTGCGTGACGCGCAGGGCAAGAAGATGAGCAAGTCCGAAGGCAATGTGCTCGACCCGGTCGATCTGATCGACGGCATCGCCCTGCCCGAACTGCTGGTCAAGCGCTCGGAAGGCCTGCGCAAGCCCGAGACCGCACCGCAGGTGCGCAAGAACACCGAAAAGGAATTCCCCACCGGCATCCCGGCCTTTGGTGCCGATGCGCTGCGCTTCACCTTTGCCTCGCTGGCGTCGCTTGGGCGCAGCATCAACTTTGACGCCAAGCGCTGCGAAGGCTACCGCAATTTTTGCAACAAGCTGTGGAACGCAAGCCGCTTTGTGCTGATGAACTGCGAAGGCCGCGACTGTGGCCTGAGCGAACACACGGCGCAGGAATGCGCCGGCGGCTACCTCAGCTTCAGCACGGCTGACCGCTGGATCGTCTCGCTGCTGCAGCAGGTCGAGGCCGAGGTGGCCAAGGGCTTTGAGGAGTACCGGCTCGACAACGTGGCCGGCACGATCTACGACTTTGTCTGGAACGAGTTCTGCGACTGGTACCTCGAAATCGCCAAGGTCCAGATTCAGACCGGTGACGAAGCGCAGCAACGCGCCACACGGCGCACGCTGATCCGCACACTGGAAACCATTTTGCGTCTGGCGCACCCGGTGATTCCGTTTGTGACCGAAGAGCTCTGGCAAAAAGTGGCGCCAGTGGCCGGGCGCGCTGGCGAATCGGTGTCGATCGCCGCCTACCCCGTCAGCCAACCCGAACGCATCGACGCCGACGCGATGGCGCAGGTCGGCAAACTCAAGCTGCTGGTGGATGCCTGCCGCAATCTGCGCGGTGAAATGAACGTGTCCCCCGCGACCCGCTTGCCGCTGTTCGTGATCTCTGCGCAAGCCGAGGAAGCGGCCTTCCTGAAGCGCTCGGCGCCAGTGTTACAGGCGCTGGCCAAGCTGAGCGAAGTGCGCATCTTCGACGACGAAGCCAACTGGTCCGCAGCTGCGCAGGCGGCACCGGTTGCCGTGGTGGGCGAGGCCCGCATCTGCCTGCACATGGAAATCGACGTTGCCGCCGAGAAGATTCGCCTGGGCAAGGAAACCGCACGACTTGAAGGCGAAATTGTCAAGGCCGAAGGCAAACTCAGCAACGAAGCTTTCGTCGCCAAAGCGCCACCCGCCGTGATCGCGCAAGAGCGCAAGCGGGTTGCCGATTTTGTCGCGACACTGGCCAAGCTCAAGGATCAGTTGGCGCGGCTGGGATAAGCCCCTCGCGGCCTGATGTCACGCAGCCCCCTGATGTCACGGAGCCCCCTGCTGTCATGACGGACCTGATCCGGCATCCAGTGCACACGAAGCACTGGATTGCGGATCAAGTCCGCAATGACAATTCAATAGTCGAATATAGGGTTGCGTGGTCAGTTACCGCCGCCGCAATACGTGCGTGAACTCGGCGCCCACCGTCAACTGCTCCAGCAACTCATTGCCGGTCTGCTTGGCGAAGGCCTGAAAATCGCGCACCGATCCGGCATCGGTCGCGAGCACGCGCAGAAGCTGGCCGCTTTGCATGTCGGACAGCGCTTTCTTCGCTTTTAGAATCGGCAGCGGGCAGTTCAAGCCACGGGCGTCAAGCTCTTTGTCGATGTGCATCAGGGTTCCTTGGAATGGGCCCGATTCTAAAACGAAGCGTTGTCACCGCCGCTTGGGAAACTCGACAAATTCCGGCTCATGCCCGCGCGAGCGCAACCATTCGGCCAAGGCGTAGCCGGTGCCAGCGGGCCAGCACTTGACGTCGGCCAACTCCATCAACCGGTAGTCCACCAGTTCCGGCGACAGGCTGACCACGCCCTGGCACACCGCGTGGTAGGCGATGATGACCTGGTTCATCCGTTGGAAGTCATAGACACCGATCAGAGTGACTTCGCTGGCGTCGAGATTGGTTTCCTCCTTGATCTCGCGGCGCAGGCCGTCTTGCGGCGTTTCGCCGGCTTCCATAAAACCGGTAATCAGCGCAAACATTTTGCCCGGCCAGGCGGCGTTTTGCGCCAGCAGAACCTTGCCCTCGTATTCAATCACCGCCGCCAGCACCGGCGTCGGGTTGTTCCAGTGCGTGTAGTCGCAGGCGCTGCAGCGCAGACGCTCCTTGTCGCCGCCATCCTCGGCCAGCGTAACAAGGCTCAGTGGTGCGGCGCACTGCGGGCAGAAACGAAAAGCTGAACTCATGGGGAGACTTTCTGCGAACAGATCAGGCGGGGAAGACGCCGGTCGACAGGTAGCGGTCGCCACGGTCGCAGACGATGAAGACGATGGTGGCCTTGCTTTCGCGCTTGGCGATCTCCTGCGCCACCCAACAGGCACCGGCAGCGGAGATGCCGCCAAAGATACCCTCCTCGCGCGCCAGACGCCGGCACATGTCTTCCGCTGTTTCCTGGCTGACGTACAACAGTTCATCGACATGGGCCGGGTTGTAGATCTTGGGCAGGTATTCCTGCGGCCATTTGCGGATGCCGGGGATGCGCGAACCATCGGTCGGCTGCACGCCGATGATTTTCACCGCGGGGTTCTTCTCCTTGAGGAACTGTGAGACGCCGGTGATGGTTCCGGTCGTACCCATGGCGCTGACAAAGTGCGTGACCTGCCCCTTGGTGTCGGCCCAGATTTCAGGACCCGTGGTCTCGTAATGAATGCGTGGATTGTCGGCATTGGCAAACTGGTCGAGCACACGCCCTTTGCCGTCGCGCTGCATCTGCAGTGCCAGATCGCGCGCGTACTCGATGCCGCCGCTCTTGGGTGTGAGAATCAGTTCGGCACCGAAGGCCTTCATGGTCTGCGCGCGCTCGACCGACAGGTCCTCGGGCATGATCAGGATCATGCGGTAGCCTTTGATCGCTGCCGCCATTGCCAAAGCAATGCCGGTGTTGCCGGAAGTAGCTTCAATCAGGGTGTCGCCCGGTTTGATTTCACCGCGCTCCTGGGCGCGGCGGATCATGGACAAGGCAGGCCGGTCTTTCACCGAACCGGCCGGGTTGTTGCCTTCGAGCTTGCCCAGGATCACGTTGCCGCGTTTGCTGTTTTCATCGGCGCCGATGCGCTGTAGTCTGACGAGGGGAGTTTTTCCAATGGAATCTTCAATGCTGGGGTATTTCATACCCCACACTGTGCCATAATTCGCGCCTCACCTCATACCAGCCTCGGTGGTGGAATTGGTAGACGCGCTGGACTCAAAATCCTGTACCGAAAGGTGTGCCGGTTCGATTCCGGCCCGAGGCACCAAAACAAAGCCCGCACGCTTCCCGCGTGACGGGCTTTTTTCTTGTGTCGTATTCGGCACTGTTTCGGCAACATCAAAGGCGCAAGCAGAGGTGATTTAACGCGCCTCCTTGCCGCCTGATTTCGGGAGCCTTTGGTTAGCCTTGTGATGGGCCGGGTGCAATCCTGAAAACCAACCACAACAAAACAGAGGACGTATGAAAGTTCGATTCGACCATCTCTTTTATTTCGCGATCGCGCTGGTAGTCATTGCCAAAATTGGTCTCTGGCGGGTGAGTACAACGTTCCTGCTGTAGTGCGCTCGCTGCGTGCGGCCGGTTGCCTTTCGGCGCGCGTTGGCCGATTGCTCGGTGTCAGCAAGCGCGCCGTCAACCTGCCAAACCGCAAACCCGGCAACACCCGCGCTCTTGCCAGCCTGGTTCGATTCCGGCCCGAGGGCAGGACCCAACCCGTTGCCAACATTCAGCGCAGCATCGTGAATTTCGGCAGGGCAGCGGTAGCGGGTCTTCGTGACCGGCTGCTTCGTGGAAGCACACCGCTATAAACCAATCTAGGCGGTTTTTCTTCGGGTAAATGTTCTATCAAGCGGAAAAATTGAAATAAAGCTAAGATGCGGTCGACCCAAAAATGGGAACCGTTTGTTTTTCGATAAACAATCGAACAAGGGCAAAGTCGGTGAAAGCCGGTGACGCAAAACTTCCGGGCTTCTACTTCCAGTTGATGGATTAATGCCAGCGGGGTCGCTGAGATAAAGTCTTCGAAAGACTCAAATCTGGTCTGCGTTACCTTTGATTAAGTATTAATCTGGAGGTGATTTGATGAATCAGAACCCGTCGACTCGGGGAGTGTGCTTGGTTTCCCCCAAGGGCTCGGGCGCAACTCAGCCAGCAATACACAGGGTGGCGTCGGCATGCTAAAAGCACGGCCCTTCCGGTATTTCCGGCTGCTGGTCGTTTCGCTAATGTGCTGCAGTTGGCTCGGCATGGCCTGTGCCGATCAGGCAGCGATGCATGTGGCGACACAAACGCTGCTTGCTGCCGAATTGACCAGCCTCGCCGGCAAGCAGACAGTTGCGTTGCCGCACATTCTGCAGTTAGGCGATTTCAATCACAGCGGCAGCACTGTTCATTACCGCTTGGTGGTCGAATTGCCCAACCAGCCTGATAAAGCGCTGGGGGTTTTCGTCTCGAAGTTAAGCCTTTCGGGCCGACTGTCTTTGAATGGGGAGGAAGTCGGCTCCTGCGCCGAGGGGCGCTTGCAGGAGGTACGTTGCCTGAATCATCCGAACCTGTTTGTACCGCCAAAGGGCGCGTGGCGTGTCGGAGTCAACACGCTCGACTTCGAGGTTTACGCCAATAGCAGGCAGGCCAACGGGCTGACGCCGGTGCTGGTGGGTGATGCCCTTGAACTGCGGCAGGGACCTTATCGAAAAAGTCACCTGTTAAAGCAGGATATAGCCGAAGGCATTAGCTGGGTATCGCTGCTGTTGGGCTTATTGTCCCTGGCGGTGGCTCTTGTGTTACGCAGCGCCTCGCTGTATTTCTGGTTCGGTTTGACTTGTCTCAGCAGTGCCCTGGTGAACATGAGCTTTTTGACGACCTACCCGGCCGTGAATGGCGACCTGTTTAGCTGGTTCATTTTCGCCAGCCGAATGGCGTCCATCTGCCTGTTGTTACTGACCTTTTTGTACCTTTTCGCGAAGGAAGAGAGCTTGCGCTGGCTGCAAAAGCTGCTTGTGGCTTACGCGATTTTCGGGCCGGCTCTGGTCGCTGTCACGGAAAACAACCGCATGGTGGTGGTCGCCCTGTACGCGCCGATTGCATTGGTGGCGTTTGGAATGTTGCTTGCCATGGTCCGATGGTCCTGGCAATCATGTCGACCTTTGCACGTGATCACGACGCTCATGCTCGGTGCCCTGCTTGCCATGGGAATGCTGGACTGGATGCGGCTGGCCGGTCGAGCAGCGTTTGACGGCGTGTACCTGGTTGCTTACGCTTACCCTGGCGTGATGCTCATCATCGGCGGCATGCTGCTGGGCCTGCTGACTTCCGCCTTGCGCACTTCTCGCCAATTCAGTGCCACTCTGGAGATGCGGGTCGCCGAAACCAGCGCCTTGTTGAACAGTGCACTGACAAACATGTCGCAGGGCATTTGCGTGATTGACAAGAATGGGCGATTCAAGCTGTTCAACGACAAGGCCTGCGATCTCTTGGACCTGCCGCGATCCCTGCTGGAGAGCAAACCACTGTTGTCCGAGGTGGTCAAATTTCAGAGCGATCGGGGTGACTTTGGACCGGAGTTTGCCAACGTTGAAGCGGCTGGACGTAGCTACGTGGCCACATTTGGTGTGAATGTGGATCTGACTGTTCCGCAGCGCTACCTGCGCCAGGACAAGAGTGGCCGCTACATTGAGGTCAATTCTCGACCCCTGCCCTCAGGTGATATGGTGCGTACCTACACCGACGTCACGCAGTACGAGGAGGTCAACCGGCAACTCAAGGTCGTGCTGGATGAATACCAGGAGTTGAGTGAGCAAGCCACGCAGCGCGGGCGTGACCAGATGATTGTCGCGCTGACCGAACTCTCGCTTATTCGTGACAATGAAACCGGCTTACATACCAAGCGAACCCAACTTTACGTCAAGACGCTGGCGCAAGCCCTGATCCACGCCGGGCACTATACGGAGCAATTGTCAGAGCAGAAAATTGATCTACTAGCCAAGGCCACCCCCATGCATGATTTGGGCAAGGTCGGCATACCCGACCACATTCTCTTGAAGCCGGGCCGCCACACGGACGAAGAAACGCAAATCATGCGCACACACACCACGTTGGGCGAGTCCATTTTGCTGGTAATGGCAGGCGCAGAACAAACCAACGACTCGCTGTTTTATGTGGCGTCCAAACTGGCGGGATCCCATCACGAGAACTGGGACGGCAGTGGCTATCCACGCGGTCTGAGTGGGCAGGACATCCCACTCAGCGCCCGCCTGATGGCACTGGCCGACGTGTACGACGCACTGACAACGGTGCGGGTCTACAAGCGCGCCTGGACACATGAAGAAGCCCGTGCGCATATATTGGGCCTCAGAGGAGAGAAATTTGATCCTGATGTTGTAGCGGCCTTTGAGCTTGAAGAAGCGAAATTTAAAACCATTTCAATGGAACTGGCCGATCACTGATTAGCGCGACCTGTGGCCAATCGAATCCTGGCTAGTTGGCAAATGCAAGACTTTCGATCTTGAACGACTGGTTTACAGAAGGCAGTTTGAAAACTCAATCGACCGCAATGTGTCTTCCGCTGCCTGATGGCTGCGCGCTTCCAGCGTCAGGTCATGAGCGCAATGCCTCAAGCACCCGCGCGCAACCCCAGCATCGCCCGCGCCTCGGCCGGGCTGGCGATGGCACGGCCCGCCTTGCGTGCGCAGTCGGCCAGCGCTTCGATCAGGACGCCGTTGCCGCTGGCCTTGTCACCATTGGGCAAATAAAACGTATCTTCGAGACCGGTGCGCAGCATGCCGCCGAGTTCGGCATGTGGCCCATGCCTTCTTCCTGCATGCGCACGTGCACATGCATGATGGAAGCGCCGGCGTTGAATGCATCACGCGCCTGCGCCGCAAGCCACATTTTCATCCCGCACCCTCGAAGCCATATAAATGTATGGCAATTAGCACGGCTTACCGCTAAAATTACCGCATGCCATCAGCGCACTTCGATTGGGACGAGACAAAGGACGCCGCGAATCAAGCGAAACATCATGTTTCGTTCAGTGATGCGCAAGCGGCGTTCGTTGATCCGCACCGCGTCATTGCCCGCGATCTCGGTCACAGTGAATCGGAGGAACGGTTCTACTGCTTCGGCAAAGTGCATGGTGGTGTGTTGACGGTTCGGTTTACGTACCGGAACGAGCTGATTCGAATCATTGGCGCTGGCTACTGGCGCAAAGGAAAGGCAATTTATGACAAAGAAAATAGGCTACACGGATGAGCCCCTGGGTGAGGTCGCGGTGATCGCGGATTTTCTGCCGTCACCTGCGGACCTTGCGTTTCGCGAAGAAGGCATCAAGGTCACGCTGGCGCTGAGCAAGAGCAGCGTTGATTTCTTCAAACACGAAGCATCAAAGCATCAAACGCAATACCAGCGAATGATCCGGCGCCTGCTTGACTCCTATGTGGAGGCGCATACGCCGAAAGCCGCCGCCGCTACACGTTCGAAATCCACAACCACGAAGCGGGCTGCCCTTTGACCGGAATCGTTGGCGTGAGGCTGCGTCAACGGCGTCCAAGGTCTGTGATTGGCCTTGGTTGACGGATAACTGCTGCGCTTGTTGCGCATTACAGTCCGCTTAACGTGTGACCCAAATTTGCGGGTCATTTCCGAGTGAAGTTCCGAAATTTCTCGCAAGATGGCTAGCCCTGGAACACGCCAAGCCCGTCAGACCGCAATGCCTCAAGCCCCGGCGCGCAAACCCAGCATCACCCGCGCCTCGGCCGGGCTGGCGATGGCACGGCCCGCCTTGCGTGCGCAGTCGGCCAGCGCTTCGATCAGGACGCCGTTGCCGCTGGCCTTGTCACCATTGGGCAAATAAAACGTATCTTC
>CAIWNX010000062.1 GCA_903914175.1 uncultured beta proteobacterium | reverse complement strand
GTAAAAGACGTGGGTGATGCCGTAAGCCTTGAACATGTCTGCGAGGACTTTGGAGCCTGTTGTCTTTGCCATTATTGTTTTCGCTTTCAATTGGTCGTTGATGAATTTTCCAGGTGCAACAACTTGCATGGTACGCCGTAACGCAAGACTTGAGCGGCGGTATTTCCAGCCCGTTGATGGGAGCGCTGGGCGCGGATGGCTGCAGTGTCAACAAGCCCATAAAAAAAGGCCCCGCAGGGCCTTTCCTTTTTGCAGCGGCATTGCCGCGCAGTTCAGTCGCGTTCGCCGCCGAAGATGCCCAGCAGTGCCAGCAGGCTCTGGAACACGTTGATGACGTCCAGGTACAGGGCCAGCGTGGCGCTGATGTAATTGGTTTCACCGCCGTCGATGATCTGTTTAAGGTCATACAGCATGTAGGCGCTGAAGATGCCAATGGCCATGACCGAGATCACCGCCATGCCCGCTGTGGAGCCGACGAAGATATTGATGATGCCGCCGATCATGATGGCGATGGCGCCGACAAACAACCACTTGCTCATGCCGGAGAGGTCGCGTTTGATCACGCTCGACAGCGTGGCCATGACGAAGAAGACACCGGCGGTGCCGCCAAAGGCGGTCATGATCAGTTCGGGGCCGTTCTTGAAGCCCAGCACCATGGCGATCATGCGCGAGAGCATCAGGCCCATGAAGAAGGTAAAGCCCAGAAGCACTGGCACGCCGGTGGCTGAATTCTTGGTCTTCTCGATGGCGTACATGAAGCCGAACGCACCACCCAGAAACACAATCAGGCCCAGCCCACCGCCCAGCGAGCGCGTAATGCCGGTGGCCACGCCAAGCCAGGCGCCCAAGACCGTTGGCACCAGGCTCAAGGCCAGTAACCAGTAGGTATTGCGCAGCACACGGTTGCGCTGTTCGCTCAGCGCGTTCACGCCAAAGCTGCGGTCAATCGATTGCACGTTGTCATTCATGGTCAGAAACTCCTTCAATGTCTGCCAGCAGCAGATAGGGCGCATTCTAGGGGAATCAAGCCTGGCGCAAGAATTTATCGACTGTGATTCCCTTAACGTGTGGGGTTATGAACAGTCCGGGGGCTAACCAGGGTTTGTTTTTGGAAGCGTTATGCTTGATTCTTCGTCAAATCGAGGTTTAGCCCATGAAAAATACATATGCCCTGGAAATCGCCGATGTCAAAAAGATCGCGGCGGCTGCCGAAGCTGAGGCGCTGAAGAACAACTGGGCGGTGACCATCGCCATTGTGGATGAAGGAGGCCATCTGCTTTGGCTGCAGCGCCTGGACGGTGCGCCGGCCATCTCGGCCCATATTGCACCGGCCAAGGCGCATACGGCGGCGCTGGGCCGGCGGGAGAGCAAGGTCTATGAAGATGTCATCAACGGCGGGCGCACGTCTTTTTTGAGTGTGCCCGTGATTGCCGGCATGCTCGAAGGGGGTGTGCCGGTGCTAAAGGACGGCCAGTGCCTGGGCGCTGTTGGCGTTAGCGGTGTGAAATCAAGTGAGGACGCGCAGGTTGCACGCGCCGGTATCGCTGCTTTAGGCCTGTAAATACCGGCAAGCCCGACGCCTCAATAGTCGAGCCGCTCGGGCTTGAGTTCCTGCAGGATGGTGGTGGCGATTTCTTCGATCGACTTGGTCGTTGTTGACAGCCAGCGGATGCTGGAGCGGCGCATCATGGCTTCGGCTTCGCGCACCTCCATGCGGCAGTTTTCCAGCGAGGCGTAGCGCGAGTTGGGGCGGCGCTCGTTGCGGATTTCGCTCAGACGCTCGGGCTGGATCGTCAGACCGAACAGTTTGCCGAGGTAGGGCTTGAGCGCCGGTGGCAAATGGCCGCGTTCGAAGTCTTCCGGAATCAGCGGGTAGTTGGAGGCCTTCAGCCCGTATTGCATGGCCAGATAGAGCGAGGTTGGCGTCTTGCCGCTGCGGCTGACGCCGACCAGAATCACATCGGACTGAACCAAATCGGTGTTGGACTGCCCGTCGTCATGCGCCAGTGAGAAGTTGATGGCTTCGATGCGTGACTGGTATTCCTTGTTTTTGCTGACATCGCTGAAGCGCCCAACGCGGTGGTTCGACTTGATGTTGAGTTCGGCTTCCAGTGGTTGCACGAAGGTCTGGAACATGTCGAGCAGCATGCCCTGGCAACCGGCGGTGATGACATCGAGCACGGCGGTATTGACGACGGTTGTGAAAACGATCGGCTTGTTGCCGTCAACGACACCGGCGTGGTTGATCTGGCGCACCGCCTGCAGCGCCTTGTCGACACTGTCGATGAAGGGCAAACGGATGTGGCGGGATGGGACTTCAAATTGGGCCAGGATGGCGTTGCCAAAGGTTTCGGCGGTGATGCCGGTGCCGTCAGAAATGAAAAATACGGTGCGATTGGACATGGTGGGCGGTTGTGAAGGGCTTGTCGGATAATGACGCCAATTGACCCGATCTTCTCATGCGCTGCTTTGACCTGCCCCAATCACGACGCCGTCACATGGCCCGCATGAGCGCGCCGCGCACCAGCCTGTTGCTGTTTGCGCGTGCCGAACCGCTTTTAACTTCTGGAGCTTTCCCATGTCTGCATTATTCAACCCGACCGCCCTGGTCGTACCGTTTGAAAACCTGAGGATGACCGACGTCGAGTCGGTTGGTGGCAAAAATGCCAGCCTCGGCGAGATGATTTCGAACCTGCCGACTGGCGTCAAAGTGCCTACCGGCTTTGCCACGACGGCACATGCGTTTCGCGATTTTCTGGCCTACCAGGATCTGGCTGGTCGCATCAACGCCCGTCTGAGCGCGCTCGATACCGAAGACGTGCGGGCCCTGGCCCTGGTCGGCGCCGAAATCCGTGCCCTGGTTGAGGCGCAACCATTTCCGGCTGATCTGGAGCAGGCCATACGTGAATCGTTTGCGACGCTGAGCGCTGGCAACGCGCAAGCGTCGTTTGCCGTCCGGTCCTCCGCCACGGCCGAAGATTTGCCGGATGCTTCGTTTGCCGGGCAGCAGGAGACCTTCCTGAATGTGATCGGCATCGAGGAGGTGCTGCACAAGATCCGCGAAGTTTTCGCTTCGCTGTACAACGACCGCGCCATCAGCTACCGCGTGCACAAGGGCTTTGCGCACGAGCATGTGGCGCTCAGTGCTGGTATCCAGCGCATGGTGCGCTCGGACCTCGGCGCAGCGGGTGTCATGTTCACGATCGACACCGAGTCCGGTTTTTCGGATGTGGTTTTTATCACGTCAAGCTATGGGCTGGGCGAAACGGTGGTGCAGGGTGCCGTCAATCCGGACGAGTTCTATGTCCACAAGCCCATGCTCAAGGCCGGCAAGCGTGCCCTGATTCGGCGCAGTCTGGGCTCCAAGCTGATCCAGATGCAGTTCACAACGGCGGCAGAAAAGGCGGCCAGCGGCAAACTGGTAAAAACCACGGATGTGCCGACCGAATTGCGCAACCGCTATTCGCTGACCGATGCCGACGTTGAAAAACTGGCGGCCTATGCGCTGGTGATCGAGCAGCATTACGGCCGTCCAATGGACATCGAGTGGGGCAAGGACGGACTGGACGGCGAGCTGTATATCCTGCAGGCGCGCCCGGAAACGGTCAAGAGCCAGGCCGGCAGCGCTGTTCAGTACCGATACAAACTCAAAGGCAAGGGCGCCGTCCTTGTCGAAGGCCGCGCCATTGGGCAAAAAATTGGCACCGGCCCGGTGCGCATCGTGCACAACATCAGCGAGATGGACCAGGTGCAAGCCGGTGATGTGCTGGTGACCGACATGACCGATCCAAACTGGGAGCCGGTGATGAAGCGCGCCTCGGCCATTGTCACGAATCGGGGCGGGCGCACCTGCCACGCCGCCATCATCGCGCGTGAACTCGGTATCCCGGCCGTGGTCGGCTGCGGCAATGCAACGGAGTTGCTCAAGGATGGCACGCTGGTGACGGTCAGTTGTGCTGAGGGCGATACCGGGTTTATTTACGATGGTCTGCTGGAAACCGAGATCAGTGAAGTCCGGCGCGGCAAAATGCCGGCAGTACCGGTCAAGATCATGATGAACGTGGGCAACCCGCAACTGGCATTTGATTTCTGCCAGTTGCCCAACGAAGGTGTTGGTCTGGCGCGGCTTGAGTTCATCATCAACAACAACATCGGCGTGCATCCGAAAGCAATCCTGGACTATCCAAACATTGCGGTAGACCTGAAGAAGGCGGTGGAGTCGGTGGCGCGCGGTCATGCTTCGCCAAGGGCGTTCTACGTGGATCGGGTTGCCGAGGGTGTTGCGACTATTGGCGCCGCATTCTGGCCGAAACCGGTGATCGTGCGCTTGTCGGATTTCAAGAGCAATGAATACCGCAAACTCATCGGCGGCAGCCGTTATGAGCCGGAAGAAGAGAACCCGATGCTCGGCTTTCGGGGCGCGGCGCGTTACGTCAGCGCGGATTTTGGCGAGGCCTTCGCCATGGAGTGCGAGGCACTCAAGCGTGTGCGCGAAGACATGGGGCTGAGCAATGTCCAGGTCATGGTGCCTTTTGTGCGCACGGTGGGTCAGGCACGCAAGGTGACCGAACTGATGGCGACGCACGGCCTCCAGCGTGGCGAAAACGGCTTGAAGATCATCATGATGTGCGAGATTCCGAGCAACGCCATTCTGGCCAAGGATTTTCTGCAGTACTTTGACGGTTTTTCGATCGGCTCCAATGACTTGACGCAGTTGACGCTGGGCCTGGATCGCGATTCCGGGATGGAATTGCTGGCCGCTGATTTTGATGAGCGGGACCCGGCGGTGACAACCCTGATCAGCATGGCAATAGCCGCTTGCAAGGCAGAAGGCAAGTACATCGGCATTTGCGGTCAGGGCCCCAGCGATCACCCGGACTTTGCCGAGTGGTTGATGCGCGAAGGGATTTCATCAATTTCCCTGAACCCTGATACCGTCGTTGCCACCTGGCAAGGGTTGGCAGGGCACTGAGCATGGTCAGCGGCTTGCGTTTGCAGGGCTGGCTGCTGGCAATCTGGTTTGCGGCGTCTTTTGGCGTCGTGTTTTTTGCCCACGACTTGAGCGCCATTGTCAATGGCTGGCCAGTCGGTTA
Organism: uncultured beta proteobacterium; assembly: GCA_903914175.1. Taxonomy (GTDB): domain Bacteria; phylum Pseudomonadota; class Gammaproteobacteria; order Burkholderiales; family Burkholderiaceae_C; genus Rhodoferax. The sequence goes on along the minus strand of CAIWNX010000062.1, from coordinate 20,042 downwards.
CTGGTTCGCGGCGCAGGGCAGCGTGTTTGTGTTCATTGCCATCGTCGCCGTATTCGCCTGGCTCGCGAACCGGCGCGAAGGCAAAGCAGCAGTGGAAGACCCGGTTTATGGTGCTTACAAACGGCGCTTGCATTGGCGTTTTGGCGCCTATGTGCTGTGCCTGCTGTTGTTTGTGCTGGCGCTTGGGATGGCTGAGCGCTGGGGTCTGAAGAAGGGCTGGGTGGGCGGAATATTTTTGTTTGCCACGGTCTGCCTTTATGCGGTGATTGGCATTTATGGTCGGACCTCAGACGTTGCCGAATACTATGTTGCCGGCCGCAATATTCCAGCGGTGTACAACGGCATGGCGACGGCGGCTGACTGGATGAGCGCAGCTTCCTTCATCAGCATGGCTGGCGGACTCTATTTGCAGGGCTTTTCTGGTACACCGGGACAACCCGGCGGCCTGGTCTATGTGCTGGGTTGGACGGGGGGGTTCTGCTTGGTTGCCCTGTTGGTGGCACCCTATCTGCGAAAGCTGGACCTGTATACGGTGCCGGACTATTTTCAGCATCGGTTTGGCGGGCGTTGGCCGCGGGTCATAGCCGCCTTCTCCGCCGTGCTGTGTTCCTTCACCTATGTGGTCGCGCAGATTTATGGCGTGGGTCTGATCACTTCGCGTCTGACCGGTGTCCAGTTCGAGATTGGCATTTTGCTCGGTCTGGGTGGCGTGCTGGTTTGTTCCTTTCTCGGTGGCATGCGGGCCGTGACCTGGACTCAGGTGGCCCAGTACGTGGTTTTGATTCTGGCTTTCCTGATACCGGTTTCGTGGCTTGCCTACAAGCAGTTGGGTAATCCGCTGGCGCCATTTGTTTACGGGCAGCAGTTGCAGAAGATCGCTGACCTGGAGCAGAAGCTCCTGACCTCGCCGGCTGAGGCCGAGGTCACCGATGAATATGCGCGGCGGGCGCGGCAATACGAGTTGAAATTGCAGAATGTTGACATCGCACTCGAAAAGGACCGCAAGGAACTCAAGGCTCGAATTCAGCGCCTGAACGAACAACATGCCGAGGAAGCCCTGATTGTCGCGGCACGTCGCGAACTGGCGGCACTGCCGCGGGATGGCGATGCCGCCCGTGTCCATTGGAGTCGTGCCATGCAGGACAACCTCGAGCGCGCCAGACCGCTCGGGGGCATGCCGACGCATACCAAACCTTTTACCGGCGATCCGCAAGGCAGTCCCGATGAACGTCAGGCGTTTGAACTCTCACGACTCAATTTTCTGGCGTTAATGTTTTGTCTGATGGTGGGCACGGCTGGTTTGCCGCATCTGCTGACTCGTTCTTTTACGACCCGCTCTGTGGCCGAGACCCGTACATCGGTGGTCTGGTCGCTGTTCTTCATCGCCTTGCTGTATCTTGCAGCGCCAGCTTTGGCGGTGCTGGTGAAGTACGAAATCATGAGCCATCTGGTGGGACAGAGTTTTGATTCCTTGCCGGTCTGGATTGCGCAGTGGGCGAAAGTCGATCCGTCCCTGATAGCGGTCAGCGATGTCAATGGAGACCACATTCTGCAGTTCGCTGAACTCAGGTTGGGCCCCGATATTGTGATGCTGGCCACACCTGAACTCGGTGGTCTGCCCTATGTCGTGTCAGCCTTGGTGGCGGCGGGCGGATTGGCGGCGGCGCTGTCGACGGCAGACGGTTTGCTGTTGACCATCGGCAATGCGCTGGCGCACGATCTGGTTTTTCACGGCGCCAGCGACCTGGGCCAGACCAGTGCGGTGCGCAGAGTGATGCTGTCGAAATTCGTGCTGTTGGTGGCCGCTTTGGTGGCGGCCTATGTGGCGGCGCAGCGACCAGCTGACATTCTGTATCTGGTTTCGGCCTCGTTTTCCTTGGCTGGCGCGGCCTTTGTCCCGGTCATGGTGTTGGGGATTGCCTGGGCCGGTACAACGACCAAGGCTGCAGTGTGTGGCATGTTGACGGGGCTGGGACTGACAATTTATTACATGGCTGTCAATTCCGCCTCGATCCGCTCAACGCTGGGCTTGGCGGGCAGCGGCCTGTGGTTTGGCATCCAGCCGGTCTCGGCCGGCGTTTTCGGCATTCTGGCGGGTCTGCTGGTGACGGTTGCCGTCAGTCTCTTGTGGCCTGGCGCGCCCGCCACGTCGGGACGTAACGGCGCAGTCCCTCCTCATGGCATATAATCTGCGGCTCACCTTGCCACACCCCACACGACGCTGAGGGTGGCTATTTCGGCCCAATGCGGGCTATCCACAAGGAGTATCAATGCGTCATTATGAAATCATTCTCATGATCCATCCGGATCAGAGCGAGCAAGTTCCTGCCATGCTGGAACGTTACAAGGGCATGATCCTTGCCGGCGGCGGCAAAGTGCACCGCGTCGAAGACTGGGGCCGTCGCCAACTGGTGTACATGATCAACAAGCTCGCCAAGGCGCATTACCTGTGCGTCAACATTGAAGCGGATCTGGCTGTGATGGCGGAACTTGAGCATGCGTTCAAATTCAACGATGCCGTTCTGCGTCATCTGACAGTTTCGAAGAAGAAGGCCGACACGGGTCCTTCTTCCATGATGAAGACAGTCGAGCGTGAAGACGCCCGCAAAACACAACAGGCCGAATACCAAGCCTGACCCAATTTTTGTCAGCGAGGAGCGTGAACCACGTTGCCAACCACCTTGTCCTGACCGCCTGTATTGCCGAGCTTGATGGCTTGCGCTACACACCGGCCGGATTGCCTGCTCTGAACTTGCGACTTGAACATGAGTCGGAAATTCAAGAGACAGGGCAGACCAGACAAGTCAAGGCAGCTTTGAAAGCAGTGGCGTTTGGGGCATTGGCTGAGCGGCTTGTTAAACAGGCGATTGGCAGTACCTGGCGCTTCAACGGTTTTTTGGGAACACCTCGCAACGGCAGGAACATTGTGTTTCATATCCAAGAATTTCAGCAAGATTAACGAATTCGCATTCATTTAAGGAGTCCATCATGGCCGGACCAAAACGTTTCAATAACAAAGACAAGCGCCCGAAGCGCCCAGCACAAAACCTGCTGTTCAAGCGCAAGCGCTTTTGCCGCTTTACCGTGACCGGTGTTGAAGAGATTGACTACAAGGACATTGATACCTTGCGCGATTTCATCGCTGAGAACGGAAAAATCATTCCAGCACGCCTGACGGGTACCCGTGCCATTTTTCAGCGTCAGCTCAACACCGCCATCAAGCGCGCGCGTTTCCTCGCGATGCTGCCGTATAGCGATCAGCACAAGATCTAAGGAAAACGACTATGCAAGTTATTCTGCTCGACAAGGTTGTGAACCTTGGCAATCTCGGTGAAATCGTGCGCGTCAAGGACGGTTATGCACGCAACTTCCTGATTCCTGCTGGCCGCGCCCGCCGCGCCACGGAAGCGGCAAAAGAACAGTTCGAAGCCAAGCGCGCTGAACTGGAAAAGGCCGCTGCGGCCAAACTGGCCGAATCACAGTCGGTTGGCGAAAAGCTGGCCGGTTTGACGGTCAAGCTGACGCAGAAGGCCGGCGTTGATGGTCGTTTGTTCGGCTCGGTGACCAATGCCGACATCGCCGAAGACTTGACCAAGAACGGTTTTCCGGTGGTCAAAGCTCAGATTCGCATGCCAAACGGCCCGATCAAAATCGTCGGCGACAGCAAGGTCAGTGTTGCTTTGCATACTGACGTCGTGGTTGAGATTGCGGTATCGGTGTACGGCGAAACTGCTTAAACCTTAGCCTTTTCCCTGAAAGCCGCCGGGGTGTCAAGCCCTGGCGGCTTTTCTCTTATGGGGCTTGGGCTTATCCCCGAAACTTCACAGTTTGTACACAGCTTTTAAGAGGCTTGTACCCAGCATTCCACTCGACGTCAAACCGTCACTGGCGTACTATTCGAGTGCAAAGGAACCCTTCATGTCTGCTGTACTTTCTGCCGTACCTGATGACTACGGTCATGACCGCCAAGTGGCGCAATTGCGCATTCCGCCGCACTCGGTGGAGGCAGAATCGAGTGTGCTCGGCGGCCTGCTGCTGGACAACGGCGCCTGGGACCGGGTAGGCGATCTGCTGCATGAGGGCGACTTTTACCGCTTCGAACACCGCATGGTTTTTTCTGCCATCGGCGCCTTGATCAACGCTTCCAAACCGGCGGACGTGATTACGGTGTTCGAGCAGTTGCTTGGGCAGGGCAAGGCTGAAGAAATTGGTGGTTTGGCCTATCTCAATGCTCTGGCGCAGTATGTACCCAGCGCCGGCAATATCCGGCGCTACGCGGAGATCGTGCGGGAACGCTCCATTCTGCGCAAACTGGTCAGTGCCAGCGATGAGATTTCAACCGCCGCTTTCAATCCGATGGGTCGTCCGGTGGCGACGATTCTGGATGAGTCCGAGCAGCGGATTTTTAATATTGGTGAGGAGGGCGCGCGCAACCGCCAGGGTTTTCAGGCCATGGACACGCTGGTGGTGGCGCTGCTGGACCGGGTTCAGGAGATGGCCGACAACCCGAATGACGTGACGGGCGTGCCGACCGGCTTTTACGATCTGGACCGCATGACGGCCGGTTTCCAGGCTGGTGATTTGATCGTGCTGGCGGCGCGGCCTTCAATGGGAAAAACGGCGCTGGCCATCAATATTGCCGAGCATGTGGCGCTCAACGAAGGACTGCCGGTTGCTGTGTTCTCAATGGAAATGGGCGCGGCACAACTCGCGGTGCGTATCGTTGGTTCGATCGGTCGCATTGACCAGACCCATTTGCGCACGGGAAAACTCACTGACGAAGAGTGGCCACGCCTGACCGAAGCGATCGAGAAACTGCGCACCATTTCTCTGCACATCGATGAGTCGGCCGGCTTGACGTCCAGCGAATTGCGCGCCAATGCCAGGCGTCTGTCGCGTCAGTGCGGCAAACTCGGCCTGATCGTGGTGGACTATTTGCAACTTATGAGCGGCTCCAGTAGCAGCGAAGGTGAAAACCGTGCCACTGAACTGGGCGAGATTTCACGCGGTCTCAAGATGCTGGCCAAGGAATTGCAGTGCCCTGTGATGGCCCTGTCTCAGTTGAACCGTAGCGTGGAAAGCCGACCCGACAAGCGGCCCATGATGAGTGATCTGCGCGAGTCGGGTGCTATCGAACAGGATGCCGACATCATCATGTTCATTTACCGCGACGAGTATTACACCAAGGACGCCTGCAAGGAGCCGGGTGTGGCCGAAATCATCATCGCCAAGCAGCGTAACGGTCCAACTGGCGTCGTCAAGCTTGCCTTCCTGAAGCCGATCACCAAGTTTGAGTCGCTGGCCTCAGGCGGCAGCGGAGATTTTTAGAGCACCTCGCTGGCAAAGTCTGCCAGCCGCGAGCGTTCGCCACGCGCCAGGGTGATGTGGCCACCGTGCTGCCAGCCCTTGAATTTATCGACCGCAAAGGTCAAGCCAGAGGACCCTTCCGTCAAGTAGGGCGTGTCGATCTGGGCAATGTTGCCCATACAAATGATTTTGGTGCCGGGGCCGGCACGCGTGATCAGCGTTTTCATCTGCTTGGGTGTCAGGTTCTGTGCTTCGTCGATGATCACATACTTGTTCAGGAAGGTGCGACCGCGCATGAAGTTCATGCTCTTGATCTTGATCCGGCTGCGGATGAGTTCATTGGTCGCTGCACGACCCCATTCGCCGGCACTGGTGTCGGTCTTGCCCAGCACTTCGAGGTTGTCATCGAGCGCGCCCATCCAGGGGCCCATCTTTTCTTCTTCGGTGCCCGGCAGGAAACCGATGTCTTCCCCGACACTGACAGTGGCGCGCGTCACGATGATTTCAGTGTAGCGCCGGTCATCCAGCACCTGGGTCAGGCCGGCGGCGAGTGCCATCAGGGTTTTGCCGGTGCCGGCTGTCCCGGTCAGGGTGACGAAATCAATCTCAGGGTCCATCAGCAAGTTCATTGCGAAGTTCTGTTCGCGGTTGCGGGTGGTAACGCCCCAGACCGCGTTCTTGAGATGGGTGTAGTCCTTGAGAGTTTTGAAGACCGCTGTCTTTCCGCGAATTTCGGTGACCCGCGCATACAGACTGGGTTCGCCGGGTGACTCAAAGTAGATAAACTGGTTGATCAGGAGGCTCGGTACAACCGGTCCGGTGATGCGGTAGAAAGTGTGCGCGCCTTGCTGCCAGCTTTCCACCGTTTCGCCGTGATTGGTCCAGAAATTGGCGGGCAGGGCGTACGACCCCGCGTACAGCAAATCACCGTCTTCCAGTGTCTTGTCGTTCTGGTAGTCATCAGTCGCCAGGCCCAGCGCACGCGCCTTGACGCGCATGTTGATGTCTTTGGACACCAGTACCACGTCCCGCACTGAAGCACCGGCTGTCTTGGACTGTGCGGCGAACTGCTGGCGCAGCGCCTCCACCACCCCCAGAATCTGATTGTCCGCCTTGCCTTGGGGCAAACTGCTGGGCAGACTGTAGTTCAGAAGTTGCGTCTGGAAGAACAGCTTGCCGCCGGCTCCGCGGTGGCCGGTGCTGGCCAATGACAAGCCAGCCGTGATGTCAGAGTCCTTGTGGCCGGCAAGTGCATCGAGCGTGCGGCTGGTTTGGCGCGCATTGCGGGCGACTTCGGTCAATCCCTTTTTATGGGAATCGAGCTCTTCGAGCACGATCATGGGAAGAAAAATGTCATGCTCTTCAAAACGGAACAGACACATTGGGTCGTGCAGCAGCACATTGGTGTCGAGTACAAACAGTTTTGGCGGGCCACTGTGCCGGACTTTTTTCGTTTTGCGCTGGACTGACATTGGGATTGCTTCGTGCACTGTGTCTGCCGGTGCTTCGCTGTCGGGCCGGCGGGTACGGGTCCGGGCAGCGGGCGCCGGAGTCTTTTCCGGGCGCGGTGTTAGCGGCGTCGCCAGTTCGACCGCCTGAGCCCCTTGCACTGGCGCACTTTTCTGACCGCTGTTCGCTGGGGTGCGGGCTGGCGCTTCGTAGTCACGTTCAGACAGCAAGGCGGCACGTTTGGAGGGTGCAGTGGGCAGTGGCATGTGAGGCTTGGTTCGCAACGAGGGGATGGATCGGGTGGCGTGATGTTAAAAAGCCGCCATGGAAGCAGGGCGGCTTTTTATACAGACTCTCGCCAGAAAAGACGTCGGTGGTCAGACGAGCGCTGCAGTCTTCTTCAAGTCCTTGACAGCTTTGAGGACGTCATCGACATGACCTGGCACCTTGAGGCCGCGCCATTCTTCCTTGAGCAGTCCGTCCGGGCCGATCAGGAAAGTGCTGCGCTCGATGCCCTTGACTTTCTTGCCGTACATGATCTTGTTCTTGACGACGCCAAACATGTGGCACATCTTTTCCTCGGTGTCGGCGATCAGTTCAAAGGGAAGCTCAAGCTTTGCCTTGAATTCCTCGTGCGACTTCATGTTGTCGCGCGACACGCCGAACACGGTGGCGCCGGCCTTGATGAAGTCCTTGTATTTGTCCCGGAACTGCATCGCTTCGGTTGTGCAACCGGGCGTATTGTCCTTGGGGTAGAAATACAGGATGACTGTTTTTCCGAGGTGGGATGTGTTGGATACCTTGATGCCACTGGTGGCATTTGATTCAAATTCAGAGATGGGTTTATTGACAACAATCGCCATGGTTCTAGATCTCGTTTGACAGGATGCGTCGTTCTCTCAAGTCGTCGGCACTATCCTCAGACAGCGTGTGGCGCCTTCGACTACAACCTGCAATTTTACTCTGAAAACGGTTCGTTTCGCCCGGGCCGACTCCGGTGTTATCCCTAGTTTGCATCCAGCAGCAGGGCGGCGACGACCCGACGACCCTCTGCCGCCAGAACGTTGTAGGTGCGGCAGGCAGCGTCGGTGTCCATGGTCTCGATGCCGATCTGCTTGTCAATCAGCGCTTGGATCCAGTCGGGTTTCGGGAAGCGGATGCGCTTGCCGCTGCCGAAGATGATCAGTTCGGCGCCCATTTCAGCGAGCGGCTCAAAGTGCGCTACCCCCAGTTCGTCGAAACTCTTGCAGGCCCAGCTCAGGCGAACGCCGCCGGAGCCGATGATCACGCTGCTGGTGATGCGTTCGCCGCCAATGCCAATCCAGCCGGGGCCGTAGCCGCTGATGGACTGCGCGGTGATGATGTCGGGGTGAAGCTTCATGCTGGGAAAATCTGGTTGGTTCGCCGCAGGGCGCAGACGAAAGGGTTGGGCGGTGAATTGTGGTCAAATTATAGGTTTCGCCCTACCTCATCCACGTCCGGAGGGACTTTGAAGACCATTCGAAAATCAAGCAAATTGGCCAGCGTCTGTTATGACATCCGGGGTCCCATCATGGACGCGGCGCGTCAGATGGAGGAAGAAGGTCATAAGGTCATCAAACTCAACATTGGCAATCTGGCCGTGTTCGGCTTCGACGCGCCGGAAGAAATCCAGCAGGACATGATCCGCAATCTGCCGAGTTCGGCCGGGTATTCCGACAGCAAGGGCATTTTCGGTGCACGCAAGGCGGTTATGCACTACAGCCAGCAGCAGGGCGTCAAAGGCGTCACGCTTGACGACATCTACCTGGGCAACGGTGCCAGCGAACTGATTGTGATGGCGACCAACGCATTGCTCGATAACGGCGATGAATTGCTGCTGCCCTCGCCGGATTACCCACTGTGGACTGCGGCAGCCAGCTTGTCGGGTGGCACGCCGGTGCACTACCTGTGCGATGAGAGCAAGGGTTGGATGCCGGATCTGGAGGACATTCGCGCCAAGATCACGCCGCGCACCAAGGGAATTGTGGTGATCAACCCGAACAATCCGACCGGCGCGCTGTATTCGGATGAACTGCTCAAGGCCATCATTCAGATTGCGCGCGAGCACGGTTTGGTGATTTTTGCCGACGAGGTTTATGACAAGGTGCTTTACGACGGTGCCCGTCACACGGCCATTGCCAGTCTGAGCGAGGATGTGCTGACGCTGACGTTCAACTCCTTGTCCAAGAGCTACCGTTCCTGCGGCTACCGTGCTGGCTGGATGATGGTGTCAGGCGACAAGAAGCCGGCCCGTGATTACATCGAGGGACTCAATATGCTCTCGAACATGCGACTGTGCGCCAATGTGCCGGGGCAATGGGCTATCCAGACGGCATTGGGTGGTTATCAGAGTATCAACGACCTGGTGGGCGAAGGCGGTCGATTGCGCCGTCAGCGCGATCTGGCCTTTGAGCTGATTACGGCGATCCCCGGTGTTACCTGCGTCAAGCCGTCGGCGGCGCTCTATATGTTTCCGAAGCTCGATCCGACCATGTATCCGATCGTCGATGACCAGCAGTTCTTCCTGGAGTTGCTGCAGGAAACGCGCGTCATGCTGGTTCAGGGCACTGGATTCAACTGGTCAGCGCCCGATCACTTCCGGATCGTTTTCCTGCCGCATGAGGATGATTTGCGTGAGGCTATTGGTCGCGTTGCCAAGTTTCTTGAGGGTTACCGCAAACGTCACAGCAACTGATTCGCTGCCAAGTGTCCATGCTGGTGCAGTCCGTGCCGGTGATACGTTTATTCAACTGTTGAGATATCCAATCTTATGAAACCAATTCAAGTAGGTCTGCTCGGTGCTGGTGTTGTGGGCTCCGGCACGTTCAATGTGCTGCGCCGCAACCAGGAAGAAATCAAGCGGCGCGCCGGGCGCGGCATCGAGATCACCATGGTGGCCGATCTGGACACCGCGCGCGCGCAAGCGGTGGCCGGCGAGGGCGTCAAGGTGACAGCCGATGCGCGTGCCGTCATTGCCAATCCGGATATCGACATCGTGATCGAACTGATCGGCGGCTACGGCATCGCCCGCACGCTGGTGCTCGAAGCCATCGCCGCCGGCAAACACGTGGTGACGGCCAACAAGGCGCTGTTGGCAGTGCATGGCACCGAAATTTTTGCGGCGGCCTCGGCCAAGGGGGTGATCGTTGCGTTCGAGGCGGCTGTGGCCGGTGGCATTCCGATCATCAAGGCGCTGCGTGAAGGGCTGACGGCCAACCGCATCCAGTGGATTGCCGGCATCATCAACGGCACTACCAATTTCATTCTTTCCGAAATGCGCGACAAGGGGCTCGACTTCGAGGTCGTTCTCAAGGAGGCGCAGCGCCTGGGTTACGCCGAGGCCGATCCGACCTTCGACATCGAGGGCGTGGACGCAGCGCACAAGGCCACCCTCATGTGCTCGATCGCGTTTGGCATTCCGGTGCAGTTCGACAAGGCCTATGTCGAGGGCATCACCCAACTCGGCGCCGCCGACATCAAATACGCCGAACAACTGGGCTACCGCATCAAACTGCTTGGCATTACCAAGCGAACGGCGAAGGGCATCGAACTGCGCGTGCATCCGAGCCTGGTGCCGGGCAAGCGCCTGATTGCCAACGTTGAAGGCGCAATGAATGCGGTGGTGGTGCAAGGCGACGCCGTCGGCACCACGCTTTATTACGGCAAGGGCGCGGGATCCGAACCGACTGCCAGCGCGGTGATCGCCGACCTGGTTGACATCACGCGCCTGCACACGGCCGATCCGCTCAATCGCGTGCCGCACCTGGCGTTCCAGCCCAACGCCATGAGCGATCTGCATGTGTTGCCGATGAGCGATGTCGTGACCAGCTACTACCTGCGTCTGCGCGTGGCCGACGAAGCCGGTGTGCTGGCCAAGGTAACGGGCATCCTGGCTGCGCTGGGCATCAGCATCGACGCCATTCTGCAACGCGAAGCCGACGAAGTGGCAGGCGAGGGCGCGACCCAGACCGATCTCATCATTCTGACCCACGACTGTGTCGAGTCCGAGATGAACGCCGCGCTGAAGCAGATGCAGGCGCTGCCAACCGTGCTGGCACCCATCACCCGCATTCGCAAGGAAGAATTGGCCTGATGAAGTACCTCTCCACCCGCGCCGCGCGTGCCGACGCAGGCGGTCGCAAACGCTTTTGTGAAATCCTGCTCGAAGGTCTGGCGCCCGACGGCGGCCTGTATCTGCCCGAGCACTACCCGCTGGTCGATGACGCGCTGCTGGCACAGTGGCGCACGGTATACCGCGAGCAAGGGTACGCCGCGCTGGCGTTCCAGGTGCTCTCGCTCTATATCGACGACATTCCTGGCACCGATCTGCAGACGATCTGCGACAAGACCTATACCGAGGCGGTGTTCGGCACGGAGAAGATTGTCCCCCTGACCAAACTGGAAGACGTTGCGGCCGGCACGGGTCAGGCAGCTTTGTACCTGGAAGCCCTCTCCAACGGTCCGACACTGGCCTTCAAGGACATGGCAATGCAGTTGCTGGGCAACCTGTTCGAATATGAACTGGCGCGTCGTGGTGAAGAACTCAACATACTGGGCGCCACCAGCGGCGATACCGGCAGTGCCGCCGAATACGCGATGCGCGGTAAAAAAGGTGTGCGTGTTTTCATGACCAGCCCGGCCGGGCGCATGAGCCCGTTCCAGCAGGCGCAGATGTTCAGCCTGATGGACGAGAACATACACAACATCGCCGTCGATGGTGTTTTCGACGATTGCCAGGACATGGTCAAGGCCGTGTCCAATGATCTGGATTTCAAGCGCAAGTACCGGATCGGTACCGTTAACTCCATCAATTGGGCACGCCTGTTGGCTCAGGTGGTCTACTACTTTGCCGGTTACTTTCAGTCGACAAAAGCAAATTCAGAAAAAGTCTGTTTCGCCGTGCCCTCGGGTAACTTCGGCAACGTCTGCGCCGGCCACGTGGCACGCATGATGGGCTTGCCGATTGACACGCTGGTCGTCGCCACGAACGAAAACGACGTGCTCGATGAGTTCTTCCGCACCGGCGTTTACCGCGTGCGCAGCAGTTCCGATACCTTCGAGACATCGAGCCCGTCGATGGACATCTCCAAGGCCAGCAATTTCGAACGCTTTGTGTTCGACCTGGTGGCGCGCGACGGCACCTTGGTCAAGTCCTTGTTCGGCGCCGCGCTTTCGGACAGCGGGCGCTTTGACCTGAGCGCAGACCCGCGCTTCGCGCAGGCTGCGGCGCAGTTCGGGTTTGTCAGTGGCAAGAGCACACATGCCGACCGGCTTGCGACAATCCGGGACACTTGGGAACGTTTCGGCGTGATGATCGACACGCATACCGCCGATGCGCTGAAGGTTGCGCGTGAACATCTGCAGGCGGGCGTGCCCATGATCGTGCTGGAGACCGCCTTGCCAATCAAGTTTGCCGTCACCATTGTGCAAGCGCTTGGTCGTGAGCCCGATCGTCCGGCCAAGTTCGAGGGTATTGAAGCCCTGCCCCGGCGCGTCACCGCCATGGCGGCTGACGTTGCTGCCGTCAAAGCCTATATTGCACGGCACTGTGCATGAAGGTGATTGGCTTTGCCGGACATTCCGGCGCTGGCAAGACGACGCTGGTTGAGCGGCTGATTCCGGCGCTGCGCAGCGAGGGGCTGCGCGTGTCGGTTGTCAAGCACGCCCATCATCGTTTTGATATCGACCACGCCGGCAAGGACAGCTACCGCCATCGCGAGGCCGGCGCCTACGAGGTGGTGGTGGCATCGAACAAACGGATCGCTTTAATGCGCGAGTTCGAGCAGCCGGTAGACCTGAAAGTACATCAGATCATTGCCGAACTGGATGCTGGCGTTGACTGGGTTCTGGTCGAGGGTTTCAAGGACTGCGATCTGCACAAGATCGAGGTCTGGCGCGCGCAATCGGGGCAGAAGGCGCAATATCCGATTGACGATTTCATCGTCGCCATCGCCACCGATTCGCCCGAGCAGTTGCCGCAGGCGACCGCGCGACCGGTGCTGGATCTGAACGACGCGCAGGCGTTGGCGCGTTGGATGATGGCCAACGAAACCCGCTTTGAGTATCGCTCGGAGATTTTTGCATGAGTGAAAAACGTCCGGGTCTGCGCGCGCTGGATGAAGCGCTGGCCGAACTGCTTGGCTTTGCAGCGCTGCTGCCCGGGATTGAGACCGTGCCGACCTTCGAAGCCGATGGCCGTGTGTTGGCGCAGGACCTGGTATCAGGTCTGCATGTGCCGCCGCAGGACAACAGTTCGATGGATGGCTATGCGCTGCGCTGCGCTGATTTGACGCAGATACCGGGCGTGCTGCCGGTGCGTCAGCGCATTGCAGCCGGTTCGCCGGCCGAGCCTTTGGCAATCGGCAGCGCTGCGCGGATTTTTACCGGCGCACCGATCCCGGCCGGCGCTGACGCCGTGGTGATGCAGGAAGACTGTGAACTGCAGGGCGACACGGTGCAGATCAAGGCACGGCCGCTGCCGGGCCAGTGGATCCGGCGCGCTGGCGAAGACGTCACACTCGGTGCCACCGTGCTGGCCAGCGGCGAGCGCCTGACGCCCGCATCGCTGGGACTGGCGGCCAGTATCGGCATGGCGATGCTCCCGGTGCGACGTCGACCGCGTGTTGCCTTGTTTTCCACGGGAGACGAGTTGGTGATGCCGGGACAGGTGGCACCGGCTGACATGAAACCCGGCGCCATCTATAACTCGAATCGGTTTTTTCTGCGTGCGCTCCTGCTGCGCCTGGGCTGCGAGGTCAGCGATCTGGGCATCGTGCCGGACCGACTCGATGCCACGCGCGAGGCTTTGCGCGCGGCGGCGCAGGCGCATGACCTGATCCTGACCAGTGGCGGTGTCTCGGTCGGCGAAGAGGATCACATCAAGCCGGCCGTGCAGTCCCTTGGCGAGTTGACCCTGTGGCAGATCGCCATCAAGCCGGGCAAGCCCTTTGCCTACGGGCACGTGCAGGACACCCACTTTATTGGTTTGCCGGGCAATCCGGTATCGAGTTACGTCACCTTCCTGCTGCTGGTACGCCCGTTCCTGCTCAAACTGCAGGGGGTCCGCGAACTGGCGCCGGTGTCGGTCCAGGCCCAGGCCCATTTCGACTGGCCGCGTGCCGACCGGCGGCGCGAATTTTTGCGCGTCCGCCGCAATGGCGCAGGTGGTCTCGATCTTTTTCCCAACCAGAGTTCCGGTGTTCTGACATCGGCGGTTTGGGGTGACGGACTGGTGGACAATGCGCCGGGGCAGACCATCCAACATGGCGACAGCGTGCGTTTCATTTCCTTTGCCGAGGTGTTGCGATGAGGGTCAACGTCCGGTACTTTGCTTCAATCCGGGAAGCTATTGGTGTGTCGGGCGAAACGGTGGACACCCAGGCCCTGACGCTGGCAGCCCTGCGTGACGAGTTGATCGCCTGCGGTGGTGGTCATGGCGAGAGCCTGGCGCGCGGTCGCGCCGTGCGCATGGCGCTCAATCAGCTCATGTGCGCTGAAACAGCGGCGTTGGAAGAGGGTGCTGAAGTGGCGTTCTTCCCGCCGGTGACGGGAGGCTAGCGCATGCCTTCAAATCCGTCATCGAGTCCACGCGTGCGCATCCAGACCGAAGACTTCGACGTCAGTGCCGAAGTCGCTGCGCTACGTGCCCAGGATCCGCGCGTCGGCGCCGTCTGCACTTTTCTTGGGACTGTTCGTGACCGGACTGCTGGCACGCCGGGCAGCATCAGCAGCATGGAACTCGAGCACTATCCCGGCATGACCGAGAAGGCGATCGAGGCCATGATCGAGCAGGCCATGCAGCGATTTGACATCTATGGTGCCCGCGTCATTCACCGCGTTGGCCTGTTACAGCCGCTTGATCAGATCGTGTTGGTGGCGGTGACTTCGGCGCACCGGGGAGAGAGTTTTCAGGCCTGCGAGTTCCTGATTGACTACCTGAAAACCCAAGCGCCGTTCTGGAAGAAGGAACAGACGATCGATGGTGCGCGCTGGGTTGATGCCCGCGTCAGCGACGACGCAGCACTGGCGCGCTGGGGCATTGCAGCCAGTAATACCTGACCCACCTAATTCAGGTACTTGGGCGGCACGGCCGCTGCCAGCGCATCGACCGGCGCGTTTTCGCTTGGCGTGTTGCCCTCGATCAGCGCGATACCCCAGTTGGCCTGTTTCAGCGTCGATTCGAGCAGGTGCATGAAGCCGTGCAGCAGTGGCTGCGCCAACACCACTTCAAAACGCCGCTTGGAACTGGCGCCTGGCAGGTTCTCTTCAAACGCCAGGTGCAACGCGCCGCCTTCGCGCGGTGTGACATGCACGGTGGTGGCCAGCAAGGGCTCGCTGCCCATCGGCAAGACGCTGCCATCGGTGCTGAAAGGCGTCTGGAAATCGGCTTGCTGCAGCGACTCCTGCTTCCTGAACTGGTGCAAGGCCTTGGCGTCGGCGCCGTCGTGACTGGCGTCCTGCGCCAAGCTGGCATCCAGCGCGATGGATGCCTCGATCATGTGCGGGAACAGGTTCAATACCATTCGGCGCGTTAGCCAAAGCCGCAGTTCTTCACCCGAATGCGTGTTCAATCTGACCAGCAGCCGGTCGTGTTCCATCTGGTAACTCAGCTGCAACTGGTGGATATTCATGCATTGATTTTAGTCAATGCGCGCCGGCTGTAGCGGGCTTGAAATGTGAAACTGCAGCCCAAGCTGTGTGCCAACCAAGGGGATTGCCATGCGTATCGACAAACTCACAACCAAATTTCAGGAAGCACTGGGCGAAGCCCAGACACTGGCGCTGGGCAAGGACCACGCCTACATCGAGCCAGCCCACGTGCTGGCGGCCATGCTGCGCCAGCAAGACGGGCCAACGGCCTTGTTGCAGCGCGCCGGCGTCAATGTGCCAGGCTTGCTGGCGGCGGCCGAGGCGGCCATCAAGCGCCTGCCAGAGGTGCAGGGCCAGGAGCAGGTCCAGGTTGGACGCGACATGGTCAGCCTGCTGCAGGCGGCCGAAAAGGAGTCCATCAAGCGCGGTGACCAGTTCATCGCTGGCGAGCTGTTTTTGCTCGCGCTGGCCGATAGCAAGCAGGACCTGGCGAAAGCCGCGCGCGAGAACGGGCTCACCCGCAAGTCGCTCGAAGCTGCCATCGACGCCGTGCGTGGCGGCCAGAACGTCGACAGTGCTGACGCTGAAGACCAGCGCGAGTCACTCAAAAAATATTGCCTGGACCTGACCGAACGCGCCCGCCTGGGCAAGCTCGACCCGGTGATCGGGCGTGACGACGAAATCCGCCGCGCCATCCAGGTGCTGCAACGCCGCACCAAGAACAACCCGGTGCTGATCGGCGAGCCCGGCGTTGGCAAGACTGCCATCGTCGAAGGCCTGGCGCAGCGTATCGTCGCTGGCGAGGTGCCCGATTCGCTCAAAGGCAAGCGCGTGTTGTCGCTTGACATGGCCTCGCTGCTGGCCGGTGCCAAGTTCCGCGGTGAGTTCGAGGAGCGCCTGAAAAACGTGCTGAAAGACCTGGCCAAGGACGAAGGCCAGACCATTGTCTTCATTGATGAGTTGCACACCATGGTCGGTGCCGGCAAGGCCGAAGGCGCAATGGACGCCGGCAATATGCTCAAGCCCGCGCTGGCGCGCGGCGAACTGCACTGCGTCGGCGCCACCACGCTCGACGAATACCGAAAGTACATCGAAAAGGATGCGGCGCTGGAGCGGCGCTTCCAGAAGATCATCGTGGGCGAGCCCTCGGTGGAGGCGACGATTGCCATCTTGCGCGGCCTGCAGGCGCGCTATGAAACGCACCACGGCGTGCAGATCACCGACCCCGCCATCGTCGCCGCGGCCGAACTGAGTCACCGCTACATTACGGACCGTTTCCTGCCCGACAAGGCGATCGACCTGATCGATGAAGCGGCCTCCAAGATCAAGATCGAGCTCGACTCCAAACCCGAGGTCATGGACAAGCTCGACCGCCGTCTGATCCAGTTGCAGATCGAGCGTGAAGCGGTGCGGCGCGAGAAGGACGAGGCCTCAAGGAAGCGCTTTGCCCTGATCGAAGACGAGATCGGCAAACTGCAGAAGGAGATCGCCGATCTGGATGAAATCTGGAAGGCCGAGAAGGCCCAGGCCCAAGGCTCCAAGACCATCATGCAGGAAATCGAGAAAGTTGATTTCGAG
Organism: uncultured beta proteobacterium; assembly: GCA_903914175.1. Classification (GTDB taxonomy): domain Bacteria; phylum Pseudomonadota; class Gammaproteobacteria; order Burkholderiales; family Burkholderiaceae_C; genus Rhodoferax. The sequence goes on along the minus strand of CAIWNX010000062.1, from coordinate 3,098 downwards.
ATCAAGGAACTCACGCGCAAGGGCGACTTCAACCGCGCCGGCGAACTGCAGTACGGCAAGCTGCCAGGCTTGCAAAAGCAGCTCAAGGATGCCCAGACCAAGGAAGCCGGCAAGGCCAAGAACGCCAAGGACGGCGGTCGTCCGCAGTTGCTGCGCACCATGGTCGGCGCCGAAGAAATTGCCGAAGTGGTAAGCCGCGCTACCGGCATTCCGGTTTCCAAGATGCTGCAGGGCGAGCGTGACAAGCTGCTGCAGATGGAAGACAAACTGCACCAGCGCGTCGTTGGTCAGGAAGAGGCGATCAGCGCCGTGGCCAGCGCCATCCGGCGTTCACGTGCTGGCCTGTCCGACCCGAATCGCCCGACCGGCTCCTTCCTGTTCCTGGGCCCCACCGGCGTTGGCAAGACCGAGTTGTGCAAGGCGCTGGCCGGTTTTCTGTTCGATTCCGAAGACCACCTGGTGCGCATCGACATGAGCGAGTTCATGGAGAAGCATTCGGTGGCGCGTTTGATCGGTGCGCCGCCCGGCTATGTCGGCTACGAGGAGGGCGGCTACCTGACCGAAGCCGTGCGCCGTAAACCCTATAGCGTGCTGCTGCTCGACGAAGTCGAGAAAGCGCACCCCGATGTATTCAACGTGCTGCTGCAGGTGCTCGACGATGGCCGCCTGACCGATGGCCATGGCCGCACGGTGGACTTCAAAAACACGGTGATCGTGATGACCAGCAACATCGGCTCGCAAATGATCCAGAGCATGGTCGGGCAGGACAGCGAGGACATCAAGGAAGCGGTGACGGGCGAACTCAAGAACCACTTCCGCCCCGAGTTCCTCAACCGCATCGACGAGACCGTGGTTTTCCATGCACTCGACGCTTCGCACATCGCCAAGATTGCAGCGATCCAGATCAAGGTGCTGCAGGCTCGCCTGGCCAAGATGGACCTGGTGCTCGAGGTGTCGCCGGCCGCACTGGCCGAACTGGCCAAGGTTGGTTTCGACCCGGTGTTTGGTGCGCGGCCTCTGAAGCGTGCGATTCAGCAGCGCATCGAGAATCCGCTGTCCAAACTGCTGCTCGAAGGCAAGTTTGCGCCGAAGGATGTGATTCCCGTAGATGTCGATCCGATCCGGGCGCCGGGGCAGTTCAGCTTTGAGCGCGTGGTGCATTGACGCGGGGCGGTGCGGCCGGTTGCATACGGGCCGTGAACTCGGGATGCGCTAATGTTTTGCCGATAAGCCGGGTCTCGCCCCTGCGGGCGACTCACTTTCTCTTGCTTCGCCAAGAGAAAGTAAGCAAAGAGAAGGCGAGCCGACGTCAGGGCCGCTGCGCGGTTCCTTGCGCTGCTCGCGCCAGGTGGGGTCTGGCTAAACTCACTTCGCTCGGACAACGCCAGCCCTGATCCACCTGTCGCTGCGCTGCTCAGCCCTGCCTCAACGGCGAGGAAATCCAATACCTCAACAGCTCTGGCTGGCCAACATGGTCACTCATCACACCGGTTGTTCTGGCTGTTCCCCGCCGTTATGAGGAGGCGAGTAGCGCAGAGGCGGGCGGATCAGGGGCGCATATCCCGACACGAAGCCCCGGGGCGAGACCCGGCCTGTCTCAAAAGCTGAGGTAGTTGTTCAGAACTCAGTCAGCCAGTTCTGCAACAGGCACACAAGAACAGAACAGATTCCGATCACCCCAAACGTTGTCAACCCGCCCCACGGGCGGCCAGTATTTGACGTCTTTGAGGGTCGCCAGCGGAAAGCCGCCCACTTCACGCGAGTAGGGTCGATCCCATACATCACCGAGCAGCGAGGCCGCCGTATGCGGAGCGTGCTTGAGCGGGTTGTTGTCCTGCGGCCAGAGCCCTTGCTCGACCTTGGCGATCTCGCCGCGGATGGCGATCATGGCGTTGATGAAGCGGTCGAGTTCTTCCAGTGTTTCGCTCTCGGTGGGCTCCACCATCAGCGTGCCGGGCACCGGGAAGCTCAGCGTTGGCGCGTGAAAACCGTAGTCCATCAGGCGCTTGGCAACGTCCTCGGCTGATACGCCGTGCACGCCGCCGCTGCTTTCCTTCAAGGGCCGCAGGTCCAGAATGCACTCGTGTGCCACGTGGCCGTTGGCGCTGGCGTAGAGCGTCGGGTAGTGGTCTTTCAGGCGTTTGCTGATGTAGTTGGCGGCCAGGATCGCGACTTCGGTTGCGGCCTGCAGGCCGTCCGGGCCCATCATGCGGCAGTACATCCAGCTGATCGGCAGTACGGCTGCGTTGCCGAGTGGCGCAGCAGATACAGCACCCACACCCTTCACGCCGCCGGTTGCATGGCCGGGCAGGTAAGGGACCAGATCGGCCACCACGCAGACCGGACCGACGCCAGGGCCGCCACCGCCGTGCGGGATGCAGAAGGTCTTGTGCAGGTTCAGGTGGCTGACGTCACCGCCGAACTCGCCGGGCGCGGCCACGCCGACCAGTGCGTTCATGTTGGCGCCATCGACGTAGACGCGGCCGCCGTGTGAATGCACCAGCGCGCACAACTCCTTGACGCTGGTCTCGAACACGCCGTGCGTGCTGGGGTAGGTGATCATCACCGCCGCCAGGTTGGCGCTGTGCTGTTCGCATTTCGCCTTCAGATCGGCCAGATCTACATTGCCTTGCGCGTCGCAGGCCGTCACGACCACCGTCAGCCCCGCCATCTGCGCGCTGGCCGGATTGGTGCCGTGCGCGCTCGACGGAATCAGGCAGATGTTGCGGTGGCCTTGGCCGTGCGCAGCGTGGTAGGCGCGGATCGTCAGCAGACCCGCGTACTCGCCCTGCGAGCCGGCATTGGGCTGCAGGCTGATGCCGGCGTAGCCCGTGGCCTGGCACAGCCAGGCGCGCAGTTGCTCGTCAAGTTCCTGGTAACCCAGCAATTGGTCCTGCGGCGCAAACGGATGCAGCGCAGCGAACTCGGGCCAGGTGATCGGAATCATCTCGCTGGTGGCGTTGAGCTTCATGGTGCAACTGCCCAGCGGAATCATGCTGCGGTCCAGCGCCAGGTCCTTGTCGCTCAGGCGCCGGATGTAGCGCAGCATGCCGGTCTCGGAGTGGTAGGTGTTGAACACCGGGTGCGTCAGATAGGCG
>CAIWNX010000061.1 GCA_903914175.1 uncultured beta proteobacterium | reverse complement strand
TTGTGAACTGGCTCGTAACCCTGCGAGTTCAACCAAGCATCCCCGATTCGGTCATGAGCTTCTTGAGCTTCGGTTTGACGCTCACCGGTCTGTCCAGTGCCGACTGAAACTCCAGCCATTTCTTTGGTGTCAACTCAAAGCGGGTGCGATCGGCAAGCGTTTGATTGGCTGCAGTGATGCCCGCATCCAGCAAAAATTCACTGACGTTCTTGTGCGCCACACGCGCTGCCTCCTGAAGCAATTGCTTCACCGGCGTGCTGGCGCGCACGTCAATGCGCTCGGATTTGGAATGGACAGCAGCAGTCACAAAGGGTTCCTTTTCTGAAAGAATGGCCTATCTTAACGTCCGGACACCGTCCTGACAAGTCATTCTATCGAGTGCCATAGCCATAGTGCACCGCCAGCACCCCCAAAGCACCCACCAAGATTCCCTTGGCCTCGTACTGGTTGAGTGCGCGCCCGTTCCACCCTTGCAGCGCCGACCACTCACGCACGCTGCGACCCAAACCGGCCACGTGCCAGACGGCGCAGCCTCCGGGACTGCCAATGCCGCCCACCGCGTCCAGAGCCTCGCCGAGGTGTTTGCGAGCCCAGGCACAGCGCTCGGTCATGCTGTCCTTCCACTGGCCACCGGGGATACGGTTCAGCGGCGCGGAGCCTGCCGGACTCATCTGGGCAAAGACAAAGGTGCGTGCAAAGTCCTGGCCAGCGTCGTGCATCGCTTGGTTGATCGCACCATTGCGGAGCAACAGCCCAAGCGAATCGACAGTTCGAAAGTGTTCGGTGCGGTGGGTCGTACCTTCCTCGCCTTCGCTGATCCATTCAGCCACGCGAGCGCCGGGCAGTTCGACCAGGCAGCCGTGCTGCAGGGGCTCGACGGCGATCTTCCTACCCATGGCGCTGCTCCTTGGTTGGCGGTGCGGGCGTGCGTCGGCCAAAGAGCCGATTGCCGATGTTGATCAGGCTCTGGTGTTCCCACTCGTCTCGGATCAAATCGGGGTCGACCACCAGGATGCCTTGCTTGTGCCAGGCGGCGGCGCGCATGGCACGCAGTTCGCTCTCGGTGGCGGGTGTCTGGCCGATCAAGCGACCCAGTGCGCAGCTGAGGCTCATGGCTGGTCTCCCGTCGCGCCCTGGGTCATGGACCAGTGCAGCAGCGCCAGCGCATCGGCTTCGTTGTCGTCGGTGACGGGATGTCCTTTGGCCTTCATCGCCGCGATGACATCGCCTTTGCTGGCGTTGCCCTTGCCAGTGGCGTGGCGTTTGATGGTTCCCACCGGCACACCTTGGTAGGGGATCTGGTGGTGCTCGCACCAGGCTGTGAGTGTGGCCATCAGACCGCCGTAGACGTGCGCGGCGTCAACACCGAGGTGACGCCTCACCTCCTCGAAATAAACGGCGCCAATGCCCTGTGTGTCGCCCACAGTGGTCTTGATGTCGGTGAGCCAGCGTTTGAAGCGCAGGTAGCGCATGCCGCCGCCTTCAAAGCGCTGGGACTTGAAACTCACAAAGCCGTGTGCGATGGGGCCGCCGACCGAGCGCAGGGCCCAGCCGGTGGTGGTGCCAAGGTCCAGGGCCAGGACCGCTGTGCGCGGATTGGTGGGGTCGGGTGTCATCAGGGTGTCCTCCAAAGGTGCGGTAAAGCGACCTGGAGGAGCAGCGGCACGCGCCGGGGCAGGGCGGGTGTGGCTCCCTCATGTCTGGGGTGATTTGCTATTCCGTCATTCCGTCATTTCGTCAAGGGGGGTGTCAAATACATAC
>CAIWNX010000060.1 GCA_903914175.1 uncultured beta proteobacterium | reverse complement strand
GATCGACATCTACGGCCTGTCCGAAATCATGGGCCCGGGCGTGGCCTGCGAATGCCCGGCGCAGGCCGGTCTGCACGGTTGGGAAGATCACTTCCTGTTTGAAGTGCTCGACCCCGAAACACAAGCCCCGGTGCCCGAGGGCGATGCCGGCGAACTGGTGATCACCACGCTGACGAAGCAGGCGTTGCCGATGCTGCGCTACCGCACGCGCGACATCACGCGCGTCACCACCGCGCCTTGCGATTGCGGGCGCACGCACTTGCGCATTCTGCGCATCACCGGTCGCAGCGATGACATGCTGATCATTCGCGGCGTCAACGTCTATCCATCGCAGATCGAGGCGGTGCTGGTGGGACGGCCCATGATCGCGCCACATTACCAGTTGCTGGTGGAGCGACGCGGCACGCTGGACCACGTCACGATTGAGGTCGAGGCGCAATTCGGCGTCGATGCGCAGGCCTACCCGGCGATTGCGCGCGACGTGAAGCACCACGTCAAATCGATGGTTGGCATTACGACCGACGTGCTGGTCAAGCTGCCGGGTGAAATCCCCCGTTCGCAGGGCAAGGCCGTGCGTGTGCGTGACCTGCGGCCCAAGGAGTAAGCAGTGGCGAAACGAATTGTCAATCTCAGCGTCAACGGCCGCGCACGCGAAGACGCGGTGGCCGAGCACACCCTGCTGCTCGACTACCTGCGCGAGCAGTTGGGCCTGACCGGATCCAAGCGCGGCTGCGATGGCGGCGAATGTGGCGCCTGCACCGTGCTGGTGGATGGCAAGCCGACGCTCTCGTGCATCACACTGGCCTGCCGCTGCGAGGGCAAGGAAGTGCAGACGATCGAAGCGCTGGCAAACAACGGGCGCTTGAGTGCGCTGCAGAGTGCCTTCAACGACAAGCTCGGCACGCAATGCGGCTTCTGCACGCCGGGCATGGTGATGGCGGCGCAGGCACTGCTGTTGCGCGAGAGCGATCCGAGTGAAGACCAGATCCGTGAAGCGCTGTCGGGCAACATCTGCCGCTGCACCGGCTACGTCAAGATCATCGAATCGGTGCAGGCGGCCGCTGCCGCGCTGGCCGCACCCACCTGAGCCACATCATGGATACCGAAAACCGCACTGCGACCCACATGCAGCACGCTATTGGTGTGCGCCAGGCGCTGATCGACGGCGTCGAAAAAGTCTCTGGCCAGGCGCGCTACACGGCCGATCTGCCCGCGCGCGACGCGCTGGTTGGCGCTATTCTGCGCAGCCCGCTGGCGCATGCGCGCATCCGCAGCATCGACATCAGCCGCGCCCAGGCCATGCCGGGCGTGCACGCCGTCATCACCGGTGATGTGTGCGATGTGCCCTATGGCGTGATCCCGATTGCGCAAAACGAATTTCCGCTGGCGCGCGAACGTGTGCGCTACTGCGGCGAGCCGGTTGCCGCTGTTGCTGCCATCGACCAGGCGACGGCGCGCGCGGCGCTGGCCGCCATCGTGCTCGATCTGGAGCCGCTGCCAACGCACTTTGACGCCACCAGTGCGCGCGCTGCCGAAGCCTTTCAACTGCACGATGACCAGCCGGGCAATATTGCGCGCGATGTGGATCACACGTTTGGCGATGTGGAAGGCGGCTTTGCTGCGGCCGACTTATTGCTGGAAGAGCGTTTTCATTACGCCGAAGTGACGCACGCCATGATGGAGCCCAATGCGTCGCTCGCGAGCTGGGACGCCGAGCGTGGGCGCCTGACGCTGCACACGGTGTCGCAAGTGCCGTATTACGTGCACCTGATACTGGCGCAGTGCCTGCAGCTCGACGCGGCGCAGATCCGTGTCATCAAGCCTTTTGTTGGTGGTGGTTTCGGGCACCGCACCGAGACGCTCAATTTCGAAATCATTGCCTCGCTACTGGCACGTGCCGCGCAGGCTACGGTCAAGCTCGAACTCTCGCGCGAAGAATCCTTCATCACGCACCGGGGTCGGCCCGAGACCGATGTGCGTCTGAAGATCGGCCTGTCCAGTGCCGGCATCATCAAGGCGGTCGACTGTGAAGTGGTGCAACGCGGCGGCGCTTACGCCGGTTACGGCCTGGTCACGATTCTGTACGCGGGCTCGCTGTTGCACGCCATGTACCAGTTGCCGGCCTGCCGCTACTACGGTCTGCGCGTTTACACCAACACGCCGCCCAATGGCGCCATGCGCGGTCACGGTTCGGTTGACGTGCGCCACGCGTTTGAATCGATGCTCGACACCATGGCGCAGACGCTGGGCCTTGATGCCTTCGCCCTGCGCCGTGCCAATTTGCTGCCGATTCCGACGCGCACCATCAACGACCTGCAGGTCAATTCCTGCGGTCTGGCCGAGTGTCTGGACATCGTGCAAAAGGCTTCCGGTTGGAACGAGCGCCGCGCCAACATGCCCAAAGGCCGCGGCCTGGGGCTGGCCTGTTCGCACTACGCCAGCGGTTCGGCCAAGCCGGTGCACTGGAGCGGCGAGCCGCACGCGGTGGTCAACCTCAAGCTCGACTTCGACGGCGGCATCACGGTGCTGACTGGCGCCGCCGATATCGGCCAGGGCTCTTCGACGTTGCTGGCGCAAATGGTCGCCGAGGTGATGGGCTTGTCGATGGACCGGCTGCGTGTGGTGGCCAACGACAGCGCGGTGACACCCAAAGACAACGGCTCTTACTCCTCGCGCGTCTCGTTCATGGTCGGCAATGCCGCCATCAACGCCGGCAAGGCACTGCTGCAGATTTTGCTGGACGCCGCAGCGAAGAAACTCGGCGTGCCGGTTGAAAGCGTCGAATGCATGGGCGAGAGTTACGGCGTGAGCGGCAGCGACAAACTGCTGAGCTACAAGGATGTCGTGACGCTGGCGCTGCAAGTCGGCGGCACGGTGACGGCGCGCGGCCACTGGTCGACACCACGCGAGACGCAGGGCGGCAAGTTCCGTGGCGCGGCGGTGGGCACCAGCGCCGGCTATTCCTACGCGGCGCAGGTGGTCGAGGTTGAAGTGGACGAAGACACCGGCATGGTGCGCGTGGTCAAGGTCTGGGTGGCGCACGATTGCGGTCGCGCCATCAACCCATTGGCGGTGGAAGGGCAGATTCAGGGCTCAGTCTGGATGGGCATGGGCCAGGCGCTCTGCGAAGAAACGCAGTACCACAACGGCCTGCACATGCGCGCCAATTTTCTGGACTACCGCATTCCCAACATCGTCGAGTCGCCACCGATCGAGACCTACATCATCGAGGCGCCCGATCCGAACGGACCCTTCGGCGCCAAGGAAGCGGGGGAGGGCTCGCTGTCCGGCTTTCTGCCGGCCATGACCAACGCCATTGCGCACGCCACCGGCTTGCGTTTGCACGAACTGCCAGCCTCGCCGGACCGCATGCTCGACGCCCTGGTGGCACGCAAGCGCGCACTCAAACTTGCGGCGGCCAAGGCCGCTGCCTTGCAGAAAGCGCAGGCCTGATGTGGATGCGATGACACCTTTTTTACTGCGCTCGCCAACCTCGGCGTTGGAAGCTGTTGAACTGCTGGCGGCCCATCCGCAGGCGCGCGTGATCGCCGGCGGCACCGATCTGATGCCCAATCTGCGCCGCGGCATCGGCAGCCCTGACATGCTGGTGGACCTGGGCGGCATCGAAGAACTGCAACACCTGAGCCGCGACGGCATCGCCTGGCAGATTGGCGCCGGCGTGACGCTGCAGCATCTTGCCGACCATCCCGACATCAAAGCCGAGTTGCCGGTGCTGGCGCAGGCGGCCGTCTCCATTGCCGCACCGGGCCACCGCAGCGTGGCCACGCTGGGCGGCAATCTGTGTCTGGACACACGCTGCGTTTTTTACAACCAGAGCGAGTGGTGGCGCGAGTCGAACAACTACTGCCTCAAGCACCGCGGCGACACCTGCCACGTCGCGCCACAGGGCGCGCGCTGTCACGCCGCCTGGAGCGGCGACCTGGCGCCAGCGCTGATCGCCCTGGACGCCACGCTGGAGCTTCTGAGCAGCGCCGGTTTGCGCACGCTGCCACTGGCCGACTTTTATCAGGACGACGGCGCCAAAGCCATCAAGCTGCATCCGGGCGAATTGGTCATGGGCGTGCGCATCCCGCCGCAAGCGCAAGCCATGGTCTGCGCCTACCGCAAGGCGCGGGTGCGCGGTGCAGTCGACTTCCCCCTAGCTGGCGTTGCGATGCGCGCGCTGCTGGAAGGTGGCGTGCTGACCGATCTGCGCGTGGCCCTCACCGGCACCAACTCGCAACCGATCCTGCTCAGCGGCACGGATGCGCTGTGCGGCAAACCGGTGAACGACGAAACACTGGCGGCTTTGGGCAAACTGGTGCAAAAGCAGGTCAGCCCCATGCGCAGCACCGTCACCGCATCGAACTACCGGCGGCAAGTAGCGACGGTGCTGGCGCAGCGTTTGCTGAGCGAGTTGGCCGGCATTTAGCTGGGTATGCAAAGATGGCGCACCCGTAAATTGCGTGGAATCGCCCAAAATCGGGAGACCGCACACTTTGTGAGCGACTGAGTCGCACGCCGCCGAATTTGGTTACAGTCTGTCGTACCCGAGCAGCAATCGTTGGGGTTATCAATACGAACCCTGGCATTGGTGTTTCCACGAAGGCAATCTGATTTGTCTGAGATGAACTGAATTGAGCAGTCACAGCAACCGCATCAAACGCCAACGCGCGCGCGCCCTGGCACCGCCGCACGCGGTGGCGCATCACAGGCGTGGCATCGGCTTGCGGTTTGATGCCTTGAGGGCTCGCGGCGCTGGCGCGTGGGCTGCTTTTCTGGCCGTGCTGGGGCCCGGCTTGCTGGCCGGTCTGTCAGACGACGACCCGGCTGGCATCACCACCTATTCCATGCTCGGCACTGACCATGGTTATCAACTGCTCTGGATCATTCCGCTGTCGACCGTGCTGCTGGTGCAGTTTCACCTGATGGCGGTGCGTATCGGCGCGGCCACGGGCAAGGGCTTTGTCGGCGTCATCCGCGATCACTGGGGCCGTGGCTGGGGTTACTTTGCGATCGTGGGATTGCTGTTCGCCAACTTCGGCACCATTTGCGCCGAATACGCCGGCATCTCGGCGGCCGGTTCGCTGGCGGGCATTCCTTCCTGGGTCAGCGCGCCGATTGCGGCGGTGCTGATTTCGCTGATGGTGGTGCTGGGCTCGTTTCACCGCATCGAGCGCGTCCTGCTGCTGGTGTCATCGACGCTGGCGCTGTACATCGTTGACGGCATTCTGGCGGGGCCGGACTGGTCGCTGGTCTGGCACCACGCCATCGTGGCGCACATGCCAGATGACAAACTTGGCTGGATTGCCGTGGCGGCCACGCTGGGCACGACGCTGGCGCCTTGGGGGCTGGCGTTCATCCAGTCCTACGTTGTAGACAAGAAGATTGCAGTGGAGCAGCTGCGCTGGGAGCGTGTCGATGTGATCATCGGATCGGTGTTGACCGGGGTCATCGGGCTGGCCGTTGCCGTTGCCTGCGCTGCTACCTTGCACCGGGCCGGCGTGCACATCAGCGATGCCGGCGATGCCGCCGCCGCGCTGCGCCCGCTGGCGGGTTCGTTTGCAACTGTGCTGTTTGGCGCGGGCCTGCTGGGCGCGTCGCTTCTGGCGGCGGCGGTGGTGCCCATCGCCACGGCCTATTCGATTGCAGAAGGTGTGGGTGAGCCGGCCTCGCTGGATCTGGACTCGCGCCATTTCCATTGGTTCTATGCCGCCTTTGTCGGACTGACCGTGGCCGCCGCCAGCGTGGTCTCCTTGCCGGGCCTGCCGTTGATCCCTTTTATCTACACCAGCCAGGTTGTCAATGCCGTGATGCTGCCGCTGCATGTGCTGGCCCTGCAACTGCTGGCGCGCGATGCGGGCCTGATGGGTCAGGCGCGCAGCAGTGCGTGGTCGCAAGTGGCAGCCTGGTGCAGCATCGGTCTGATCGTGGCCTGTGTGGCGGCGCTGGCGCTGAGCGCGATGCAAGCGTGAACGCGCGTCTGGATTCTCGCCGGGCGCTGCGCTTGCGGCTTAACGGCCTCGGCGCTCGGCCTGCCGGCGCACAAGGTTTCTGCGATTGAGTTCCATGCGATCGGCAGACCGGCGTTCAGCGGCTCTGCGATCGATTGCAACGCGTTTGTTGTCCTGGCGATAGCTTCGTCTCATCCACCAGATAAACACGCCCGCCGAGATCAGCAAAATGCCGCTGGCCAGGGACAGGATGCTGCCCAGATTCGCAATGGTCGCCGCCCCGGCAATCACATAAACATATGGCAGCGCTTCATACAGCCATTCAGGCTTGTGGAAATCAAACACGTGGCAACCCCCGGTGTTGGTTTCGGGCATGTTACTTGACATTGCAGCAGGGCGTGCAGGATCGGGCGACGGTGAATCTGCTTCTGCGACACTTGGCGCATTGACCCATCTGACATCTCTCTTGACCCGACATGAGCACTTTGATCCACGACGTCCATATTGCGCAGTCGCAAGCGCTGCCCGAGCCCCGGTTGTTGCGCCAGGAACTGCCCGCCAGCGAAATCGAAGCGGCATTCATTGCGGCCTCACGCACGGCCATCCGTTCCATTTTGCGCGGCGACGATGACCGGTTGTTGGTCATCGTTGGGCCATGCTCGGTGCACGAGCCGGCATCAGCGCTTGAATATGCGGCTCGCCTGCGGGAAGCATCAAGCCGGTTGGCCGACGAGTTGCTGATCGTGATGCGTGTTTATTTTGAGAAGCCGCGCACCCGCATGGGCTGGAAGGGCCTGATTTATGACCCGGATCTCGATGGCCGGGGCGACATCGGCGAGGGGCTGCGCCAGGCGCGCCACATTTTGCTGGAGTGTGCCCGGCTCGGTGTACCCGCCGCCTCTGAAATCCTGGACCTGGTGACGCCGCAGTATTACGCTGAATTGTTGAGTTGGGGCGCCATTGGCGCGCGCACCGTGGAGAGCCCGCTGCACCGTCAGATGGCCTCTGCGCTGTCGGCGCCGGTTGGCTTCAAGAACGCCATCCAGGGTGGTGTCGGCGCTGCCATCGACGCCATCCACGTGGCGGCGCAGGCGCACCGCTTTCCAACGATCTCACTGGAGGGCAGGGCGACCGTGATCACGACTACCGGCAACCCCGACGGTCACCTGGTTCTCAGAGGGGGCAACGAGGGGCCGAACTACGACGCTGCCAGCGTCGAGCGCGCTGCGCTGGCGCTACAGGCTGCGGGCTTGCCGATGCGCCTGGTGATTGACTGCAGCCATGGCAACAGCAGCAAAGACGCGGCACGCCAGCCCATTGTGGCGGCCGACATCGCACAGCAGCTTGCCAGTGGCAGCAGCACCATCTGCGGCGTCATGATCGAGAGCCATCTGGTTGAAGGGCGTCAGGACATCATCAATGGGCGCGCCGGTCTGCGCTACGGCCAAAGCGTTACCGACGCCTGCATTGGCTGGGATAGCACCGTGGCCGTTTTACAGGACCTGGCGCGCGCGGTACAGGCGGGTCGGAGCGCCTGAAACGACGGCGTTCGAGTTTGGCGGCGATCAACTTCTGATCAAAAAAAGCTGTCGTATTTTGCGCCGCCGGGTTACAGTAAACACCACAAAAGCCGTGCGTGATGACATCGGCGAAAGGGAGGTCAATATGGAACGAATCTGGTTGAATCACTACCCGAGCGGCATTCCAGCCGAGGTTGATTTGAATGAGTTTGCCTCGCTCAAGGATGTGTTGCTGCGCAGTTGTCAGCGCTTCGGAAAACTGCCCGCCTACAGCAACATGGGCGCGTCGATCAGCTATGCCGAACTCGACCGCTTGAGCCGGGACTTCGCCGCCTACCTGCAGAAGTCGCTCGGCCTGCAAAAAGGCGATCGGGTCGCCATCATGATGCCCAACCTGTTGCAGTACCCGGTGGCATTGTTCGGCGTTCTGCGCGCCGGCATGGTGGTGGTGAACGTCAATCCGCAGTACACCGTGCCCGAGTTGGAACACCAGCTCAAAGACTCGGGCGCCGTGGCCATCGTCGTGCTGGAGAATTTTGCCCATACCCTGCAGGAGGTGCTGGAGCGCAATCTGACGCTGAGCCCAGCCGTCATCACGACCGAGGTCGGCGACATGTTTGCGATGGCCAAGGAAATTATCACCAACCTTGCGGTGAAATACCTCAAGCACATGGTGCCCAAATGGAAGATTGCCGGCGCTATTGAATTCAACGCAGCCTTGCGCGCCGGGCATGGGCAGGACCTGCAAGACGTGCCCCTGACGCACGCCGACACGGCTTTTTTGCAGTACACCGGCGGCACCACGGGTGTCGCCAAGGGCGCTGTATTGACGCATGGCAATATGGTTGCCAACCTGCAGCAGGTTGGTGCCTGGATCGCGCACGATCTGCTGGCTGGCAAGGAAGTGTTTATCTGCCCGCTGCCGCTCTATCACGTGTATGCACTCAACTCCAGCCTGGTGTTCATGAAGATTGGCGCGCACACGGTCCTGATCACCAACCCGAGGGACATGCCGGCTTTCATTCATGATCTGAAAAAATACCGATTCACGGTCATGATCGGCGTCAATACGCTGTACCGGGCCCTGCTCGATGACCCTGGATTCGCGCAGGTCGACACCAGCGGGCTCAAGGTCGCCAACGCCGGCGGCATGGCGGTGCAGCGCGTGGTCGCGCAGCGCTGGAAGAAGGCGACCGGCGTGCCCCTCATCGAGGCTTACGGCTTGACCGAGACTTCGCCGGGCGCGATCTGCAACCCGCTGAACATCGAGGACTGGACCGGCACCATCGGCATGCCGTTTCCTTCGACCGAGGCCGCCGTGCTTGACGACGATGACCAGCAACTCGCGCAGGGTGAAGTTGGCGAAATCTGTGTGCGCGGCCCGCAGGTCATGGCCGGCTACTGGTGCCGGCCCGACGAAACCATCAAGGTTTTCACATCGGAGCGCTGGTTGCGCACCGGCGACATGGGTTTCATGGACGCGCGTGGCTACTTCACCATCACCGATCGCAAGAAGGACATGATCATCGTGTCGGGATTCAAGGTTTTCCCCAATCAGATCGAGGATGTTGTCGCGCTTCATCCCGGTGTGGCCGAGGTCGCCGCAGTCGGAGTGCCCGACGAGAAGTCCGGTGAACTGGTCAAGATCGTCGTCGTGAAGCTCGATCCAACGCTGACCGAGCAGGCCCTGCTTGAGCATTGCCGGCAACACCTGACCGGCTACAAGGTGCCCAAAATCATCGAGTTCAGCAGCGAACCCCTGCCCAAGACCAATTTGGGCAAGATCCTGCGCCGGCAGTTACGCAACAAGCCTGCAGCGCAGGCCGTTCCAAACAGTTGACTTGCCGCAGTCTCTCAGGCAACGAACGCCAGCCACGGCAGACCGATCAGCAGCAGTGCGGCGATAAAGATCAGGCCGAAGATGCCGCCTGGGCGACACCTGTCGGCTGAGGTCAGGCAGCCCCATGGGAATGGCAATGCGACACCAATGAAAATCGACTAACGCGGGGCGTCAATCCGGCTACAAAAGCCGATCTTTTTGGACCTGCAAGCGGTCGTTTGCTGCGTTTTGAATTTCCCGGCTCCCCGTCAATTTGGTAGGATGCACTCGGCAACAGAATTCACTATGCAAATCACCGCAGTTGCCGCCTGCGGGATCCCAGCGAAAAAGGAACCACGTCTTCATGAGCCAATATCTCTTCAAGAATTTCCAGCTCCTCGAACCGAGTTTGGATGAGGTCAGGGACGGCTACGAATTGCTGGTGGAGGGCGCCACCATTCGTGAGGTGTCCGAAAAGCCAATCAAGAGCGAACTTGCCACGGTGATTGATTGTGGTGGGCGAACCTTGATGCCGGGACTGATCGACAGTCATGTGCACGTTTTCCTGAGCGAGGTCTATATTCGCAGCCTTGAGAACATTCCCCTGACCTTGATGACGGCGCGTGCTGTGGGTCTCATGAAGGGCATGATCGACCGTGGCTTTACAACGGTTCGTGACACGGGTGGTGCTGACTGGGGGATCAAGGAAGCAGTCGAAAAAGGCAATATTGCCGCACCTCGACTTTTTATCGCCGGACAGGCGATAGGTCCCACTGGGGGCCATTCTGATTCGCGCCGTCGAACCGATTACGGTATGCGCTGCCACTGCTGCAACGCAATGTCCTTCACGATGTGTGTATCAGACGGTGTTACCGAGGTGCGTCGCGCCGCACGCGAACAAATGCGACAAGGGGCCGATCACGTCAAGATCATGATGTCGGGTGGTGTGGCTTCGCCCTATGATCCATTGACCAGTCTGCAATTCAGCATGGAGGAAGCCAGCGCGGCGGTTGAAGAGGCGACCGCCTTTGGTCGCTACGTCTGCGCTCACGCCTACACGCCGGAAGCCATTACGCGCGCGGCACATGCCGGGGTGCGGACAATTGAGCACGGCAACCTGATCGATGCGCCTGCAGCCAAGTTGATGGCTGAGAAGGGCATGATCCTGATTGCCAATCTGGTCACCTATTACGCCATGAAAGAGCGTGCTAGCGAGTTTGGTATGACGGCTGACATGCTGGCCAAGAACGATATGGTGATTGAAGGTGCGTTGCGCTCGCTTGAAATATGCAAGAAAGCCGGTGTTCCTGTGGCCTATGGCACCGATCTGCTCGGTCAGCTGCAGGTCGAACAGTCGCGCGAATTCCAGCTTCGTTCCGAGGTTGTCAGTCCGATTGAAATCATCCGTTCAGCTACCAGTATCGGCGCTCAAGTCGTTCGGATGGAAGGCAAACTGGGCACACTCAAGGCTGGCGCGTTTGCTGACATGCTGCTGGTCAACGGCAATCCATTGAAGAATCTCGGCCTGCTCCAGAATCAGGGTCGCGATCTTTCGATGATCATGAAAGCCGGGCAATTTCACAAGAATGAAGTGCTTCACTAGATTCGACAGCAGCCTGAGGATTAATCGCGTTGAATGAAGCAAAGCTAGGACGAGTGGCGCTGCGGGGGATGGCCGCCATTTCGATGGCGTTCATCCTGATGCCACTGTTCTTTGTTACCTGGCTGGCATTTTTCCAGCAGGAGATCCCCAGTTTCCCGCCTGAGGGCTACACGCTGCGCTGGTTTGAAGAAGTAACGCATAACAAAGTCTTCGCCAGTGGGTTTGTCCTGAGCATGCAGGTTGGGCTGCTGGCCACAGGCATCGGCCTGGTGCTTGGCGTTCCGGCCAGTCTGGTGGTGGCGCGAAGAAAGTTCGTCGGTCAGCAGTGGATCGCCGCACTTTTGCTGGCGCCTTTGATCGTACCGGGTGTCGTGCTTGGCACTTCGATGTACGTCTTCCAGATTGAGGCGGAGGTTGCTACCAAAATCCCTCTGATGGGTTCATTTTGGGGTTTGGTCGCGGCCCATACGCTGATTGTCATACCGTGGACCGTGCGTCTGGTGACTGCAAGTCTGGCGGGCATGGATCGCACGATCGAAGAGGCTGCACAAAATCTCGGCGCGAATCATTTTGTGACTTTTTGGCGGATCACATTGCCGACCATTCGCCCGGGGATCGTCGCAGCTGCGCTTTTTGGCTTTGTTAATTCTTTTGGGAATCTTGAAATGAGTCTGTTTCTTGTTGGGCCGGGGCGGACCACTTTGCCAATTGCCATTCTTCAGTATCTGGAGTGGAAAATCGATCCCACGGTGGCTGCCGCATCGGTCATGCAAATTGTCATGATCAGTGTCGCGCTGCTCATCACCGACCATTACGTCAAACTGAGCCGGGTAGTCTGAATGGCACAACTTCATATTGAGCACCTTGCAAAGAATTACGGAAATTTGACGGTCGTCGATGATGTATCGCTGACCGTTGCGGATGGTGAATTTGTGGTTCTGCTGGGGCCTTCTGGCTGCGGCAAGACGACGACGCTTCGCATGACGGCCGGCTTCGTAACGCCGTCCTCAGGTTTGATCTCGATTGGGTCCAAGGACGTCACAACGCTGCCACCCTGGCGTCGCAATTGCGGTCTTGTTTTTCAGAGTTATGCGTTGTTCCCGCATATGACGGTGTCCCAGAACGTCGCCTTTGGTCTGGAAATGCGCAAGATCGATCAAGGCAAGATCGAGAAACGCGTGGTCGATGCGCTGCGTCTGGTAAGGCTTGATGGCTTCGGGGATCGCTATCCGCGCCAGATGTCCGGCGGACAGCAGCAGCGCGTTGCGCTGGCGCGGGCCCTGGCGATTGAGCCCGATATTTTGTTGCTTGACGAGCCCTTGTCCAATCTTGACGCGAAATTGCGCGTGGAGGTGCGCCAGGAGATTCGGGAATTGCAGCGCAAACTCGGCATCACGACCGTGCTTGTAACGCATGATCAGGAAGAGGCGCTGACGGTAGCAGATCGCCTGGTGGTCATGAGCGAGGGGCGTGTGCGGCAAATCGGCTCCAAACGCGACATTTACGAGCGTCCGGCTGACCGGTACGTCGCAAGCTTTATCGGGCAAAGCTTTTTTATTGATGGTCGGGTTACGGCAGTCGGCAGCTTTGAAAGCAATGACGGGTTGAGTTTCGTCGTGCCTGATCATTGCCCAATCGGACCCTCCAGTCTTGCGCTTCGACCGGAGCGCGTCATGTTTGGTGATGTGCCGGAGTCGGCAGACAACCGTATGCTGGGTCGGGTCGAGTACATTTCTTACCTGGGCGCGGCGATCGAAGTTCATCTGCGCGTCGGTGAGTCGACGCGTGTGGTGGTGCAAGTCGCTAATCGCGAAGGTGTTCAAGAGCCGAAGAAGGACGATGAACTATGGATAGGATGGGCCAAAACTACCGGGCTTGTCTATCCTTTGGAAAGCAATCGGTAGCATAAAGAGGTACTCCCATGTCTCGTAGTCAAAATCTTTCATTCAAACGCCGTCAGATGCTGCAATTGGCGGCCTTTGGAACTGGCGCGCTTTACTTTGGCTCTGCGTTTGCGCAGCAGCTACGTGTCGTGGTCGGTACGTGGGGCGGAGATTACGCCAAGTTGCTGACCAAGAATGTGGACGATCCTTACCTGAAGCCAAAGGGCATCGAGGTGGTACAGGATCAAGCGTCCGATGCACCGCGCCGCGCAAAAATGGTGGCTGAAAAGCGCCTGCCGCGTGGATCAGTGGACATTCAGGGTTTTTCGTCGGCCAACATGTTTGAGATGAACGGGCTTGACCTGCTCGAGCCTCTGGATTATTCAAAAATTCCAAACGCGAAATTTTTGATGCCCAACATGAAGTACCCCTACGGGATTGGTCAAATCTATTCCGGAAAGGTTGTGGTTTACAACCCGAAGTTGATCAAGCCTGCGCCAACCAGTTTCAAGGAAGCGTTTGATCCGAAGTGGGGTAACAAGATTGGCTACATCGATATTCAGTATCTGTTTGTGATCATGGCGGCCTCGCTGGCGGCCACCAATGGCGCATCCATGACCGATTTTGAGAAGGCCAAAGGGGTGCTGCTGGCTTCCAAGAAAGGCGGCGCGCGCATTTATCCGACCAACGAAGCTTTTGCACAGGCTTTGAAAACCGAAGAAATCGGCATCGGTATCATGTGGAAGGCACGTGCCGTGCAGTGGCAGAACGCAGGTATTTCAGTTGAATCAGTGGCGGCTTCAGAAGGCATTCCGCTTTACATCACTGGTTTCTCCATTGCGAAAAATGCCCCCAACAAGGAACCGGCCTACGCCTACATGAATGCGATGCTCGAAAAGAGCGCGCAAGAGGCTTTTGCAGTCGATATGGGCTACAACGCAACGGTCACCAACGCGGTTGTTGCACCGGACCTGCAAAAGCGCATCGGCTTTACGGCAGAAGAACAAAAGCGCCTGAAGGATCTGAATTACGAATTCTTTGCCAAGAATGACGCTGCCATGAAAGAGTGGTGGGACAAGGTCTTCAAGGCTTAAGACCAAAATGCTACAGGCGGATTCGCAGAAAGGGTCAGGGCTTACCGCCGGTCTGTTGTTGGGTCCGGCGACCTTGTTTGTCGCCATCACCCTGCTGGTTCCCACTGCGATTTTGTTTCGTTATAGCCTCAACGCGTTCGTGCCTGGACAATTCATGGTCGATGCGTTGACGCTGGAAAACTACGTCAAGTTTTTTTCTGACTCGTATTACACGAACGTTCTGCTTCGAACGGTTCGGGTTGCAACGATCTGTACGCTCGTTTGTTTTATCTTCGGCTTTCCGCTGGCCTATGTGCTGGCGCGAACGCAGTCGCGCTTCAAGAATATATTCATCATTCTGGTTGTCTTACCGCTTTTTGTCGGTAACGCTGTTCGGGCAGCAGGTTGGATGGCGTCGCTTGGCAACAAGGGGTTCTTCAATCAGATGATGATGTCGCTTGGCCTTATCGACAAGCCGATTGAGATCATGTATACCGAAACGGCCGTCTTGATCGGTATTGTTGCGGTCAATCTTCCCTACATGGTGCTAACACTGCAAAGTGTGATTGAAGGTATTTCCCCAATGATTGAGGAAGCTGCCTTCAGCCTTGGTGCAAACCCGATGAAGATGGCCAAGCGCGTGCTGCTGCCCTTGGCGTTGCCGGGGTTGCTTGCTGGTGGCATTCTCACATTCATTCTTGCGATGAACGCTTACGCCACCCCCGTGCTGCTAGGCGGGCCGAAATTTCAGATGATGGGCCCGTTGGTGTATGGACAGTTTGCACAGCAAAACAATTGGCCGTTTGGTGGTGCGATTTCTTTTGTCTTGATGTCGGCCACGATCATTCTGATGCTCAGCGCCAATCATCTGGTGCAGCGGCGCTATCTGGTCGTCCCGGCAAAGCCCTGATCAAGGCGGGCGGCTCTTTCCGCCGCACCGCCAAGATCATTTATTGCATCTTTTTTTACGCCACCTGTTGGTCGATGGCACTGCCGGATCAATCTCTCAGGCAACGAACGCCAGCCACGGCAGACCGATCAGCAGCAGTGCGGCGATAAAGATCAGGCCGAAGATGCCGCCCAGGCGCCAGTAGTCCGCTGAGGGCAGATAGCCCGATCCGTAGTACACCGGCGACGGTCCGGTGGCGTAGGGCGTTTGCACACCCATGATGCCCAGCGTCAGGCACAGCAGCATGGCGAATTGCGGCATGTTGATTCCGGGTACGGTGGCGCCCACGGCCAGCATCACCGGCAGCAGCGCCGTGACGTGCGCCGTCACGCTGGCAAAAAGATAGTGCGTGAAATAGAACACCAGCACCAGCACGATCATCGCCGTAAACGGCGTGAAGCCGCTCATGTGCGCGGCGACCGATTCAGCGAACCACTTGACGAAACCGACCTTGTTCAGACCATCGGCCAGCGCCACCAGGGTTGCGAACCAGGCCAGTGTGTTCCAAGCCGGCGAGTTCTTGACGATGTCATCCCAGGTCACCACCTTGCCGAGCAGCATCAGCGAGATCACCAGCAGGGCCACGGTGGTGGCATTCATGAACGGCCCACCAAATATCCACAGCATCAGCGCGACGATGACCGCAACGGCCAGCATGGCTTCGCGTGCACTGAAGGCACCCAACTGTTGCAGTTCCTTGGCGGCCCAGGCCGGAACCTGATCGCCTTCTTTCACTTCCGGCGGGTAGAGCCAATAGCTGAGCAGAGGTATGAGGATCAGCAGGGTGATGCCCACCGGTGCGAAGGCCGTGAACCACTGCATCCAGCTCAGGCTGATCTTGGAGGTCTTGTTGACCAGTTCAACCGCCAGCAGATTGGGCGCCAGTCCGGTGAGAAACATCGAACTCGTCACGCAGGTTGTGGCCAACGCCACCCACATGATGTAGGAGCCAATGCGACGTGCCGAGGGGTCATTCGGTTTGGATTCGTAGAGCGCCGGCAGGTTGCGGATCACCGGGAAGATGGTGCCGCCACTGCGTGCCGTGTTGGACGGCGTGAACGGCGCCAGGATGGTGTCGGCGATCATCACCGCGTAGCCCAGCGTCAGCGTTCTGCGCCCCATCAGTTTCACCAGCAGCAGGGCGATGCGCCGGCCCAGACCGGTCTTCTCATAGCCGAGCGCGAACATGAAGGCGCCAAAGATCAGCCAGACCGTTGCGTTCGAGAAACCGGACAGCGCCCATGTGAGAGAGGCGTTGGCCGGGTTGAAGCCCGGCTTGGCTAACTCAGCCGGCCCGAACAGCACCCAGGGTGCCAGACAGGTGACCAGGGTGACGCCGATGAGGCCGACGGCGCCACCGGGCAGTGGCTCCGTCATCAGGCCGACGATGACGCCGGCAAAGATGGCAAAGAAGTACCAGGCATGCGGTGCCAGGCCGTTGGGTGCGGGTATGAGGGCGATGGCAATCGTCACCGCAACCGGGACGATTGCTTTCCACGAGATAGACATGTGCGTATCCTTTGTTGACAAAGAAAAGCGGGGTCAGCCGCTGGCACCGATTGCCTACGTCACATTCGCCGATGCCGCCGAGTTGTGATTGATTGGCATGTTGCGCTCATACACAATCTGCGTGTTGATCCATGTCAGCAAACTGTCAGGATTGGGCGAAGTCCTCTTCCCAGAATTCGCCGGCGTTGCGGCTGTTGTCGGTGCGCTGGAGTTCCTTGTTGCGCAACTGGACGCGCCGGATCTTGCCCGAGATGGTCTTGGGCAAGTCGGCAAATTCGATGCGCCGGATGCGTTTGTAGGGTGCGAGTTTTTCGCGCGCGTAGGCCAGGATCGATTCGGCCGTTTCCTGGTTCGGGAAGAAGCCCTCGCGCAGGCTGATGAAGGCCTTCGGTACCGACAGGCGCAGGCGGTCCGGGCTGGGCACCACGGCGGCTTCCAGCACCGCTTCATGCTCGATCAGAATGCTCTCCAGTTCGAACGGGCTGAGCCGGTAGTCCGATGATTTGAAGACGTCGTCATTGCGGCCGATGTAGTGGTAATAGCCGTCGGCGTCGCGCATGGCGACATCACCCGTGTGGTAGTAGCCGTCGCGGATGACTTCGGCCGTTTTCTCGGCGTCGCCCGCGTACTCGCGCATCAGACCGACCGGGCGCGGATCGAGCACGATGCAGATCTCACCTTCCTCGGCTGGTTTGTCGTCGGCGTCGAGCAGCGCAATCCGGTAGCCGGGCAGGGGCCGCCCCATCGAGCCGGGCTTGATCGGTTGACCGGGCGGGTTGCCGATCTGTGCTGTGGTTTCGGTCTGGCCGAAACCGTCGCGAATGCGGATTCCCCAGGCCTGTTCTACCTGGTCAATCACTTCCGGATTGAGCGGCTCGCCGGCACCGACCAGTTCACGCAGCGGAACTTTCCAGTTGCCGAGCTTTTCCTGGATCATCATGCGCCAGACGGTGGGCGGCGCGCACAGCGAAGTGACGCCGCATTCGCAGATGACGTCGAGCGATTTGGGCGCACTGAAGCGCGCATAGTTGAAGACAAAGATCGTGGCGCCGGCGATCCAGGGCGCGAAGAAGCAGCTCCAGGCGTGCTTGGCCCAGCCGGGCGAACTGATGTTCCAGTGGATGTCGCCTTTTTTGAGCCCGAGCCAGTACATGGTCGAGAGGTGGCCCACCGGGTAACTCTGGTGGCTGTGCAGCACCAGCTTCGGCTTGGAAGTAGTGCCCGAGGTGAAGTACAGGAACAGCGGATCGGTGCTGCGGGTCACACCATCGGGTGTGAAGCTGCGCTCGGCTTGATAGGCCTGCTCAAAGGCATGCCAGCCCGGCGCCTGGCCGCCGACGATGATGCGCGTGAAGCCAGTACCCAGTGTCTCGAACTTCGCCGTCTCTGAGGCCAGTGCCACCACGTGCTTGACCGCACCGCGCTCGATGCGGTCCTGCAGGTCGCCTTCGGAGAGCAGCATGGTGGTCGGTATCAGCACGGCACCGAGCTTCATGCAGGCCAGCATGGTTTCCCACAGCGCCAACTCGTTAGGCAGCATCAGCAGCACGCTGTCGCCACGGCGCACGCCCCAGGCACGCAACTGATTCGCCACCTGATTGGAGCGCGCCGACATCTCGGCGTAGGTCACCTTGACATGGTTCGCGTTGTCATCGACCAGCCAGAGCGCCAGTGCCTGGTTGTTTTTGGCCTGAACGTCAAAGAAGTCGAGGGCCCAATTGAATTCCGCCATGGCGGGCGTCTTGAAATCGGCGTAGGCAGTTGTGTAGTCGGTACGGTGCGCTTGCAGAAAATCGCGGGCTGCGACGAAGGTGTCGGTCGAACTCATGTTGTATCCCAAGGAAAAAACAATATGCTAGCCCACGCCAATACCCGGGCGGTGCAATTCCCCTGTCTTGAATCAATTAATCAGGAAACAAGTGCTGGATTCTTTACAACGAGATAGCTCGGTTCGTTCCGCGGCGTGAAGTCCACCAACTCAGCCCCATCGCCGCCAGCAGCCCGGTCAGACCGTACCAGTGCAGTGAAGCCATGCTGCCCTGCGCGATCAGCCAGCCGCCGCTGCCGGCACCCAGTGCCTGGCCCGCGTACATGGCCGAGGTGTTGAGCGCGATGGAGCCTGCAGTCAGCGCCGGTGCGATGCCGGCCAATCGTGCCTGCTGCGCCGAGTTGGCGGCAAAGCAGCCCAGACCCCAGGGCACACACAGCAGCGCCGCCAGCAACAGGCTGCTGCCCAGTGGCCACAGCAGCAGGCTCAGCGCAATGCTGCCCATGCTCCACATCACGGCGTTGGCGGCGCCGATGCGGTCAATGCGTCGCGACATCAGGATATTGCCGATCAGACCGAAGGCGCCAAAACACGCAAACAGCAGGCTTAGTTGCAAGGGGGTGGTTTGCAACTGCGCCTTGTAGTAGGGCGCAAAGTAGGCAAACAACACAAACTGGCCGGCTGATTGCAGCAGCGTCACCGCCACGCACAGCATCAGCGCTTTCGAGCGCAGCGTCTGACCCCAGGCGGCACGTGACAGCGCAGGGGGTTGGATGCCGTTGGGCAGGGCGCGCCACACCCACAGTGCGCTGAGCAGGCCCAGCAGCGCGACGAAGGCAAAGGCGCTGCGACAGCCCAGCATGCCACTGATCAAGCTGCCCAGCGGCATACCGAGAACCGACGCCAGGGACCAGCCGAGAAAGATGAAGGTGATGGCGCGCCCGCGCTGGTGCGCCGGTACCAGCAGGTTGACGCAGGCGGCCGCCTGGGGTGTGAAGATGGCCGGCGCCACAGCTGCCAGCACGCGCAGCAGCAGCAGCGAAGTAAAGTCCGGCATCAGTGCGCTCAGACCCAGAAACAGCGCGTACCAGAGCATGGTCAGCGCCAGCAGGCGGCGCCGGTCCCAGCCCGCCACCACGCTGGCGAACAGCGGTGCACCCACGCACATCATGACGGCAGCCGCCGTGATGAGTTGCCCCGCCACGGCCACCGGAACAGCGAGCGAACTGCTGATCTCGTTGAGGGTGCCAGAGACCACCATGACGCCGCTGCCGATGACAAAATTGCCAAACAGCAAGGGCCACAGAACCTTGGGCAGTGACGCGTTGGGGAAGACTTTAGGCATGACGGGCCGGTGCTGGCCCTTTTGATGTAGTCATCAGCTGGCTTGCAGGATCAGGGGTGCAGGCTCTCGTACTTCTTCTGCAATTCTTCCGGGCTTTCCTTGAAGGCCGGGTTGAACGTGATGCAGTCGGCCGGGCAGACCACTTTGCACTGCGGCTCGTCTTCGGCGCCCACGCACTCGGTGCAGCGCTCCGGATTGATGACATACAGCGGGTCGCCGACACTGATGGCTTCGTTCGGGCAGGCGGGCCGGCAAGCGTCGCAAGCGGTGCAGTCTTCGGTGATGAGCAAGGCCATGTTCTGGTTTCCTTTGGATTCTGAAAAAAGGGGTAAAGATCAGGTCGCGGCCTGAGACTTGTGGTTGACGTTTATTGTGCCCGAAGACGCGCGGCCTCAATCGTGACAAGGTGACTGCGGTAAATGCCGCTTGCGTACAACAGATTACGCAGCAGCCAGCCGTCGGCGATGATCAGCGCCACGCCGGCCGGGTAAACAAACCAGACTGGCCAGATCACCGCCAGCAGCAGCAGAGCGCAGCAAACCAGGTGTGCCCTCAGTTGCCGGTCGATGCGCTGTTGCGGCAGCACTTTCTTCATGTTCGGTGCCAGCACCCTGCCGCGGCCCAGGCTCTGCAAATGCAGCCAGACCAAGAACGGAACAATTTTGTACAGCATACCGACCGTTACCGACATGAAACCACCCACCAGCAGCAGTGCGCCATACAGCAGCGGCCAGCGCGGCCATGCGGCGACGGCCGGCAGCCATTGCGCGGCCAGCCAGACCGCGCAGGCGAGCAGGCCCGATAGCAGGGCCAGGTTCCAGAAGTGGTGCGTTGCATCGGGCTTGGGGCGCTTGCTTTTGCGCAGCAGGCGCAGCGTCACGCTCATGAACAGCGCACACATTGCCAGCGTTGCGGTCGCACTTAGTGCGGTGGCAACGCGCCAGCCGGCCAGTTCGGCAGTACTCCAGCAGCAGACCAGGCCCAAGGTTGCGCGGACAAAGTATCGGCCGAACCAGGCCGGGTATTCGGGCGTGAGCTGGAACATGGGCACCACTACCAGCGCCACGGCGGCCAGCACAACGCAGCCCCAGACCACAAAGCCCCATCCCAGATGCAGATTGGTGAGTTGCAGCAGCGGCCAGTCGAGTGCCCATCCCAGTGCGGCGGCCAGCGCCAGCCCCGACAGCGTTGTCACGCCCAGGCCCAGCACGGCAGCTTTGAGGCCGAGCAGGGTTGGGTTGGATGCGCTGATGTTCCACAGTGCGCGCGCCGCGGCGACGATGAACAGGAACAAGCCAAAGCCGAGCAGGGCGATGGCGCTGCCAAACAGCAGCGGTGTGTCGAGCAGAAAGGCGGCGCCCAGCAGCAGGGCGCCGGGTGTGATGGTGGCGTGTACCCAGGTGGCCAGACGCAGCGGCTGTGGCAGGTTGGCGCCAACCACCACCGGCAGCAATTGCTGCAGGGAACCGACCATGGCCTGCAGCATGAAGCCGACCGTGAGCAGATGCGTGAAGGCCAGCGCCGCGGGCGTCCAGCGTGAGACCAGCAGGTCCGGTCCGGCAAACAGCAGCAGGGCACCCGCCAGCATGGCAAACAACGGCGCCGTCAGGTAGTAGCGCAGCGGCGCGCTCAGCGGGGGCGCATCGTCATAGGACAGCAGGGCTTGCATTGGTCGTACTAGTCGGCCCGCCAGATACGTATCTCGTAATGGCCTTCAGGCGTGCGCTGCGAGCGGTGCAAGAAACCTTGCCGGTCCAGCACCTGGAACAGCGGGTGCGGCTCGCGCGGCAGCAGCAGCAGCACGGACTCGCTGGGGTCAATCGCGTCGAGCGCTGCCATGGTCAGCTCAAAGGGCTCGGGCGGCTCCAGGCCATGCCCGTCCACCACCTTGCCGACCGGTCTGTGGCTCATGCGCGGTAGCCAACGGCCTGGCTGAGTGTCTGCCCCATGCTGTGCAGCAACGCGCTGCTCTGCTCTGCCAGATGATCGTCGCACATCGGGTAGAGCACATGCTCTTCCTTCATGTTGTGCTGCTGCATCATGATGAGCAGGGTCTCGGCGTTGCCGGCGTAGTCGTCG
>CAIWNX010000059.1 GCA_903914175.1 uncultured beta proteobacterium | reverse complement strand
CGCGTCAACAGCGACCTGGTGGGCAAGTACATCAACATCGCATCCCGCGCCGCCGGCTTTATCGCCAAGCGCTTTGACGGCAAGCTTGGCGCCATCACGGACGACGGCGTTGCGCTGCTGGCGCTGCTGCGCGCCGCGCGCCCTGCCATCGAGACGCTGTACGAGGAACGCGACTACGCCAAGGGCTTGCGCGAAACCATGCTGCTGGCCGATCGCGTCAACGAATACGTGGACGCCAACAAGCCCTGGGAATTGGCCAAGCTCGCCGGCATGGAAGCGCGATTGCACGATGTCTGCAGCGTCTGCATCGAGACCTTCGCCACGCTCACGGCCTACCTCAAACCGGTGCTGCCACTGCTGGCCTCGCAGGTGGAAAACTTCCTGGCCGTTGCGCCGCTGACTTTTGCCAGTGTCGAACAGCCTTTGGGCGCGGGACACACCATCGGCAACTACCAGCACCTGATGCAGCGCGTCGACATCAAGCAACTCGAAGCGCTGTTTGAAGCGCCGCCCGCACCGGAACCAGAGAAACTGCTGCCAGGCGGCGAGGCGATTGCTGCTCCCATCGGCATCGAAGACTTCAGCAAGATCGACCTGCGCATTGCCAGGATCGTGAACTGCGAGGCGGTCGATGGCTCGACCAAACTGCTGCGCCTGACGCTCGACGCCGGCGAGGGCCGCATGCGCAACGTCTTCAGCGGCATCGCCAGCGCGTATAAACCAGAAGACCTGATCGGCAAACTCACCGTGCTGGTGGCGAACCTGGCGCCACGCAAGATGAAGTTCGGCATCAGCGAAGGCATGGTGCTGGCCGCCAGCCACGGCGATGAAAAATCAAACCCCGGCATCTACGTGCTCGAACCCGGCCACGGCGCACAACCAGGCCTGCGGGTGCACTGAGGATGAAGATCGAATTTCGCCCCAAGCTGATTGAGGCCCTGAAGGGCTACAACCAGGCCCGCCTGCTGCGTGACATTGGGGCCGGGCTCACCGTGGGCGTGGTGGCGCTGCCCCTGGCCATGGCCTTTGCCATCGCCAGCGGGCTCAAGCCGGAGGCTGGCATTTTCACCGCCATCATTGCCGGTTTTCTGGTGTCATCGCTGGGTGGCAGCCGCGTTCAAATTGGCGGCCCGGCGGGCGCTTTCATCGTCATCGTCTACGGCATCATGCAGCGCTACGGCCTGGGCAACCTGATCATTGCCACCGCCATGTCGGGCGTGCTGCTGTTCGTCATGGGCATGTTCAAGCTCGGCACCTTGATTCGCTTCATCCCGATTTCGGTGGTGATCGGCTTTACCAACGGCATCGCGGTGCTGATCGGCCTGTCGCAAATCAAGGACTTCCTGGGCTTGCAGGTGAAGGTCATGCCGGCCGATTTTTTCGGCATCATCGCCACCCTCGGCAAGAATCTGCACACCATCAATCCGCAGGCTCTGGCGCTGGCAGCGGCTTCGCTGGCCGTGATCATCATCTGGCAGTTTTTCATGCCCAAGATCGGCAATGTGCAGTTCACCGGCAAACTGACACCGATTCCCGGCTCCATCGTGGCGCTGGTGCTGGCCACCGTAGCCGTGTCCCTGCTCGATTTGCCGGTGGACACCATCGGCAGCCGCTTTGGCGGGATACCGAGCGCGCTGCCATCATTTCAATTGCCTGATTTCAGTTGGGAGAGCGCCAAGTTCCTGCTCATCCCCACCACGACGCTGGCCCTGCTCGGCGCGATCGAGTCGCTGCTGTGCGCGCGCGTGGCAGACGGCATGATCGACGACCGCCACGATCCGAATCAGGAACTGATGGCGCAGGGTATCGCCAATGTGCTTTGCCCCTTCTTTGGCGGCATGCCGGCCACCGGAACCATTGCGCGCACCGTCACCAACATCAAGAACGGTGCTTCCAGCCCGATCGCCGGCATGGTGCACGCCATCACCCTGCTGCTGGTGATCCTGGTCGCGGCGCCCCTGGCCAAGGACGTACCGTTGGCCTGCCTGTCGGCGATTCTGATGTTTGTTGCCTGGAACATGGGCGAATGGCGCGAGTTTGTGCACCTGCGCAATTACCGCATGCCATACCGCGTCACCTTGCTGGCGGTCTTCTTCCTGACCGTGGTGTTTGATTTGACGGTGGCGGTTGAAGTGGGGCTGGTCGCGGCCTGCCTGACTTTCATCTACCGCATCTCCAGCCTGTCGCGCTGCGAGGAAGTTTCGACAACCGATTTCCCTGAACTGGTCTGTGCCGCCACGACAAACCACCAGTTGGACAGTTACCGGCTGTATGGCGCCTTGTTCTTCGGCGCTGTCAAACTGATCGAAAACCTGCAGGACCATTTGCCGGATCGGGTGTTGCTGCTCGACCTCAAGAACCTGCTCTACGTCGATTCCTCCGGCGCCGACACCCTGAACGATCTGGCCCGCTCATGCCAGAACCGCGGCGTGAGCTTGCTGATCTGCGGCCTGAGCCATCAACCGCTCGATATCGCCAAGCGCTGCGGCTTTGTCAGCCGCGTCGGCGAAGACCGCTTCTACCCTGATCTGGCAACGGGCGTGGCTGCCGCCGTGACGCTGGTCAACTCGGCCGCCACGCCAGCCCGCTAAAATAGTACAAAGAGGTTCAGATCATGTATATTTTTTACCGCCCCATGTACCAGTCCGAAGCAACGAGCTTCATCGACGGACTCAAAGCCAAGGACCCGCAGATCGCCGCTCGCCAGAGCGAAGGTCGAGCCCTGTTGTGGGACAAAACCATTGACCGCGATGCCTCGCGTGACTACCGGGCAGCGCGGGTTGCGCAACAGCCCTACGTCTACCAGGCCGCGCCGAAATAAGGCTGGCGGCGAAGTCGTCGATCGATTACCTTGAGCGTTGACCTCGACGCGCTGGAGGCGGCCGCGCAACTGGACCTGGCCGGCTCGCCTATCGCCGTCGACAACGTCGCGGTGGCGCGGCTCTATGGCGAGCCTCTGTTCGCCATGCCGCAGGATCTCTATATCCCGCCTGATGCGCTGGAAGTTTTTCTCGAAGCTTTCGAAGGTCCGCTGGACCTGCTGCTGTACCTGATCCGCAAGCAGAACTTCAACATTCTCGACATTCCCATGGCGGGCGTGACGCGCCAGTACCTGGTCTACGTCGAAGAAATCCGCGGTCGCAATCTGGAACTCGCCGCCGAGTACCTGCTGATGGCCGCGATGCTGATTGAAATCAAGTCACGCATGCTGCTGCCGCCGCGCAAGGCGGCACCGGGCGAGGAAGCGCAAGATCCGCGCGCCGAACTGGTACGCCGCCTGCTCGAATACGAGCGCATCAAACTGGCAGCGGCACAGCTCAATACCGTGCCCCAGTTGGGGCGTGATTTTCTCAAGGCGCAGGTGCTGATCGAGCAGTCGCTGCAGCCGCGCTTTCCGGATGTCGATGTCGTTGATCTGCGCCAGGCCTGGGCTGATATTCTGCAACGCGCCAAGCTGGTTCAGCACCACCGCATCACGCGCGCCGAGCTCTCCGTGCGCGAACACATGAGCATCGTGCTCCGGAAATTGCAGGGGCGCCGCTTTGTTGAATTTGAAGAATTATTCGATGCCAGCCAAGGCCCGGCGGTGCTGGTTGTGACCTTCATCGCCATGCTCGAACTGGCCAAAGAAACGCTGATCGAGATCACCCAGGCCGAGGTCTTCGCCCCGATCTACGTGCGTCTGGCTTATTCGCCGGTGGCTTGATACTGGATCCCTGACCTGTCAATGTGATTCCGGTTTGTCATTGCGGGCCCCGACCCGCAATCCATGCTGCGTATGGCGCTGCTGGAAGGCATGGATGCCGGATCAGGTCCGGCATGACAACCGCGGCGGACGGGATGACAGCCGCAGCCCTGGATGACCATTCAGACCGGCTCGGCCGTCGGCTCCCTGCCCATAAGCAGCGCAACGGCCTGCGTTGCCTGGATGCTGCCATCGAGCAGCGCCACCACCGCTTGTGCAATCGGCATCTCAACGCCAAACGCTGCCGCACGCTGCAGCACGGAGCGGGCGCAATACACCCCTTCTGCCACATGGCCCAGCGCATCGACCGCCTGTTGTAGCGTCTGACCGCGCGCCAGCGCCATGCCGACCTGCCGGTTGCGCGACAAATCACCGGTAGCGGTAAGCACCAGATCGCCCAGGCCACTCAGGCCCATGAAGGTCTCGGCGCGCGCCCCCAGCGCCACACCCAGACGTGTCATCTCGGCCAGACCACGCGTGATCAGGGCGGCGCGCGCATTGAGCCCCAGATTCAAACCGTCGCACAGCCCGGCGGCAATCGCCAGCACGTTCTTGACAGCGCCGCCGACTTCGACGCCAACAATGTCATCGTTGGCATAGACGCGCAGCGTGGGGCTGTGCAAAGCTGTGACCAGGGCTTCGCGCACCATGGCATGGGCGCTGGCAGCCACCAGTGCGGTCGGCTGGCCACGCGCGACTTCCTGCGCGAAACTCGGCCCACTGAGCACACCAGAGAGCAGATTGGGCGCTGCCTGCGCCTGTATCTCATGGCCCAGCAAGCCCGCCGCAGGCGAAGCTTCGGCGGCAAAGCCCTTGCAGAGCCAGGCCACCGGCACGCGGCACGGTGCCAGTTCGGCGAGCAGACCGCGCAAGGCGGCCATCGGCGTGGCGATGATGATCAGATCGGCTGTTCCCAGCAAGGCGCCAGAAGGCACCAGCGCAGCCGAACTCAGGTGCAGACTGGGTGGCAAAGCAAACCCCGGCAGGTAGCGCCGATTCTCCGCCTGCGCCTGCATAGCCGCCAGTTGCACCCGATCGCGCCCCCACAGGGTCACTCGGTGCTGTGCAAGGGGATTGCCAGCGGCGCTGAGTGCCAGTGCCGTGCCCCAGGCACCAGCCCCCAGCACGACAATGTTCATCGCAAAAACCGGGGGGGGTTTACTGCGTCACAACCTTGGGCGCTTCACCCGCAGCGGCGTCAGCGGCCTGCTGCTGTTGCTGCTCGTACATGGCCTGAAAGTTGATTTCCGCCAGATGCACGGGCGGAAAGCCGCCACGCTGGATCAGATCGGCCACGTTGCCGCGCAGGTAGGGGTAGACGATTTGCGGGCAGGCAATGCCCATCACCTGACCCATTTGCTCGGGCGGCAGGTTGCGGATCTCGAAAATGCCGGCTTGCGAGGCTTCAACCAGGAACACGGTCTTGTCCTTGATCTTGGTCTGCACCGTGGCAGTGACAGTCACCTCGAAAACACCGTCGGCCACCGGCCCGGCATTGACGCCGAGTTGAATGTCCACCGAGGGTGACTCCTGCTCCAGCAGGATGGCGGGTGAATTCGGTTGCTCAAGGGATGCACCCTTGAGGTAAACGCGCTGAATCTGGAACACAGGGGTTTCTTGCTCGGACATGGGATTGCTTTCGGAAGAGTAAAAAAATGTTGGCTCTAGGCCGCGTAAAAACGCAGGCGCGGCCGGATTATCTCAGGCCGCGTTGAGCAGCGGCAGCAGGCCCTGGCGCGCATCGAGCGCCATCAGATCATCGCAGCCACCAACGTGCGTCTGGCCAATGAAAATCTGCGGGACGGTGCGCCGCCCGGTGATCTCCATCATCGCCATGCGCTGCGCCGGATCGGCGTCAATGCGGATTTCTTCAATCTGCAGGACGCCTTTGGATTTGAGGATCTGTTTGGCCTGCACGCAGTAGGGGCATACGGCGGTGGTGTACATCTTGACGATTTGCATAAATCTTTCCAGTTGAGGACAGAGCTAAAGGTCTGTCCCGCAAGGTTTCAGTCTCTCTCCACCGGCAGGTTGGCAGTGCGCCAGGCACCCAGGCCACCAGCGAGCGACTGCGCCTGCTCGTAGCCAAGTTTCTTGGCGATGGCAAGGGCGCGATTGGAGCGCGCACCGGACTGGCAGACCAGAATCACCGGCAGCGCCTTGTTCTTGACCACGCCGGCCAGCTTTTCTTCCAACTGGTTCAGAGGAATGTTTTTTGCGCCGCCGACATGGCCGGCTGCATATTCATTGGCTTCGCAGACGTCGATGACGACGGCCTTTTCCCGGTTGATCAGTTGAACCGCTTGCGCCGCGTCCAGACCACCACCGGTGGCGCCCTTGATCACTGGCCAGAACAGCATGCCGGCCGAAGCCAACGCCACGGCAATCAGCGTCCAGTTGTCGATAACAAATTTCACGTAGTTCCTTCATAAATGCTTTTGCAGCAGGACCCGGCGGGCCGAATTAGGCGATCATTTTAGAATGGAGCCCCCATCCCCTTATTCAAGCCCCGGTTTTGTCCGGTTCCGAACACCGAAATACCACCATGCACAAGCTCGTCCTCATCCGCCACGGCGAATCCACCTGGAACCTCGACAACCGCTTCACCGGCTGGACCGACGTGGACCTGACCGCCACCGGCGTCGAGCAGGCCAAGCAAGCCGGGCGTCTGCTCAAGGCCGAGGGCTACGAGTTTGACGTCGCCTACACCAGCGTGCTCAAGCGCGCCACGCGCACGCTGTGGCATGTGCTTGACGAGATGGACCGCACCTGGCTGCCCGTGGTCAACAGCTGGCGCCTCAATGAGCGCCACTACGGCGCGCTGCAGGGCCTTAACAAGGCCGAAGTGGCCAAGGAATACGGCGACGCCCAGGTGCTGCAGTGGCGCCGTAGCTACGACACGCCGCCGCCAGCCCTGGCACCGACCGACCCACGCTGCGAGCGCGGCGACTTGCGCTACGCCAAACTGGCGCCGGATCAGGTGCCGCTGACCGAGTGCCTGAAAGACACGGTGGCACGCGTGCTGCCGTACTGGAACGAAGTACTGGCACCGGCCATCCAAAGCGGCCAGCGCGTCATGGTGGCCGCACATGGCAACTCAATCCGCGCTCTGGTGAAATACCTGGATCAGATCGCTGATGCCGACATCGTGGGTCTGAACATCCCCAACGGCATCCCGCTGGTCTACGAGCTTGACGACAAACTCCAACCGATCCGCCACTACTACCTGGGTGACGCCGAAGCAGCGGCTCGGGCAGCGGCGGCCGTGGCGGCACAGGGTAAAGCTTGAGTAAAAAGGCATTTCACCCGCTGTGGCCATCACACAAGCGTGTATATTGAACGAAACTAGGGCCTTGCGTGACCGATCGCAGGCCAACACCTTGCGGAACTGAATGAACCTCTTTATGGGCCACAAATTGAAAACTGCAGGCTGGATTTCGCTTGGTGTCATCGCTGGCGCCCTGACCACCATTTCGCTCCAGACCGTGGCGCGCGGCACGCTGGCGCCGCTGCCACTCGAAGAGTTGCAACAACTCGCGGCTGTCTTCAGCATGGTCAAGAGCAATTATGTGGAGCCGGTGGACGACAAGAAACTCATCACCGACGCCATCACCGGCATGGTCAGCAGCCTGGACCCGCACTCGCAGTACCTCGACAAGAAGTCGCTCAAGGAATTCAACGAAGGCACCACCGGCAAGTTTGTCGGCGTCGGCATCGAGATCGCGCAGGAAGACGGGCTGATCAAGGTGGTCTCGCCGATCGAAGGATCCCCCGCATTTCGGGCCGGCATCAAGCCCAACGACCTGATCGTCAAGATCGACGACACCCCGGTCAAGGGTCTGACGCTGAGCGAAGGCGTCAAGCGCATGCGCGGTGAGCCCAACACCAAGGTGTTGCTTTCGATTTACCGCAAGGACGAAAACCGCACGTTCCCGGTGCTGATCACGCGCGAAGAAATCCGCACCCAGTCGGTGCGCAGCAAGGTGATCGAGCCCGGCTACGCCTGGATCCGCCTGAGCCAGTTCCAGGAACGCACGGTGGAAGACTTTGCACGCAAGATCGAAGAAATCTACAAACAGGAACCCAAGCTCAAAGGCCTGGTGCTCGACTTGCGCAATGACCCGGGCGGTTACCTCGACGCGGCCGTGGCGGTATCGGCCGCCTTTCTGCCGGACAACGTGACCGTGGTCTCGGCCAACGGCCAACTGGCAGAGAGCAAGTTTGTGCACAAGGCCTCGCCCGAGTTCTACCATCGCCGTGGCGGTCCCGACCCGCTCAAACGCTTGCAGGAAGTGACCAAGGGCGCCCTCAAGAGCGTGCCGCTGGTGGTGCTGGTCAACGAAGGCTCGGCATCGGCCAGCGAGATCGTGGCCGGCGCCCTGCAGGATCACAAGCGCGCCACCATCGTGGGTAACCAGACTTTCGGCAAGGGCTCGGTGCAAACCGCAGTCTGCCTGGACGGGGCCTTTCGCATGGACAACTGCCCAACGGCAGCGCTCAAGCTCACCACCAGCCGTTACTACACACCCAGCGGCAAGTCGATCCAGGCCAAGGGCATCGTGCCCGATGTGATGGTCGATGAGACCGAAGAAGGCAATCTGTTTGCCGCGCTGCGCACACGTGAAGCCGATCTGGAAAAGCACCTCAACAGCGGCCAGGGTGAAGAGAAGAAGGACGACACGCGCGAGAAGGCACGCGAAGAAGCGCGCATCAAACTCGAAGCCGAAATCAGGAAGCCGTTGGCGGACCGCAAGCTGCCGGAGTACGGCTCTGAGAAGGACTTCCAGTTGCTTCAGGCCCTGCACCAGCTCAAGGGGCAGCCGGTGATGGTCAGCAAGACGCTGGTCGAGCGCAAGGAAGAGAAAAAGGAAGAATGAGCGCAGCATGAGGGACGAGCAGCTCCTGCGCTATTCGCGTCATATCCTGCTCAACGAAATCGGAATCGAGGGCCAGGCGCAAATCCTGGCCAGCCACGCGCTGATCATCGGCGCCGGCGGGCTCGGTTCACCGGTTGCGCTCTACCTCGGCTCGGCGGGTATCGGCCATATCACGGTAGTGGACCACGACACGGTGGACATGACCAACTTGCAGCGCCAGATTGCGCACAACATGGAACGCGTTGGCCAGCCCAAGGTGCTCTCGGCGCAGGTGGCAATTGCCGCCATCAACCCCGAAGTCCAGGTGACACCGGTCGCGGCGCGCGCCGATGCCGCGCTGCTCGACACCCTGGTGG
Organism: uncultured beta proteobacterium; assembly: GCA_903914175.1. Taxonomy (GTDB): domain Bacteria; phylum Pseudomonadota; class Gammaproteobacteria; order Burkholderiales; family Burkholderiaceae_C; genus Rhodoferax. The sequence continues at coordinate 2,610 of CAIWNX010000059.1, read as the reverse complement.
CGCAGGCCGACGTGGTACTGGACTGCTGCGACAACTTTGCCACGCGCCAGGCCATCAACGCCGCCTGCGTCAAGCACCGCAAGCCGCTGGTCTCCGGCGCCGCAATCCGCTTTGACGGTCAGATCACGGTCTATGACGCGCGCGACAGCCAGTCACCCTGCTACGCCTGCGTCTTCCCGCCTGACACCAACTTTGAAGAAACGCGCTGCGCCACCATGGGCGTCTTCGCACCGCTGGTGGGCATCATCGGCACCATGCAGGCAGCCGAAGCGCTGAAATTGCTCAGCGGCGCCGGACGCCCGTTGACAGGTCGACTGCTCATGCTCGACGGCCGCGCCATGGAGTTCAGCGAAGTGCGCATCGCGCGCCAAGTCAACTGCCCGGTTTGCGGCGACGCGCACAGCAACAAGCAGCAATAGGTCGTAACGGCTCAATGCTTAGTGGTGATTAAGTACCCAGCCCAAGCCACCCAGCGCACCAAAGAAAATAATCAGATGCGCCAATCCCCAGAGCAGGTAGCGGCGCGACAGATGCGCTTGTGAAATATTGCTGATCAGGAACATCTGCCCGTCCTGCGGTTGGCTGACGATGCTGGTGGCGCCCTGCGCCTGAAAATCGCCTTCAACCTTCTCTACCTCGCGCTTGGCCGCCTGCCTGGCAAGTTCCCATTCATCAGGACTCAACTGCCCGTCTTTGTCGAGATCGAAGCGTGCCAGCAGCGCGGGCATGTCGGCCTTCCAATCCGCCAGCATTTCGCTCAAGGCCTGGCGCTTGTCGAATGCCAGAATGCCGTCGCTATGGGTCCGAAACTGACCGATCACATAAAGCAGATCCTGCTCGATCAGCTTCCACTCCGTGTAACGAAAATTATCCTTCTGCCACTGGTCGCAGTGCTGCGTAATGATCTCGGCATGCTCGGGATCGATGACACATTCACCGGTCTCGTCGCGCAACATGAAGGAGTAGCTGGTCTCGCCACTTTCGAGCGTTCGCCAATCCGATTTATCGCGCTCTTCAACCCGGTAGCGTGACCAAAGGCAGGGCTGATGCCGTAGCTGGCTGAGAATCGGCGGGTCGCAGAATTGCGCGCCCCTGCCCTCCAGTTCAATATAGCCCTGAGCAGCAGAAGCGATCCTGGAGGTGGGTGTGTTGCGTATGGTTCGCAGCCGGTATAACGAGGACAGCCACGCAAAGACGCTGATCAGCGCAATTGCAGCCAGACAAACCAGCCATACCGGGCGCGTATTGAGGCGCATGCCGATGAACAGCAGCAGCAACTGCGCACCCGAGGTGAGCAGCTTCGCATATTCGCGACGCAGCCAGTTAGTCAACATGGCGCTCAGGCCCGGTCGCGCTTGAACAGGCTCGACTTCCCCATCTACTCAAACAGCTTTTTCATGTCCACATCCGCGACCTCGGTTGTGGAAAATGCAAGCAATGGTTTTTCAACAAAGCCGTATCTGCTTGCAATCAGGCTGGCCGGAAACAGCGCAATCTGCACGTTGTTGATATTGACCGACTCGTTGTAAAACTCGCGACGATCGGCAATACCGTCTTCAAGGGCGCTGATCCGGTTCTGCAACTGCATGAAATTCTGATCGGCCTTGAGATCCGGATAGGCCTCCGCGATGGCAAAAATGCTGGCCAAGCCAGAGCGCAACATCCCCTCTGCCTTGCCAAGCGCATTGATGTCCTGACGCTCGCCCGCAGCATGCACTTGCGAGCGCGCTTCAATGACCTTTTGCAGCGTCGCCTGTTCAAACTGCTTGTATTGCCTGCAGACCTCCACCAGCTTGGGCAGTTCGTCATGCCGCTGCTTGAGAAGCACATCGATATTGGCCCATGCCTTGGCGACGGCATTCTTGACCGTTACCAAATTGTTATACAAGCTGATGCCGTAGATCAGCAGCACGGCAACTGCGCCCAACAGAATGAACATGGCCATGGTGATTGGTTCCTTAAGCGATTAAGAGAGTATCAGCGCCGCATGGTACAGGCAGATTTCAAATTCTGCTGAATCGGGGTTGCACCGTTGCGTTGAACTCAATCGAATCAAGAAACATGGCGAAGGGCCGCACCCACATACCAGACTGGTTGTAGAGTGGCCGATAGAGAACCATGGGCTCCAATGTTTCGCTGTGCCGCACAACACCGAGCACTTCATACTCGCCGCCCTTGTAATGGCGGTAGCGGCCAGACTCAATCGTCGGCAAAGGCGTCAAGTCAGTCATGTGTTGGCCCTCGGTGCGGATCGGGTTGCGTCGCGGATTAACATAGCCCGTCGTGATCGTGATCGTACCAAAGGCGCGCTGCAGGGGCACCTCTAACGGACGTCAGAGCGATGAACTTCGCACCTGTTAGGAATAGTTGGCATTCAAAAACTCCAACTGGCCGTCTCTAGCAGACACTTTGCGGTTCTTCAACACATGGATTTCAGGCCTTGTGACCGCCACACTTCGGGACTCAGGCCGACATGGCACTCAACTCCGTTCGTGTCCCCCGGCCTTCGGCCTCCTCCTTTACAGGGACTTCCCACACAGTCAAGCAACGGTTTTCGGTTTCCTGGTTTTGGCTGTTTTCCTTGATAAACGGTATTCCTGCATTGGCTTG
>CAIWNX010000058.1 GCA_903914175.1 uncultured beta proteobacterium | reverse complement strand
CGGACAACGACGCATCAGGCACGGGCGAGAAGGCCGCACAGGCGACAGGGCTGCCCTACTTCATGCCGCCCACGGTCGGGAATGATTTCAACGACATGCACCGCGAGCAAGGGCTATTCCGCGCAACGATGGCGCTTAACGACTGGATGCGAAACAACTTGCGCAAGGGGCGCGGATGACGTAATATTTACTCATTCGGTAGGCATACCGAGTAACGTCTAGGCGGGAGCCAACTGAAAGAGTTGGCCGCATTCAAAGTTCGCCTAGACGCGATGAATGCGAGCACCCCCGCCGAAGGTTACGAAAATCCACCCGGCCCGGTCGCTCGCAAGAGTCACCGGGCTTTTTCTTGCCCGTATGCAACGGACAGGAATCTATCGGGCTGCTGTCGCAAAAATAGACAAGGCCGGGTGTTTTGGAAGCCGAAAGGCGTAGAACTCACCTGGGGCGACAAACGACGTTCTGGACTGTGCGTGAAGTTGGGAAAGAAGATCGCTGCCCAAGCGGAGGAAGTGCGCAGACTCAGCACTCGCGTCAAGCGGGTGGAAGTGCGGGAATGTGGTCCAGAGCCGAGCGAGACCTCTTGATGTGAGGGAAAGTCTGGAAGTGGTGGCGAGCATCATCGGCCATCATGCGGGTATGTCCTCAGTCCTCGTCCCGTGGGCAGGTTACCCGGAACACGCCAACCGAAGCCGCGAGCTTTGGTTGGCGGAAGTATGGGCGGGATTGAGCCTAGTCCTGAACCCTGGGCAGATTAGGAGATGGTTATGGAAGGAATGTGTAAGTGCGGCGGAAGGATAAAGGAAGGTAACCACAAGGTCACAACTGATGCCGGCGCGGCTGGATGGCTGGAACCGATGAGTGATTACACTTTGCCTTTGAGCATAGAGACAAGCACCTGCCAATCATGCGGGCGTCGAATGACAGTCGCAAAAGATGCAACAGGCAGAGTAATTTCTGAGAATGGGTGACGGCTTTTTGGTGGATAGGATAGGAGGGTGAGGAGTTTTTTTGGTACCGGTGAAAAATCCCCTTGCGTAACCGGATACGATGGCCTATAGTTACACCATCAACAACGCGCCAGGAGAAACAAAATGACCACTACTTACTACACCCTCTCTAACGGTACCGAAACTACTATGGACGTGATGCTGAAGTGCCTGGCCAAGCAAGTTGCAGACATCCCCGCGCTTGGAGAAGTCAACGTGTTTGGAGAAACCGTCACTGCCGATGATGTTGCTCACTCGTTGAGCGAGGTCTCCCGGGTTGCGTCAGTTTACGCCGCCATGGTACGCGCAGCCTGAGTGCCCCCATCCTGCCGGTAGCAGCCGGCAGCAGTGGGCGGATTCCCCGCCATAAACAACGAACGTCATCGAGCGCCTGCAATGACCACCAAGCCAGCAACCAACCGCATGGCAGCGCTACGCCAGCGCCGCTCGGATGAAGGACTAAAGCGCATGGAGATCTGGGCGCACCCTGACGACCACGCGGCAATCAAGTCCGCGGCTGCGAAGATCACCGCAAAGCGCGCGAAGGGATGCAAACAATGACGACTTCGGTGGGTTTCTCACCGCGGTTAAGGAGTCCGGAAAAAGTGGGGGTACTGGTAACGGATGCGGGAAATAGCATCATCGATTGCGCGAGCGCGGGCCAGCAAGTCGCCGCTCGTGATGGGGGTTTGCGAGGCCCGCACGAGCCGGGTGCGGGCCTCATAGGGCAGGTGCTTGCACACCAGGGCGCTTTCTTTGGTCTGGTTAGACAAGGTTGTCCCCTACGTCCACGGTCTAAAAGTCGGACGCACTGCGCAGCACCAGGGCCACGCGCTTGTCGGACTCATTGGTCAAATCTGCGGTATGCGCAGATGGCGAAGTTTAAGCAGAAAACGAATCCGTGTCTTGCGCAGAAGTACGCGGCGCAGATCAGGACCAGCCCGTTGTTGATGGACCCCAGCGTGACAGACCTGACCTGCTTGCCACACACAGACGGGTCCGTGACTTTGGGGATGCGTAATTTTTTACGCGCTTGTGGCTTTTGGTGCGGGTTTGGTGATTGCGCAAAATCTTACAAGGTGGTGGGGGTGGTGGTGTGAGCATCAGAACTGTCGGGGTGAACGACATCGGTCGGCGGGTGGGGGATAGCCATCACAACGCCAAACTGACCGACGGCGACGTGGAGCTGCTGCTGGAAATGCACGCGGAGGGGTGGGGATATCGGCGACTGGCGGCCAAGTTTGAAGTGAGCAAGCGGCACGTGCGGGACATCGTGGCGGGCAAGCGGCGGGGCCAGGTGGCTACGGCTTGGCGCACGGTGCGCTTAAGTACGTGATTGGGTAGGACATTGTCGGCATGACCAATCCAAAAGGTAAACCTCTCTCTAAAAAAGTCCGCGCTGCGCCAATCCGGTACAGCCAAGCCTTGGCAGAGCGCATCTGTGAGCGTCTGGCTGGTGGCGAATCGTTGAATTCCATCTGCAAATCCAAAGGAATGCCAAAAGAGTCGGCGGTTCGTTTCTGGGTTGTGGACGATTACATGGGATTTGCTGCGAGCTACACGCGCGCGAGACAGGTGGGATATGAGCGCCTGGCAGAGGAAATTCTCCAAATCTCCAATACGCCAGTCCATGGCATCAAGAAGGTTTCCAAGCCCATCACATTTCGAAACAGTGATGGCGACGTGGTGCCAACTGGTGAGGTACTCGAAGAGGTTACTGAAGGCGACATGATAGAACACCGCAAGTTGCAGGTGGATACCCGAAAGTGGATCTTGGCAAAGATGCTTCCAAAGGTCTATGGTGATAAGCAGCAGGTGGAGCTGACCGGCAAGGTGGACATTGCGGGCGGCCTATTAGCTGCGCGCCGCCGTGCTGGGCTGCGTAATGACTGAGGCTGAAACAGCCCAGCTAGACCTGGGGCTTATTGATGACCTATCCCTGTTTTACGATGATCCACTTGGATTTGTCATGTACGCATTTCCATGGGACTCAGACAAATCCATTCAGATGGTGAAGCTGTTGAGCCCGTGGAAAGAGCGTTACGGAATTGAGTTTGGTCCAGACGAGTGGGCATGCGAGTACTTGGATGAGCTCGGCGCCATGGTCAAAGAGCGCGGTTTTAATGGCGTGGCGCCTGTTCCACCCATTCAAATGGCTGTGAGCTCTGGCCACGGTATCGGCAAGTCGGCCATGGCGGCCTGGATCACGTTGTGGATCATGTCCACCCGGCCACACAGCAAGGGCGTGGTCACGGCCAACACCGCTGAACAGCTCTCCAGCAAGACGTGGGCTGGGGTG
>CAIWNX010000057.1 GCA_903914175.1 uncultured beta proteobacterium | reverse complement strand
GCCAACTGAGCGCAACGGTGAATGACTGCAAGGTGTCTGTATTTGACGAGCGCACCTCACTGATTGAGGGATAGCAACGCAAACCTGCGCCATCAATCGGCCTCAAATCCACCCATTGATGAAGAGGCGCAAGAACTCTGACCCCGTTTTTCTTATTGGTTTGCCCTACTTGGTCTGGATTCCAGATTTCGCCCGAATGACAAATCAGCGCTCCAGCCCGCGCGCCAACCGCCACTGCTTGACCAGCGCATAGATCGCCGGGATCACGGCCAGCGTCAGCACGGTGGACGAGAGCATGCCGCCGACCATGGGCGCGGCGATACGGCTCATGACTTCGGAGCCGGTGCCGGTGCCCCACATGATGGGCAAGAGGCCGGCCATGATGGCGACCACCGTCATCATCTTGGGCCGCACGCGCTCGACGGCGCCTTCCATCACCGCTGCGTACAGATCGGCCACCGTGGGCGCGCGACCGGCTGCGCGGCATTGGGTCTTGATCGCTTCCCAGGCGTGATCGAGGTAGATCAGCATGATGACGCCGGTCTCGGCCGCCACGCCAGCGAGCGCGATGAAGCCCACCGCTACTGCCACCGACAGGTTGTAGCCGAGCAGCCACATCAACCAGACGCCGCCGACCAGCGCAAACGGCACCGAGAGCATCACGATCAGCGTCTCGGTGATGCGCCGGAAGTTCAGATACAGCAGCAGGAAGATGATGAGCAGCGTCACCGGGATCACGACCTTCATCTTCTCGATCGCTTGCGCCATGTATTCAAACTGACCGCTCCAGGTCACGTAATAACCACTCGGAAATTTCACTTGCGCAGCCACTGCCTTCTTCGCGTCGGCGACATAGCCGCCGATGTCACGCTCGCGGATGTCGACGTAGATGTAGGCCGACAGCAGCGCGTTCTCGGTGCGAATGCCTGGCGCGCCTTTGGTGATCAGCACCTTGGCGACCTGACCCAGTGGAATCATCGCGCCGTCCATCGTCGGTATCAGCACTTCGCGTGCAATCTGCTGCGGGTCGCTGCGCAACTCGCGTGGGTAGCGCACCGTCACGCCGAAGCGCTCGCGGCCTTCGACCGTGGTCGTTACCATCTCGCCACCGAGTGCGGCACCGACGACATCAAGCAGATCTCCCACGCCCAGACCGTAGCGTGCCAGCTGCGTGCGGTCCGGTTCGATGTCAAGGTAGAAGCCACCGGTCAGGCGTTCGGCAAAAGCGCTGGTGGTGCCGGGTACCGCTTTCACCACGGTCTCGATCTGCCGTGCCAGCTTTTCCATCTCGTTGAGATCTTTGCCGAAGACCTTGATGCCGATCGGTGTGCGGATGCCGGTGGAGAGCATGTCGGTGCGCGCCTTGATCGGCATGGTCCACGAATTCGCTACACCGGGGAACTGCAGCGCCTTGTCCATCTCGGCAATCAGCTTGTCGATGGTCAGGCCCGCGCGCCATTCGGACTCTGGCTTGAGGTTGATGACGGTCTCGAACATCTCGGTTGGCGCCGGGTCGGTCGCGCTGTTGGCACGTCCGGCCTTGCCGTAGACCGAGGCCACTTCGGGAAAGCTCTTGATGATCTTGTCCTGCGTCTGCAGCAACTCGGCGGCTTTCGTGATCGACATGCCCGGCAGCGATGCGGGCATGTAGAGCAGCGAGCCTTCGTTGAGCGTGGGCATGAACTCCGAGCCCAGG
>CAIWNX010000056.1 GCA_903914175.1 uncultured beta proteobacterium | reverse complement strand
GGCATGAAAGTAAACCGTCAGCGCCACGGTGCCGGCCGGCACGCGCAAAGCCCGGCGCAGATAGACACGCGGGAAGAAGATATCGGCCATGGCCGCCAGCGCGCAGAAGTCAAGGCAGCGCTGCGGGCTGTCGCGCATCCAGAGTCGGGACTGACTTGTGTCGCCCTGAGCCTTCCATTCAGTCGGAAACGCGCCCTCAACAAAACGCATGTCGTAGCGATGAATCCACTCGACACCGGTCATCGGCTTTTCCTCGAGCAGACCTTCCGGGCGGGGCACCACTGGCATCGCAATCTCGTCGCTGCTCCAGGTGTTGCGCCGCACTGCGGTAACCGCCGTGCCGGTCAGCATGACCTCGACCTGTCCGCTTGAGCCGATCTGCGTCAACTCAATAACCCAATGCTGGGTCGAGCGGTTGGTACGGCGGGGTGTGGCCGAAACGGTGAACGGACCGTCCACAACCGCACCGGCAAAGTTGACGGTCAGTGCAATCGGTTGGCCCAACAGCGCCGGGTGCTGTAGCACAGACTTGAGCGCGATGGCGGCCGTGATGCCGCCAAAGGGTCCGACCATGTTCCAGTAAGCGGCCGACGTGCTGCCGTGGTAAACGCCCGGCACATCGGTCAAAGTCAAGGCCAGCGCCTGGTCAAACGGATGATTGTTCATGCCGCCAGTATGCCGCGCATGCCAGAACGCCGCAGTCCGGTGCGTGACGCCGCCTGCTGTTCGACACTCAACGATATCGGCCGCGCCCAGCTCAGCCGCGCACCCTACTCAACCCGGTGCCAGATCTGTGTGCGGTAAAAAAATCCAATGTATCCGCGCATCTGCATCGTCTTGCCACCATCAACCGGTTTGAGCCGGGTCTTGTAGGTCTTGCCATTGTTGGGGTCAAGAATTTCACCGCCGGTCCACACCTCTTTGTCACCTGCGTCCTGGCGCACGTTTCGAATGATGGTCATCCCCAGCACAAGTTTGTCCTTGCGTTCATCGGTGCACTGGTCGCACTTGGAATCCTGCTTGCTGGGATCAAACACTTTCTCCACCACGCCCGACAGGGCGCCGTCCTTTTCAGTGATGCGCACCAGCGACTTCTCGGTCTTGCCGTCGTCGTCAATGGTCTTCCACAAACCGACCGGCGTCATTTGTGCCTGTGCGCTGCCAACAGCACCCAAGGCCGCGACAGCCAGAACAGCAGAACTGAGAATTTGAACAACTTTCATGGTTTGCCTCCGAATTATTGATTTGAGCAAATGCGTTTACAGCAACGCCTCATTAGTATCCATCAAGACGGCGCTGCCGGCACGCGCGGTGCGCATCAAAGTTGCGGTCTCGGGGAACAGTTTGGCGAAATAAAAGCGTGCCGTCTGCACTTTGGCCAGGTAGAACGGGTCAGCGTTGCCAGCGGCGATCTCGCGCAGCGCGACCTGTGCCATGCGGGCCCAGAAATAGCCAAACACCAGATGACCGGCGACACGCAGGTAGTCCACCGCGGCAGCGCCCACCTCATCGGGGTTTTGCATACCCTTCATGGCGATCTCGGTCGTGAACTTGGTCATCTGCTCACCGAGGGTCGCAATCGGCGTGATGAATTCAGCCATCTTCGCATTGCTGCCCTCTTCTTCCACCAGTTTGCCAATGAGTTTGCCGAACTTGCGCAAAGTAGCGCCGTTGTTGCCGAGAATCTTGCGCCCCAGCAGGTCGAGCGATTGGACCGTGTTCGTGCCCTCATAAATCATGTTGATGCGGGCGTCGCGCACAAACTGCTCCATGCCCCATTCCTTGATGTAGCCGTGGCCGCCGAAGACCTGCAGGCAGGCCGAAGTAGCGGTCCAGCCGTTGTCGGTACTGAAGGCCTTGACGATGGGCGTGAGCATGGCCAGCATTTCGCCGGAGTCCTGGCGCACTTTTTCATCCGGGTGGTTGTGCTCTTTTTCGCGCAGCATCGAACTGAAGCACAGCAGCGCGCGCCCGCCTTCCGAATAGGCCTTGGCCGTCAGCAGCATCTTGCGCACATCGGGGTGCACGATGATCGGGTCGGCCGCCTGGTCCTTGGCCTTCGCCCCCGTGAGTGAGCGCATCTGAATGCGGTCCTTGGCATAGGCCAGCGCGTTCTGGTAGGCCACTTCGATCAAGCCCTGTCCCTGATTGCCGACGCCGAGCCGGGCCGCATTCATCATCACAAACATGCCGTTCATGCCCTTGTTGGGTTGCCCCACGATGCTGCCCACCGCATCTTCAAGCACGATCTGGGCGGTCGCGTTGCCCTTGATGCCCATCTTGTGTTCCAGGCCACCGCAGTAAATGCCGTTGCGCGCACCCAGCGATCCGTCCTGGTTGACCAGGAACTTGGGCACGATGAACAGGCTGACCCCTTTGATGCCGGGAGGGGCATCGGGCAGTCGCGCCAGCACCAGGTGAACGATGTTTGCCGTCATGTCCTGTTCACCGGCGCTGATGAAGATTTTGTTGCCGGTAAGCTTGAATGTGCCATCAGCCTGCGGATCGGCCTTGGTGCGCATCAGGCCCAGGTCCGTTCCGCAATGCGCTTCGGTCAGGCACATGGTGCCGGTCCACTCGCCGCTGATCATCTTGGGCAGATAGGTCTGCTTTTGTTCCGGCGTGCCATGCGAAATGAGAGAGGCGTAGGCGCCATGCGTGAGACCGGGGTACATGGTCCAGGCCTGATTGGCGCTGTTGAGCATTTCATAAAAGCACTGGTTGACCACCAGCGGCAAGCCCTGGCCGCCGAACTCGGGGTCGCAGGCCAACGCGGCCCAACCGGCATCGATGTACTGGCGATAGGCTTCCTTGAAGCCTTTGGGCGTCGTCACAGCATGGGTCACTGCGTCGTACCCGCAACCCTCAGCGTCACCGCTGACGTTGAGCGGGAAAATGACCTCGGCTGCGAACTTTCCGCCTTCCTCCAGTACCGCATTGATCGTTTCCGCGTCCATGTCGGCATAGAGCGGCATCTGCTTGAAATCCTCAGTGACCTTGAGCATTTCGTGCATGACAAATTGCATATCGCGAAGGGGGGGGGTATAGGTGGGCATGCTGGCTACTCCTTGGTATGTGGGTTTTGTTTTTCGGAAACAGGTGATGCAGCGACGGCTTTCTTGCCGTCGCGCGCGAGAATATTCTCGAAGCCCTTGTTGGCGTGATGGATCGCCTCGGGGTTCTTTAAAAATCGAGCTTCATAGTGCAGCGCGAGAATAAGTCCGTGGATCTCGAAGGCCATCTGCTCCTCGTCGGCATCGGGATTGAGTTGTCCTTCTTCCTTGGCCTGAACGACGGCACGGTACATGGCCTCCAGCCAGATCCGGACCGAACCCGCCAAGGCATCGCGCACCGGTCCCGGACGGTCATCAAACTCGACAGCGCCGCTAATGAAAATGCATCCCGACTGCAATTCGACGGTGACCCGCTTCATCCAGTTGTCAAACAATGCGCGCACCCGAGGCAATCCACGGGCTTCTTTCATCGCCGGCACGAAGATTTCGTCGGAAAAACGGGCGTAATACTCGCGAATCACGGAAATCTGGAGTTCTTCACGCGAACCAAAGTGGGCAAATACGCCAGACTTGCTCATCCGCATCACTTCAGCCAGTGCGCCAATGCTCAGGCCTTCCAGGCCGATCTGCGCTGCCAAACCAAGGGCAGCGTCAATGATGGCCTGCTTTGTTTGCTCACCTTTTTGTAATGCGCGCCCGCCGTCGGTAACCCTGCGGGTTTGTTTGACGGGAGGTTTAACAGCGGTTTCAGACGGAGCCATAGGATACAAAATAGAACGATCGTGCTATTTTGCATCATTTGCGCCGCCATCCGACGGCAGCCTCCGTTTCTAGAGGGAATTTTCTAAGGGTAGCGCGGGTTTACCCGCAGTCAAAGAATCAGCGCCAGGCTGGCTTCCAGATGTTCTGAAGGCAGGCGCCTGAAACCCGAGCGCGCAAAGCGCTGCAAGCGTCCCACCAGAAAAGCAGTGAGGACCGAAGCCCGCACCTGCGTATCGACACTGGGTGTCGCCGAACCACCCGACTCGGCACTGCTGCGCAGACTCTGCTTGAGAGTGGCTTCAATCTTGTCAAAAAACTGGTTCATGCGTTGCTGCAGGCGTTCGTTTTCGAATACCAGCGCATCGCCCACCATGACGCGCGTCATGCCGGGATTCTTTTCCGCGAACTGCATCAGCATGGTGACCACCTTGATCGCCTGGCGGCGCCCGGCGCCGGCGTCAGGCATCCCGGCCAGTGGCTCTGTCGAACTCTCACGATCAGCAATCTGGTTGACCAGCGAAAAAACGGTCTGCTCGATAAATTCGATCAGACCTTCAAACATTTGCGCCTTGCTGGCAAAGTGGCGGTACAAGGCCGCCTCGCTCACATCCAGCCTCGCCGCCAAAGCCGCAGTGGTGATGCGCTCGGACCCCGGCTGCTCCAACATGCTCGCCAGCGCCTGCAATATCTGCACCCGGCGCTCACCAGGCTTGGGGCGCTTGCGCGGCGCCGAGACGCGCTCAACAGCCACAGAACTTGCGGCAGGCACCGGAGGGGAGGATTCGACGTCAGACATGGTCACAGGCAGAATGATAAATTCATTCTCGCACAGCCGACCCGAGGGTTTTCGAGGGGGCTGGGCACTACACAGTGCGGCGCCTGCGGGCAATCTACTTTGACCGGATCATCGTCCCAAACGCCTGATCGGTCAGGATCTCAAGCAACAGCACATGCGGCACCCGTCCGTCGATGATGTGAACCGAGTTGACACCGCTCTTGGCAGCATCCAGGGCCCCACTGATTTTCGGTAGCATGCCACCGCCAATCGTGCCGTCGGCAAAAAGTTCATCAATCTGGCGCGCACTCAGGTTGGTCAGCAGATTGCCTGCCTTGTCCAGAACGCCGCTGATATTGGTCAGCATCAGAAGTTTTTCGGCTTTCAGGACGGTGGCCAGTTTGGCTGCCACAACATCGGCGTTGATGTTGTAACTCTCATTATTTTCACCAAACCCGATCGGACTGATGACCGGAATAAAGGCGTCATCCTGCAAGGCCTTGACGACGCTTGGATCAACACTGACGATGTCGCCAACCTGACCCACGTCGTGCTCCTTGCTCGGGTCGTTGTTGTCGACCATCCTGAGCTTTTGCGCGCGAATCATGCCGCCATCACGACCGGTCAGACCGACCGCCTTGCCACCGGCCTGGTTAATCAGCCCCACGATGTCCTGCTGAACTTCACCAGCAAGCACCCACTCCACCACTTCCATGGTTTCAGCATCGGTTACCCGCATGCCCTGGACAAATTCGCCCTTCTTCCCGAGCCGCTTGAGGGCGGTCTCGATCTGCGGACCACCACCGTGGACCACTACCGGGTTGATGCCGACCAGTTTGAGCAGGACCACGTCTTCGGCAAAGTCGGCCTGCAAATCCGGATCGGTCATGGCATTGCCACCGTACTTGATGACCATGGTTTTGCCATGGAATTTACGGATATAGGGCAGAGCCTGAGCCAGAATTTCAGCTTTCTCGCGCGGAAGGATTTTGCTAACGTCAGTCATCGTAGAGATTATTTCGAGGTGTGGGGGATACTGGATTGAATCATACCCACGCAGGCCAGTGACAGTTCAACAGACTGAACCGCACTGGCTTTCGAGCACTTTCAGTTCTTGATCGCGAATTCTTCCTTGCTACGCCCCTGCGCAAGCAGAGCGGCCAACCAGCGCGGTGCCAAGCCCCGGCCACTCCAGGTTTCACCGTTTGGCCCCTTGAATTTGGCGGCCACCACGGCCGCACTTTTGGCTTTCTTCACACCTTTGGCGCCTGCGCTTTTGGCGCCAGCCGCAGCTTTTGCTTTACCTTTTGCGCCACGTGCCTTGCCGGGCTGCAAATCTTTCAGCGTAATGCCAAAAGCCTTCATCTTGGCCAGAATCTCCTGCACGGTTTTGTCAAACTCGCGGCTCTTGATTTCAGCAGCCTGCTTCTGCAATTTCTCGATCTGTCCTTGAATATCGATCAGATTACTCATGGTAAGTGTCCTTCCGTTTAAATTAATAGTCCTGCACCGTGCAGACGGCATATTATGCATCTAATGCGCCACATTATCCCGTGTCAGCACCTTTATAACGGTCAGAAATAGTATCTTCATATCAAACCAAAAGGAACGTCTCGCAAGATACTCCACATCCAGCGCCACCTTTTGGAGAATTGGCAATTCATCACGCCCATTAATCTGCGCCCAACCGGTCAGGCCGGGCATCAGTTTATGTACACCACATTGAGTGCGCGCCTCAATCAAATCATACTGGTTGAACAAGGCAGGTCTTGGGCCGACCAAACTCATATCCCCGCGGATGATGCTCCATAACTGTGGCAGTTCATCCAGGCTGCTCTTGCGCAGGAAACTGCCAATCACGGTCAGATACGCCCTGGGATCACCAAGCAAATGCGTCGCCAAAGCAGGCGTGTCAACGCGCATGCTGCGAAACTTGGGCATTTTGAAAATCAAATTATCACGCCCGACCCGATCGGACCAGTAAAGTATCGGACCGTTTGATGTCAGGCGCACTGCCAGGGCAAGCAACGCAAGTGGCAGCAGGATTAATATAAACGCAAGTAACGCGAATATCAGATCAAGGGCGCGTTTCATGGTATCTCGAAGCTGTTGCACAGGAGCTGACGGCGCAACGAAATTTCTGATGATGGTAGGCGGAAAAACCCTGTGAGCACCTATTGCTGATTGGTTTCACTGCATCGGAATCGGGATTATCTATCCGAAAATCGGCAGCGGCAGCGGTATTGAATCGTGCAGTCATGGCCTTTGTATGCCCACAACCGCACGCCGCAAGCCCTCCTCGACGGAAATCCGTGGCGCCCAACCCAGCACTTTGTTTGCCTTTGAAATATCGACCCGCAAACTGCCACACAAGCGTTGCATGAACTCGCGCTTGCCAAGCACAGCCGCAACGGCCCACAAAGCCCAGGGTGGCACCGGCACCAGACGCGCTGACACCCCCGCTGCGTGCGCCAGGCCGCGCACCAGTTCAGGGCTTGATACATCCTGCCCATCACTGACCAGAAACGTCTGGTTGGTGGCCTGCGGATGATCGATGCAGGTCAAAATGAAATCAACCAGGTTGTCCAGTGCCACCAGACTGCGGCGATTGCGCACGGCGCCCAATGGCAGCGGCCAGCCGTTTTGCACCGCATGCATCAAGGCAGCAAAGTTGGCTCGCACGCCAGGGCCGTAAACCAGGGGCGGGCGGATGATCACCAATTCCAGCCCTGTCGCAGCCGAAATTTCAAGCAAGCCACGTTCGGCCTTCAGTTTCGACAGTGCGTAAGCATTGTGCGGATTGGGCTTGTCGGTTTCCGTGAAGGCAGTTGCTACGCCAGTTTGAACGCCATTGACACCAATGGAACTCAGGAAGACCAGACGCCGCACACCCATTGCTGCGGCGTGCCGCGCCAATTGCAAGCTTGGCGTGACGTTAATCCGTTCAAACTCATGGATGGAGCGGGCCGATCGGTCGTTGATGATATGCACGCGTGCGGCCGCATGCACAATTGTGTCGACACCCACCAACTCCTGCGGCCAATGCATCTGCAAGGCCAAGTCTCCGATCGGTCGGTAGATGGCACCAGAAACCGGATTGCCGGGATTCACGCGCGTCATCGCGATCACCTGGCAATTGTCAAGCGCAACCAATCGGGAAACCAGAGCGTGTCCGACAAAACCAGAAGCGCCGGTCACCAGAATCCGCCGCATCATGCGTCACCCTTGGCAACCGGCTTGAACAACGCCAAGGCCAAGCAGGAAAAAAAGAACCACAACTGCTCCAACGGCTTTCGTCGACACTGCCGGGCCTGCAATGCTAGCCACAAACAGCCAAAACGCCCGTCGCGCAAACCCTTTTCCACAATCGGCAATGACGACACGCCGATAACATCGGCGATCAGGCGCGCCTGCTCGAAACCGTATCCGTTCAGAATCTTTTGTGCGCGCAACCGGAACGGCTGCCATCCGGCATTGACGCCGATCTGATTTTGACCGTGTTGCCGGTATTTCAGGCTCGACCAATCATCGATGATCCAGGTCTGATTGCGCGAGCGCGCAAATGCATAGACAAGCCAATCATGAAAATCAATGCGCAGCAATTTCTCGTTCGCACCACGCACCAAGGCCTGCACGGCTAGCGCCAAACCACGATCGAGAACGTAGGTGCAACCCGGACCTGCCGACTCAAACAAATAATCCCATTCCCGCTGCGGCCAGGCTTTATTGATGTAGCGCTCTTTGCCAGACGGCCAAAAAGCGGTGAGATTGCTCGAATACCCGACGGCACCTTTGCGCGTCATTAATTGGCTGGCCCGCCACAACTTCTCGCCATGCCAGAGATCATCCTGATCGGCGAAACACACATAATCAAAGCCGCTCAGATCGACTTCGCGCAGGAGTCGGTAAAAATTGGGCGCAGCGCCACCAAAACGACGCCCAAACGGCAGCAGGGTCAATCGTGAATCGGTTTTTGCCCAATCTGTCAACCGGTCCTCGGTGCCGTCGATCGATTGATCCACACTGATAAACAACTGCAACACAACGTTCGACTGGCCCAGTATCGATTCAATTTGCTCCGCGATGAAAGCCATGCCGTTATAGGCTGCCAAACATACTGCGAAGCGCGGCGTGGCTGCCTGGGTTTGATGCTGCAAACCTGGCAAGACATCCGTTTGATTCTGCGGGGTATCAAACCTCATGCCTTAACCTCGTCCACTCGTGCGCCAGACCAGGACGAGACCCATTCTTCGCACGAACTTCAATATCGAAAACACCATTAAAAAAAGGGAAGTCAACCATGACAGTGCGCCAGACCTTCGCAAGACACGGTAATTATCAATATCGGATCGGGCCATCTGCCATAGATTGGAACTCAGACCAGCCGATCCATAGGGCAACTTGTAGGTGGCCGCCAGGTCAACATTAAGCAGCACAACGGCGGCGCCGCCACAAACAATCTCAAGCCATAGCAAGCGATCTTCCATATAGCGTCGGCCTTCGGCAAAGCGTTGCGGGATATCAGCGCGCAGCATAACCGAGGGGGTTACGAATTGATTCTCCAAAAGCAGTTGCCACTTGTGGATGGACTTTTCCGCCCCTTGGCCCAGCATCCACTCGAGTCTGGCATCCATTTGCGTGAGCACCCGATGCTGATGGCCGCTGAGCACAACTTGCGGATGACGCTTCATGTACTCGTATTGAATTGCAATTTTTTCCGGGTGCCAGGCATCGTCGGCGTCAAGAAATGCGATAAATGGCTGCCTGGCCGCAGCCCATCCCGCATTGCGTGCAGAAGCGGCCCCGCGGTTACTCTTCAATTGAATGGCCCGCACCCAGCCCGGATAAGTGCTTTCCATTGTCCTCAGCACATTCCATGTTTCATCCCCGCTGGCATCGTCAATCAAAATAACTTCAGCCGGCTTCAGGGACTGCTGCACGACGGACGCGAGCGCGCGCCCTATCGTCAGACTGCAACGATAACAAGGTATCACCACGCTAACCGGTGCCGACAGGTCTTGTCCCATCATGCCTTGGTCCAGTGCCCAGGCAAACCCCGGAGCCGTCGGCCCCAGTCAAGCATGACCCGTGTTCTCTTTTCACCCAGCACAATCCTCGACAGCGCGCGCAGGTAGGCACGGCCCAGCGCCAACAGCCAGACCCGACCCGGCCACCTCAATCCGTTCTTGCGCTGCGCCGCCCGGACCTCACGCAAAGCCGCCAGCGTCGCGCCGAGCGCGCTGCTAACGCCACCCTGACGCATGGCAGAGAAGATGATGTCGGGCATGAAGAAAGCATCCTTTGTTTTCAACTCGCGCAGTAACAACTCGTAATCGCCGGCAATGCGAAACGACTCATCGAAAACACCATGTTTCTTGAACAATTGACTGCGGTGCATTACCGATGGATGCGGTATGCACATCAGTTGCCTGAATCGTTCCCGCACCTGCGGCCAGGGCTCACCAATCGAGTACAGCACGCCCGCATCGGCGCCGAGCAGGCTGACCTGGCTGTAAACCACATTGATATCGTCGGGCACTTGCGCCAACTGATTGGCAACGCGCGACAGCACTTGTTCATCCCACAGAAAATCGTCAGCGCCCAGAAAGCAGATCCACTCCCCTTTGGCCTGCGCCAGGGCCTTGTTCCAGGCGTGGTAAATGCCACGGTCCGGCTCGGAAATCCAATAGCGAATCTGCTGCGAATTCTTCTTCAGCAAATCAAGCGTGCCGTCCTTTGAGCCGCCGTCAATAACGATCAGCTCCGTATCGCGGTAACTCTGCCCAATGACGCTGTCAAGGCATTGCTGCAAGGTGGACTCGCCGTCGTAAACAGCGATGACCACACTGAACAGCGGCCGCCCTTCACGAATCATGTTGCACCGGTCTTCTTGTCCGGCGGCGTCAAATCCAGGCCCTTACCGGCGGCATCAAGCATTAGCTTGACCAACTCGGGCATCCTGGTTTTCGCCTCCCATCCGAGACGCTTGCTGGCACGTTCCGGATTGCCCTGGCTCCAGTCAATGTCCGAGGGCCGAAAAAACCGTTGATCGCTCACCACATGCGCGGACCAATCCAGGTCCAGGCTCATAAAAGCAATTCGAACGAAATCTTCCAGCGATGCGGAGCTACCCGTGGCGATGACAAAATCTTCCGGCTGCTCCTGCTGCAGCATGCGCCACATCGCATCCACATACTCAGGTGCGAAGCCCCAGTCGCGCACGATATTCAGACGCCCGAGCACCAGTTTTTCTTCCGACCCGCGCGCAATCCGCACCGCGCTGTCGATAATCTTGCGCGTAACAAAGCGTGCCGGACGCAGCGGGGACTCGTGGTTGAACAGGATGCCATTACAGACAAACAAACCATAAGCCTCCCGGTAATTGGCCACCATCCAGTGTGCCGAGGCTTTTGCAACGGCGTAAGGGCTGCGCGGATGAAAGGGTGTGCTTTCGTCGGCAGGTCTTTGGCCAACATCCCCAAAGCATTCGCTGGAACTGGCGTGGTAGAGCTTGATCCTGCCGCCCAAAAACCGGATCGCCTCCAGCATATTGAGCGTACCCACCGTGATACTTTCCAGCGTTTCAACGGGTTGTTCAAACGACAGGCCAACCGAGCTTTGCCCGGCCAAAAAATACACTTCGTCCGGTTGACATTTCGCCAGCACCGAAAGCACGCTGCGAAAATCGGTCGGCGCCATGGAACAGAGCTGGAGTCGCTCTACCAACTGCAGTGCCTGCAAGTTTTGAAACCCGCTCATCTGGGCGTCGCGCGAAGTCCCCCAAACTTCATAGCCCTTGCTCAAAAGCAGGCGCGCCAGGTAGGCACCATCCTGCCCCCCAACACCACAAATCAAAGCCTTCATGCCACTAGCCTCCGGTAAACAGCAGCGGTCTGCTCTGCGCAGCGCTCCCAGGTAAATAGTCCACAACGAACGCGACCCAAGGCAATCAGTTGCTGGCGCCGCTCACTCGACTGCAGCACCCGCTCAATGGAGACCCGGATGGACTCTGGATCCATCGGATCAAAATACTCGCCGGCCTCACCGACCACCTCGGGTATCGAACTGGTGTTGCTGCAAATCACCGGACAATCCAGCGACATCGCCTCCAGCGGCGGAATCCCGAAACCCTCGTATTTTGACGGATAGACCAAAGCCGCCGCGCCCAGGTACAGGGCGGCGAGGCGTTCGTCACTGCCTCCGACATGCAGAACCTGTTCAGCTTTCACGCCAAGACGGGACATCAAGCTGCGTTCCTCAGGCGAGAACCCCGCGGTGCCAAAGCAGACGATGCGAAAGCCACTGCGCAACCAGTCCGACGCCGCATAGGCTTTAAGAAGTCCTTCAAAGTTCTTATAGCCGTGGCGACCTGCCACGTAAAGAATATAAGGGGCTGCCCCGACCAGATCCGCAGCCCTCAGGCCCGACTGCGACAGGGCATCACAACCAAGATAAGTAACACTGACGCGGTCCTCGGACACGGGATACCTGTCGAGCAGGTCGCACCGGGTGCTCTCCGAGATGCAAAAGATGTGGTCGGCACGGGCCACCGCAGCGCGCTTTCGCTCGGTCAGGGTGTAGCCGGCAACAAAGCTCTCCGGGAAGCGCTCCTCGATCATGTCGTAGACGGTCAGAACCCGCGCCACTCTGGCACCACACAACGCTTGCTCTGCGTAATAGGTTTCATGAACCAGATCTGGCCGCATCAAGGCGGCAACCGGCCGGCACAGGGCCGAACCCAGCGTCTTCATGATGCGGGCCGTGCGCGGCAATCGGGGGACGTAGCAGCCCACCACAATGTCTTGCCGCAAATCCCGGAGGTAGCGATTGATGTGCAGCGGCGCTACCACCTTGACGTCCATACCCGGCAGGCGCGCCATTTGCGAGGCCAGCGCACAGATATAACGGGAAATACCACCGTACTCCTGTTCGACAAAAACCTGTGCGTCGTAAACAAGCTTCATGAACAGGCACCGCGTTGCGCCATCACGCCAACCCACGCAGCAAGGCGTTGTGATCACTCATGGTCTTTGATCCCAACTGCCGGCCAATCCAGCGTGGGCCCCAAAGGGAAGCCAGGCGGCCGGTCGCGAGCGCCAGGCGACGTTCGCTGACGACTGCTTTTGACAAAACGTGAAGCCCGTTAGCGCTGGTCAGATGCAGGCCCAACCTTCGCCCCAGAACTTCCAGTGTGCGTCTTTGAAAAAAACCAATGTGCTGTCCGGTTCCCAAACTGTAGTACCACCACGCAGCGGGGTCCGGCGGCGACCCTTCATAAAGTTCGGTACTGAACAGCAGGGTTTGAGCACCTGAGTTGAGCAGCGCGTCGTTAATGAATGCCAGCGGGTCCGTGAGGTGTTCCAGCACTTCCATCGCCGTGACGGCATGGCAGGCTCCGAGCTCCGAGCGGTACTCAAAGCCTTGCGCCAGCAAATTGGCACAGTACTTGTCAGCCCAAAAGAAATTGAAACCCATATCGCGCAACAGGCGCGTCAAGATACCAAAACCACCCGCAACATCCAGGTAGGGCCCCTGGCCGCGTTCATCCAGCGCCCAGTAAAGCGCACCGGCCACCTTGGCAGCCAGCGAGAAGTTACGTTTGAGCAATCCCGTGTCAGCAACCGCAATGGCCTGGGAGTAGGCTTCATCGAGCCAGTGCGGCTCGTGCGCGCGCAGAAAACCACAACCCGCGCAGACCTCATAGCGAGCCAGGTATTTGCCCAGCACCTGGGCTTCGAAAGCGGACTTCATCGGCCCTGAACAAACCGGACATGTCATGTTCTTAATCTGCGGTTGTCACGAATGATCTTATTTTTGAATAAAAAACAAAACCATAAAAATAGATGTGCGTCAGCGAATAAACCAGCACTGCCGCCAGCGGGATCGCAATCAGGCCAAACTGACCAATACCAACGATCTTCAGCGGCAACACCAGGACACAAAACAGGGTCACAACAACGACCTGTTGCCGCACGACGTGTATGCCATTAAGGAACATGGCAAAAGCACCGCCGCAGCATTCCAGAACGGTCCAGCACGCCATGGCGGCGATCAAAAGAACCGGCACCTGCAACGCGCCACGAGTCCAGTGAAACAAGAGCCACTGGCTCGCCACAAAAATAATCGCAACCCCGATCAGCGACGCCGCCACGGTCGCAAGCATACTGGCTTTCAAGGTGCGACGAATGAAGGCGGCATCGCCTTTGGCCTGGGCATCGGCGTAGGCCCCCCAAAGAGGCGCGTTGACCATCGCCAGCGGTTGACTGACAAACTGGAACAGCCGCTGCCCCATACTGTAGACGGCCACTTGGGCCGGTCCCAGCGCACTGGAAATGATCAACGTGTCGGCGCCCCAGCCAATCATGGCGCCCAACTGCAATAGGAGAAACAGACCGCCCATCCGAATCAGCCCGGCGGTCTCCTTTGGCAAAGCCAGTCCGATCTCACGAAATGAAAAAAGACGCCGCCCCGCCAGCAAGACAAGCAGCAGCAGGATCGACAGCAGCGGGATACCGAAGCTTGCCGCCAGCAACACCGGGATGCCAGCCTGCCGGTCGGCCGCAAGGGCCAGCGCCAGCAGTGAAACCAGACTGCCCAGCATGGCTGCCAGATGCACTTCAAAGCTGCGCTGCAGACCCGCAAAAACGCTCTGGATACCCGTTGTCAAAAGGCTCAAACCAAAAAGCAGTGCAAACAGTCGGGCGGCGTCTCTGGCCTCCAGCAGCAGTTGGGCATCGTCAACCTTGATCAATCCCGACCAGGGCAGAAAGCTTGCCAGCAGAAACAGGCCCGCACCAGCCACCAGGCCCATGAGCATCAGGAAACCCAGACCGCCACTGATGGCGCGCCGCAGCAACGCGGGGTCAGCCTGCGCAGCACGCACTGCAACATGGTTGGTCAGGGCATTACCAACACCCAGACCCAAAAACGAGAGCATGGTCGCAAAGCTTGCCACCGTCATCCAGACGCCAAAACGCGGCGCGCCCAGATAAGGAATTGTGAGGCTGACACTGAGCACCATGACCGCCATGGCGGCACCCCGGCTGCCCACGTTGGCAAGAGTGGCCCAGGCTGCCAGCCGGTAGCGCTCTGCGGTTCGGCCGTCCTCGGTCGAACGATCGAAAGATTGGCGTCGCAGGTACCGAAACGGGTTCATGCGCGTGCGCTCCAAGCAGCAGTTACTGCGACAACGCTGTGCAGGGGCGGCCAATTCCCGCGACCGTATTGCTGCGCCAAATCACTCCGCGCTCACTGCAATGTCGTACCCATGCTGCTTCAACAGGGACTGCTTCCTGGCCTCGGCCAGATCGGTTGCCACCATTTCCTGGACCATTTCATCGAGCGTGATCAGCGGGACCCAGCCCAGTCTCTCCTTGGCTTTGGTCGGGTCCCCGAGCAGGCTCTGCACTTCGGTCGGGCGAAAGTAGCGTGGGTCGATGCGGACGACTGCCTGCGTGTTCCAGTAACCGACCTCATTGACACCTTCCCCTTCCCAGCGGATATGTATGCCCAGCGCGGTGGCGGCCTTCTCGATGAACTGACGCACGCTGTACTGCACACCGGTGGCGATCACGAAGTCCTCCGGCTTGTCCTGCTGCAGCATGAGCCACTGCATCTGCACGTAGTCCTTGGCATGGCCCCAGTCGCGCAGTGCATCGAGGTTGCCCATATAGAGGCAGTCTTCGAGTCCCTGGCTGATATTGGCCAGGCCGCGCGTGATCTTGCGTGTGACAAAGGTTTCACCACGGCGCGGGCTCTCGTGGTTGAACAGGATGCCGTTGCAGGCGTAGATGCCATAGGCTTCGCGGTAGTTGACCGTAATCCAGTAGGCGTACATCTTGGCCACGGCGTACGGGCTGCGTGGGTAGAACGGCGTTGTTTCGGTCTGCGGTGTTTCCTGGACCAGGCCGTAGAGTTCGGAGGTAGAGGCCTGGTAGAAGCGGGTCTTCTTCTCCATTTTCAGGATGCGAATCGCCTCCAGAATGCGCAGCGTGCCCAGGGCGTCGACGTCAGCGGTGTATTCGGGGCTCTCAAAGCTGACCGCCACGTGGGACTGGGCCCCCAGGTTGTAGATCTCGTCAGGCTGAGTCTCCTGAATGATGCGAATCAGGTTGCTGGTGTCGGTAAGGTCACCGTAGTGCAGTCTGAAGCTGGCGTTTTCTATGTGCGGGTCCTGATAGATATGGTCGACCCGCTGGGTGTTGAAAGAGCTGGCGCGGCGCTTGATCCCGTGCACAAGGTAGCCTTTTTCAAGCAGCAGTTCCGCCAGGTAGGAGCCATCCTGGCCGGTGATGCCGGTGATGAGAGCGGTCTTTTGGGTGCTCATGCGGTTTGCCTTAAAAAATCCTGGTAGGCCAGCGCCAAGCCGTCGCGCAGGCTGACACGGGCTTGCCAGCCCAGCGCTTTGATTCGACCACTGTCCATCAGTTTGCGCGGTGTGCCGTCCGGTTTGCTGGAGTCAAATTCAATGCCGCCCTGGTAGCCAACGGCCAGGCCGACGGCATGCGCCAGTTCGGCAATGGTGATGTCTTCACCGTAGCCAACATTGATCAGACTTTGCATCGGCTGCGTGTTGGCGTCGTAGCTGACCTTGGGCAGATTCATCACATGCACGCTGGCCGCCGCCATATCATCCACATACAAAAATTCGCGCCGTGGCGTGCCGCTGCCCCAGATCGTGACGGCGGGGGCTTTGCTAACCTGGGCTTCATGAAAGCGCCGGATCAGCGCGGGAATAACGTGCGAGTTTTCCGGGTGGTAGTTGTCGCCCGGCCCATACAAGTTGGTCGGCATCACGCTGCGGTAGTCAACGCCGTACTGGCGGTTGTAGCTCTCGCACAGCTTGATGCCGGCAATTTTGGCGATGGCATAGGGCTCATTGGTGGGTTCCAGCACGCCAGTCAACAAGGCGTCTTCCCGCATGGGTTGTGGCGCCAACTTGGGATAAATGCAACTCGAACCCAGAAACAGCAGTTTGCGCACACCGGCGACCCAGGCCTGGTGAATCACGTTGGACTGAACCATCAGGTTCTCGTAGATGAACTCGGCCGGGTACGTGTTGTTGGCATGAATGCCGCCGACTTTGGCTGCAGCCAGATAAACCTGATCAGGATTTTCGGTCTGAAAGAAATCGCGCACGGCAGCCTGATCGGTGAGGTCGAGTTCGGCGCGCGTGCGGGTGATGATGCTGGTTTGCCCTCGCTGCTGCAAAGCGCGAACGATGGCCGAACCGACCATGCCGTGATGTCCCGCAACATAGATTCGAGTCTGCCTCACGCCGCTGCACCCCCAGCATCAGAAAACACTGGCGCATCCGCCAATGCCAGGCCCACCTGATCCTTGACTGAGATCAGCGGTTGAACGCCAGCCAGTGGCCAGTCGATGGCCAACATCGGATCGTTCCAGGCGATGCAACACTCATGCTGCGGCGCGTAATAGTCGGTCGTTTTGTAGAGGAAGTCTGCTGATTCGCTTAGTGTCAAAAAGCCGTGTGCAAAACCCGGCGGCACCCACATCTGGCGCTTGTTGTCTTCGGACAGTTCGGCGCCTACCCATTGGCCAAAAGTTGCCGAGCCTTTGCGCAGGTCAACCGCCACGTCAAACACAGCGCCACGCACGACCCGAACCAGTTTTCCCTGGGCCTGTTCGATTTGGTAGTGCAGGCCGCGCAACACGCCCTTGGCCGAGCGCGAGTGGTTGTCCTGCACAAAATCAAGGTCCAGACCCGTAGCCTGCTGAAAGACCTTGTGATTGAAACTCTCAAAGAAGAAACCGCGTGCGTCACCAAACACCTTGGGCTCAATGATGAAAACGCCGGCAATGGCTGTGGGGATGACGTTCATCGAAATACTACCAATCAGGGTTCGTGGCGGCTGCGCTCGACCAACATGCGCATCAGATACTGGCCGTAGCCATTTTTTGCCAGCGGCTGCGCCAGCTTTTGCAATTGGACATCGTCAATAAAACCGTTGCGCCAGGCGATTTCTTCGACACAGGCCACTTTCAGCCCCTGACGACGCTCCAGCGTCGCAATGAACTGACTGGCTTCGAGCAGACTGTCGTGCGTACCGGTATCAAGCCATGCGTAGCCACGCTGCATGATTTGCACATTGAGCTGACCCTGTTCCAGGTAAGTCTGATTGACCGCCGTAATTTCCAGTTCGCCACGGGCGCTGGGTTTGACGGCCTTGGCGATGTCCACGACCTGATCGTCGTAAAAATACAGGCCAGTCACGGCATAGTTGCTTTTGGGCTCCAGCGGCTTTTCTTCGATGCTGCTGGCCTTGCCCTGGGCATCAAACGCGACCACACCGTAGCGCTCGGGGTCTTGCACATGGTAAGCAAAAACAGTGGCGCCACTCTCATTCTTATCGGCCCTGGCCAGCAGTGGCGCAAAGTCGTGTCCATAGAAAATGTTGTCGCCCAGCACCAGCGCGCTTGGTGCATTGCCCAGAAATTTGTCCCCAATGATGAAGGCCTGCGCCAGACCATCGGGGCTGGGCTGCACCGCATACTGCAGGTTCAGCCCCCACTGCGCGCCATCGCCGAGCAACTGCTGGAAGCGCGGCGTGTCCTGCGGCGTGCTGATGACCAGAATGTCCCGTATCCCGGCCAGCATCAGCGTGCTCAAGGGGTAATAGATCATCGGCTTGTCGTAGACCGGCAGCAGTTGCTTGCTCATGGCCAGTGTGGCCGGGTGCAGTCGCGTGCCGGAGCCGCCTGCCAGGATGATGCCTTTGCGTTGTGTCATTCTTCTCTGCATTTCAGGTTAAAGCGTTTCTGCCAGCATGCGGGTCACGCCTTGTTGCCAATGGGGCAAGCTTAAACCAAAGGTGGTTTGCAACTTGCGCGTATCCAGTCGCGAATTGTGCGGCCGTCGGGCCGGGGTCGGGAAGGCGCTGCTGGCAACGGGCAGCACTTCAGTGGCTTTGAACTGCAACTCAGGTTGCAGCAGCTTGGCCTGCGCCAGCACGTAGTTTGCGTAGGCATGCCAGTTGGTTTCGCCACTGGCAACCAGATGGTACAGGCCGCCATCTTCGGGACGCTGGCACAACTGGGCAATGGCGTGCGCCGTCACGTCGGCCAGTAACTCAGCGCCCGTCGGTGCGCCGAACTGGTCATCGATCACCGTCAGCCTTTCGCGCTCCTGCGCCAGGCGCAACATGGTCTTGGCAAAATTGCCACCACGTGCGGCATAAACCCAACTGGTGCGCAGAATCAGATGCTGCGGGCAGGTGGCCTGAATCAACTGCTCGCCTTCGAGCTTGGTCTGGCCGTAGACATTGAGCGGTGCTGGTTTGTCCGCTTCGCGCCAGGCCCGTGTGCCACTGCCGTCAAAAACATAGTCGGTGCTGTAGTGCACGAGACAGGCCCCGATGCGTGCCGCCTCCTGCGCCAGCACGCCAGGCGCCAGCGCGTTGAGCGTGCGCACCAAGTCAGGTTCGCTCTCAGCCTTGTCGACTGCCGTGTGCGCGGCCGCGTTGACAATGACATCGGGCTTGACCGCGCGCACCGTGTCGGCCAGACCCGCGAGATTAGAGAAGTCGCCACAGTGATCCGTGCTGTCAAAGTCCAGCGCGACGATCTCGCCCAGCGGCGCCAAGCTGCGCTGCAATTCCCAGCCAACCTGCCCGCCCTTGCCAAAAAGCAGTAGCTTCATCCGCGACCCGCGTAATTCGTTTGCACCCAGTCGCGGTACGCGCCGGACTGCACATGGGTCACCCAGTCCTGGTTGTCCAGGTACCACTGCACGGTTTTGCGGATGCCAGTGGCAAAAGTCTCTGCCGGCTTCCAGCCCAGTTCGCGCTCGATTTTGCTGGCGTCGATGGCATAACGCCGGTCGTGCCCCGGGCGGTCCTGCACATAAGTAATCTGCGTCTGGTAGCTGCTGCCATCACTCTTGGGGCGTAACTCGTCGAGCAGGGTGCAAATGGTCTTCACGATCTCGATATTGGGCTTCTCGTTCCAGCCGCCGACGTTGTAGATCTCACCAACCCGCCCGGCTGCCAGCACACGGCGAATGGCGCTGCAATGGTCCTTCACATAAAGCCAGTCGCGCACCTGCAGGCCATCGCCGTAGACCGGCAGGGGTTTGCCGGCCAGGGCATTGACGATGATCAGCGGAATCAGTTTCTCGGGAAAATGCAGCGGCCCGTAATTGTTGCTGCAGTTGGTGGTCAGAACCGGCAGGCCATAGGTATGCAGCCAAGCTCGCACCAGATGATCGCTGGCCGCCTTGCTGGCCGAATACGGGCTATTCGGCTCTAACTTGTTGCCCTCGGTGAACGCCGGGTCCGTGGGTGACAGACTGCCATAAACCTCGTCGGTCGAGACGTGCAGAAAGCGGAATTCGATGCGCTGGGCATCGGTCAAAGCCTGCCAGTAGGCGCGCACACTCTGCAGCAAGCGCATCGTGCCCACCACATTGGTTTGAATAAAGTCTTCGGGGCCGTGAATGGAGCGGTCAACATGGCTCTCGGCCGCAAAATTGATTACTGCACGTGGTTGATGCTGGGCCAGCAGGCGCTCCACCAGTGGTGCGTCGCCAATATCGCCCTGCACAAACAGATAGCGCGAATCGCCCTGCAGGGACGCCAGATTCTCCGGGTTCCCCGCATAGGTCAGTTTGTCCAGATTAAGAACGGGTTCATCGGACTGGGCCAGCCAGTCCAGCACAAAATTGGCGCCAATAAAGCCTGCGCCACCGGTTACCAGAATCATTGTTGTCGCTCTCCGCTGCAAAAACACTCAAAAAAAGGGGCGCCGAAAGCGCCCCCGATTATCGCCGCGCTCAGACCGACATCAGAAATGGATGCCCCGCATCATCTGCTGCAGCGCAATCGCCTCCGGCGACAGTTGCTGACGGACCGGTTTGTCGCCGGGCTTGGCCCCCTTGGCCGCGCCGGAGTCCGGGAACATGCGAAAACTGGTGTTCATGGCGATTTGCGCCACACGCGGCAGCAAAGCATGCAGCAATTGCCCCGTGATACCGAGCCTTGTCGCCACACGCACCGGCTTGAAGATACAGGCCTGGGCAATCATGTCGGCCGCTTCTTCCGGCGACAGGGTCGGCACGTTGTTGTACAGACCGGTGGGCGCGATCATGGGTGTGCGCACCAGCGGCATGTTGATGGTCGTAAAGGAAATTCCCTGATCCGCAAACTCGCTGGACGCACAGCGCGTCCAGGCATCGAGCGCCGCCTTGGAAGCGACATAGGCGCTGAACCGTGGCGCATTGGTCAGAACACCGATTGAACTGATATTGACGACATGGCCCCTTTTTTTCGCAACCATGCCCGGCAACAAGCCCATCGTGACGCGCAGGGACCCAAAATAATTGAGCTGCATGGTGCGCTCGTAATCGTGAAAGCGGTCGTAGCTGGACTCGATGGCGCGGCGAATCGAGCGGCCCGCGTTGTTGATCAGGAAATCAACACCCCCATGGTCAGCGACGACTTGCTTGATGAAACGATCGCAATCGCCCATTTCGGCAATGTCCACCGGATAGGCCTCAAAGCTGTAGCCCTTGGCTTTGGCTTCCTTGCAAGCATCATTGAGTTTGTCCTGATCACGTCCGCAAATCAGTGTGATGGCACCCGCTTCGGCAAATTTGTGCGCGGCCGCCAGGCCGATCCCCGACGAACCGCCCGTGATCAGCACCACCTTGCCGCTCACCGTGCCGCGCAGGGAATGGTCGATGTGCAGATCGGGATCCAGATGACGCTCCCAATAATCCCACAGTCGCCAGGCGTAATCTTTGAGGTTAGGGCAAGCCACACCCGAACCCTTGAGCATGGCGAGCGACTCGCGGCAATCAAAACGTGTCGGGTAGTTAACAAAGGTCAGCATGTCCGCCGGCAGCCCCAGATCTTTCATGACGGCATTGCGCACCCGGCGCACCGGTGCCAGCGCCATCAGGCCCTTGACCACGCTGCGCGGAATAAAGCCCAGTAACGCAGCATTGACAAACAGGTTCATCTTGGGCGCATGGGCGGCGCGGCTGAAGATGTCGAGCACATCTCCCACCCGGTAACCGACCGGGTCAACCAGGTGGTAGCACTTCTTGGCGATCCCCGCTTTGTGGCTGATGACGTCCAGCGCATCGACCACAAAGTCCACCGGTACGATGTTGATGCGACCACCCTCCAGACCGACCGAGGGCATCCAGGGCGGCAGCAACTGGCGCATGCGCTGGATCAGCTTGAAGAAGTAATAAGGGCCATCAATCTTGTCCATCTCGCCCGTTGTGCTGTCGCCCACCACCATCGCCGGTCGGTACACCGACCACGGCACTTTGCATTCCTGGCGCACAATCTTTTCGCTTTCATGCTTGGTCATGAAGTAGGGGTGATCGTAGTTTTCAGCCTCGTCAAACATGTCCTCGCGGAACACGCCTTCGTAGAGTCCGGCCGCAGCGATCGAACTGACAAGGTGAAAATGCCCGGCGTCCAGCGCCTTGGCCAACTCCACCGTGTTGCGCGTGCCGTCAATGTTGACAGCGATCTGACTGGCTTCGTCGGCGCCAAGGTCATACACCGCTGCCAGGTGGTAGAAGTGATCAATCTGGCCCTTGAGCTGTTTCAGACTATCAGCCGAAACCCCGAGCTTCTTGCTGGTCAGGTCGCCAAAGACCGGCACCACGCGCGTCGCACTGGCGCCCCAGTACTGGCGCAAATCAGCAAGCTTGGCCTCGCTCTCTTTACGGAGCAGGAAATAAACCACCGAGCCCTTGCGCGCCAGCAATTTTTTGACCAGGCGTTTGCCGATAAAACCGGTGGCGCCGGTGACGAAGTAATGCATAGAACACCCCATTTGAATTAACGCATTCTTGCCGAAATCCGGACCTTGATGCTTCAGCGTAAACCCGCGCTAGGGCGCGCGCCCTAGGAATTTAGGAGTCCCCACCTACACAGCGCCGTGCGCAAGCCTTAAAGTCCAAACCACCAAGCCGAGTTGCTGTGTGCGGCAAGGTCAAATTTCTCAACCTCCCTGGAGTTTCCCATGGTCACAAAACTGCAAAAAAGATCCAAATCAACAAACAAGAGTGCCCTGCCGCTGGCCGGGTCGGTCAAAGACTCTGCACAACAGATCTGGCAAGCCGGCGTCGGCGCCTTCACCAAGGCCCAGGCTGAAGGCTCTAAAGCGATCGAGGCTCTCATCAAGGAAGGCGTCAATATGCAGCGCAAGACGCAATCGGTTGCCGAAGAAAAGATCTCGGAAGCCAGCAGCAAGATGTCAAGCATGGCGACCGACATTTCGTCCAAAGCCTCGGGCCAATGGGACAAACTGGAAAGCATTTTTGAAGATCGCGTGGCCAAGGCCTTGAATAAGCTCGGTGTTCCCTCCGCCAAAGACGTCAGCGCCCTGATCGCCCGCATCGACGCATTGAACAAGAGCGTCCAGAAATTGTCAGCCAAAGGCGCTGCGCCCAAGGCAGCCAAGAAGGTCGTTGCCAAGAAGGCACCAGCCGTCAAGCCAGTTGCCAAGCGCACACCCGCACGCAAAGCGTCCAAGCCGAGTGCGGCCGTCGCGGCAGATTGATGCTGGCTGGCTGGCCGCCAGCGTTGGGGCTTGCGATCAATGATTGGCGCAGGCATTGCTAAAAGAGGACGCTGTGGCGTCCTCTTTTGCTTGGTAGCGCAAGCTTTAATGCTGCATTGCAGCAACCATCTGTCTTGATCAGACCTACACTTTGTTTGTATGCAACACAAACCAGCACTCGCACCCAGAATTGGACTCGCCTTGGCGGGTGGCGGACCGCTCGGTGCCATCTACGAGATTGGTGCCCTGTGCGCCCTCGACGATTCGCTCAACGGAATTGACTTCACACGCCTGCAGCATTACGTGGGTGTATCCGCTGGCGGCTTCATCGCTGCCGGACTGGCCAACGGGATCAGTCCGCGCGAGCTGTGTGCTTCGTTTATTGAGAGCGACCGACAACCGACCGACAGTTTCGACCCGGCTTGGCTAATGGCGCCGGCCTACGGTGAGTTTGCCCGCCGCGGCATCATGGCGCCGGCGCTGCTGGTCTCCGCGCTGTGGCAGTTCACGGTAGGTGGCAAGTCGCTAACCTCTGCGCTGGAACGCCTGAGCCCGGCGCTGCCGGCCGGAATATTTTCTAACGCTCAAGTCGACACGCAACTGGCGCGACTGTTTTCGCAAGGCGGGCGAACCAACGATTTCCGACAACTCAAGACGCAACTCACGCTGGTGGCGACCAATCTGGACAGCGGCGAGATTGCGCCTTTTGGTCGGCCCGGATGGGATCATGTGCCAATCTCCAAAGCGGTGCAGGCCAGCGCTGCGCTGCCAGGTCTGTTCCCGCCAGTGGAAATTGACGACAGTTACTACGTCGACGGCGCGTTGAAGAAGACCATGCATGCCTCGGTTGCCCTGGAGCAAGGGGTTGACCTGATGCTATGCCTAAACCCGCTGGTGCCGTTTAACGCCACCGCGCCGCAGGTAGCCAAAGTCATGCGCCGTGGCTTGCCATCTGAAAAGCACCACATTCCCCACATCGTGGATGGCGGATTGCCGGCTGTGCTAAGCCAAACCTTCCGCTCTCTGATTCACTCGCGCATGGTTCTGGGCATGCGGCAGTATGAGCGCGTCTACCCGGACACCGACATCATCCTGATCGAGCCCGATCACCGCGACCCCGAGCTCTATCTGGCCAACACCTTCAGCTACCGCCAGCGGCGCGAACTGGCCGAACACGCCTATCAGCAAACGCGCCGGATGCTGCGTTCGCACAAGACGGGCCTGTCCGAAAAGCTGTGGCGCCATGGCATCACACTGCACCACGAGGCACTCGATGATCCGAAGCGCCATTTGAGCGCTCCCGCAAAGGCGCCGACCCAGGTCGGACAAGCCATTACCAAACTGCAGGAAATCATGGACGATTTGGGCCATACCGTGCGCTCCGTCGCACATACGGGAATCCCTTCATGGTAAAAAAGGCGCCGCGACGCACAGCTGAGCGAATTCTGGAAGTCACACTCGCGCTCTTCAACCGCTTCGGCGAGCCCAATGTATCGACCACGCTGATCTCGGCCGAACTCGGCATCAGCCCGGGAAACCTTTATTACCATTACCCGGCCAAAGACGAACTGATCAATTCCCTCTTCGACCGCTTTGAGCACGCCTTGAACGAACTGCTCAACGCCAGCGACGGCGTGCGTGACGTGGAGGACGCCTGGTTTTTCATGCACACCCTGTTCGAATTGATCTGGCAGTACCGCTTCTTTTACCGCGACCTCAACGATCTGCTGAGCAAAAACCGGCGCCTGGAAACCCACTTCCAGTCGGTCCTGAAAAACAAGACGCGCGCCGTGCGCGCCCTGCTCGACGGCATGAGTCGCAGCGGCGCCATCACCATCGACACACGTGAAGTCGAGGCCACGGCCACCAGCATGGTCGTGGTGCTGACCTACTGGCTCAGTTTTGAATATGTACGCGATCCACGCCGGGCCCTCGAACCCGAAAACGCCCAGGCAGCGTTGTTGCGCGGCGCACAACACGTTCTCAATTTGCTAGTGCCCTATCTCGAACAAAGCCAGCGTACACACTTGCTCAAACTGGTTGGAGCCTACAATGACGACGACAAAAAATAACTCGGTAGGAGGAGACAGCAATGGCCCAATGGACCGCCTTTCCCTATACCGGCGACTACAGGTTTGACGCAGCCAGTGTCAAAAAGAACTGGGCACGCCTGCACGCCGGTGACGCCGAACCCTTGCCGAAAGATGTCAAGGTGCTACAGGCATGGGCCCTGTTCCATAGCGGCGAATTCCAGAAAGCGGTGGACCTGGGACTCAAAATTGGTGGCGACGGCCTGACCGTAGCCAACAAGGCGGCATGCGTCTACGCCACCTACCTTGAAAAGCAGGAAAAGGCCCGCCTTGAACTGTTTCTGGAAGTGGCCCGCCGGGCCGAGGCGCAGGCCAAGAGCAACCCCCTGAATATCAACGCCCACTACTGGCAGGCCTATGCCCTGAGCCGCTACAGCCAGGGCATCAGCGTGGCCAAGGCCTTGGCCCAGGGTCTGGGCAGCAAGGTCAAGGTGTCTCTGGAAAACGTTATCAAACTGCAGCCGAACCACGCCGATGCCCACATCGCACTGGGGTCATTTCACGCCGAGGTCATCGACAAGGTCGGCTCCCTCATTGGCGGCATGACCTATGGCGCCAAGAAGGACACCGGCCTGGCGCTGCTGCAGCAGGCGCTCAAGCTCAATTTCGAATCGGTCATCGGCATGATCGAATATGCCAACGCCATGCTCATGCTCGAAGGCGACAAGATGATGCTGGAAGCGACCCGTCTCTACCAGCAGGCCGCTGCCACCAAACCGCTGGACGCCATGGAACGCCTGGATGTAGAAATGGCAAAAGTCGAACTCGAAGACGAAGACGAATAACCGGCTTCATTCACCCCAGGGCAGCATCAAGGCGATCAAGGCCAACTTGGCAAATTCAGGCTCAAACTGATCGATAATTTTTTGCGGCTCCGGACACAGCGTGGCGTCGCTGATGACGCCGAACTGCACACCGCCGCCGTAGCTCAGAATCGAGACCCCCAGACCGACGGTGCCGGACTGCGGCACCCAGAACAGGCTTTGTTCCAGCGTGGAACCGCAGAACTTCAACTTTTCGCGCGGCCCTGGCACATTGGTCATGACGGCCGTGGTTTTCTTCGAAAACAGGCCAAGCATGGCGTCCTGCGCCGGCTTGATCAAAAGCCCGGCCACTGCCAACAAACCAAAAGCCAAAAGCGGCTGCATGCTGCCTTTCATTTCACTCATGCGTCGGCGCACCTCGTAGACCCGCTCAACCGGGTTTTCAATGCCGATCGGCAGCACGACCGGCGCCAGACCAAAACGGTTACCCAGTTTGTAGGCCTGCTCCAGCGGCCGCAGGTTGACCGGCACCATGGCACGGATTTCCTTGCCGGCAACCTCATCGCCAAACTGCTTCAAATACTGAGCGATGGCGCCAGCGACACAACTCAGCAGAACATCATTGATCGAGCAATTCAAGGCCTTGCCAACCGCCTTGACTTCCTCCAGCGGGATCGGCTGGCACCACGCCACCCGTTTGCTGGTACCAGGGGTACCCTTGAGCCGGGTTGGCGAATCGTCAGGCATGAGCGCCAGAGCCGCACCGTCGCGCAGCACTTGATATGCCAGTTTGGCCAGTTCCAGCGAGCCCGACAGACCCTTCTGCGGCTCCGTCATCATTTCCATGGCGTCGACCGCGCGGTCTCCAGCGGCACCCAAGGCCTTCACGGCCACATCGGTCAAGGGTCGCAGCAGACTGTCGGCCAGCCATTCCTCGGCTCCCTCGATCCCGGTGTGGTGTACGCCCCGGCTGCGGCGTTTGGGCGGTGCGGTACCGCCATCGACCATCGACTGGGTGACCGAAATCAGGGCAATCCCGTCGGCGATGCAGTGGTGCATGCGCACCATCAGCGCCGAGCCGCCCTGGTAATGTTCAACCAGGTGAAACTGCCACAAGGGACGCTTCATGTCCAGCGGCGTCACGGCCAGTTCGCCCAGTCGCTGCTGCAATGCTTTCTGTTCCTGATCGCGCGATTTGGCCGTCAGCGTCTCGCGCACCACATGGTGCTCGATCTGGAAGTCCGGGTCCTTGATCCAGGTAGCGCCGGCCGCATCCTGCTGCGCCAGTTGGCCAAAACGCGGGTATTTGAGAAGCCGCTCCTCGATGCGCTCACATACCGCCTGGTAAGCCAGACCGGGTTTGACAATCCAGACACCCACGATCATCATCAAATTGCAGGGGGAGTCCATACGCAACCAGGCTGTATCCACCTTGCTCATGCGCTCGCCGGTCAAGCCCAGCGTGCCGCTGACGGCGTCCGACACATTCTTTTGAACCACCCTGGCAGCGCGGCGCACCGTCTTGCCGGCACGGTCTGCAACCGGTCCAGCACCCGCCCCCCGGCTCGCGTTCTTGTTGGCGGCACTCTTGGCAACGATTCGGGTAACCATAAAAACTCCAGACTCGAAAAAATTGGAAGCAATAAATATGCGGTTCAGCAAAGCCCACATATTTTGTATTCTGTAACCAAAACGCAGCTTAAGATACCGAGCAAATACCCCAATGGCTGGAGTATTGCCTTATTCTGGAGAGAATCATGTCAGACCTGAAAACAAAATTCGAGGCCGCAGTTGCCAACTCGAAGAATTTGACCGAGCGCCCTGACAACGCCACGCTGCTCAAACTCTACGCCCTCTACAAGCAAGGAAGCGCCGGAGACAACAGCGAGAAAAAGCCGGGCTTTGGCGACATGATCGGTCGCGCCAAATGGGATGCCTGGAACGGCCTGAAAGGCACCAGCAACAAGGATGCGATGCAGGCCTATATCGACCTGATCAAATCTCTAAGCTGAGTCTGACGCCAACGCTCAAGCTTTTCGCACGGGCGTCTTTTTCGCGGCGGGAGCGGGTTTGAGCAGGTCATCGAGATTCTTCACAATTTCACTCTCGATCCGGCCCTTGAATGCACCGACCAAAAACCCGAGTTGCGCCCGGAGTTCGAACCGGTCCTTGGTGACGGTCAAGGTGCCATCGACGCCGCTGCGCGTAAAGCAGACCTCATCCCGGGATCTTCCCTCTTCGTAAGTGCAGACCATACCGAACTGCGCTTCCACATGCTCGGCCCAGGTAAAGGCCAGTTTGCGTGCTGCATGCAAGCCCAGCGTGTGCTCGCGCGAGATGTGAAGTTCTGCCACGTTTGTGCTCCGTTGATATTCAAGCAAGGCCGGCCAACTGACGCGCAACCCGGCGCATAAGTTTACGATGCACCCTATGCTCTACAAATTCAAATCCAAAAACACCGGCGACCTCATCATGCTGCAGCCCAATGGCAGACGCGTGCTAGAGATCATCGGCAAAATTGCGCCGCAGGACAATGCCGACGCCGGCGTCAAAGGCATCATCCTGCCCGATCAGATGGCTGCCGCCGTAACTGCCCTGGAAGCGGCCATTGTCAAGGAAGAGGCCGAGCAGGCCGCGGCCAAGGCGCAAGCACTGGCGCGCAACGAAGCCGTGCCGCGCTTCGAGGTCATTTCGCTGCGTCAACGCACGCTGCCCTTCATCACCATGCTGCAACGCTGCGAGCAAAAGGGAAACGAAATCGTCTGGGGCGTCTGAGCCGGTCTGTACTCAGTCAACCTTGGCGCCAGAGGCTTTCACCACCGGCGCCCACTTTTTAATTTCTGCGTCAATCACGGCGGCAAATTCCTGCGGCGTATTGCCACTCGGAATCGCCCCCTGCGCCAGCAGTTTTTCCATCATCACCGGCGTCTTGAGCGCCTTGGCCGTTTCCTGCTGAAGGCGCAACACCACATCGGCTGGCGTGCCAGCGGGCGCAAGCAAGCCAAACCAGCTGCTGGCCTCAAAGCCCTTGAGCTTGCCGGCTTCTTCCACCGTCGGCGTATCCGGCAGTGCCGCCGAACGCTGCGAGCTGGTCACGGCAAACGCCTTCAATTTGCCGCCCTTGATCTGGGCCATGGAAGAAGGCAGGTTGTCAAACATGACATCGACCACGCCTGACAACATGCCCATCATGGCCGGGCCGGAGCCGGTGTAAGGGATGTGCGTCATGAAGATGCCGGTCTGGGTCTTGAACAATTCGCCGGCCAGGTGAATCGAAGTGCCGTTGCCGCTCGAAGCCATGTTCAGCTGGCCCGGATGCGCCTTGGCGTAGGCAATGAAATCGAGCACCGTGTTAATGCCCATCGCCTTGGCCTTTTCAGTATTCATCACCATGACATTGGGCACGCCCGCTACCAGGGTGATGGGCGCGAAATCTTTCTGCGGGTCAAACGGCATGCGGCTGTAGAGCGATTTGTTGATGCTTTGGGTTCCCACGGTGCCCATCAGCAGGGTGTAACCGTCTGCTGGCGACTTGGCCACGATGTCGGCCCCCAAATTGCCACCGGCGCCGCCCCGGTTCTCCACAATAAAGGACTGTCCAAAGGCGCGTGACAACTCTGGCGCCACGGCACGCGCCAGAATGTCCGTTGTGCCACCGGCCGCAAACGGCACGATGATCTTGACCGGTTTGGTCGGCCAGGCACTCTGGCCCAACACCGGGTTAGCGACTGAAAAAACAGTGATGCCCGCCAGCGCGCTGAGCATCAGGCGCCGCAACGGTTGCATGTGTGATGACATGAAAGTCTCCTTGAATTTAAGTGCCGATAAATCAACAAGCCGACGAACGCCATTAGACACCGGAGCTGCTTGTGAATACGACAGCGCGCAAAGCTGCCAGGTCCAAAACCCGCAGCCCCCCGTATTCGACCCGAATGGCGCCCTGAGCGGCAAGCGCGTTCAAGGCTTCGTTGACGCGCTGTCGTGACAGCCCCACCAGGTAGGCCAATTCCTGCTGCGTGATGTGCAGCACCTGGCCGACACCCGGGTACAGAATCGGATTGAACAGTGCCGCCAGACTGCGCGCCACACGAATATCCGGGCTGTTCAAGCGATCGATTTCACGCGCGGCAATGAACTGGCCCAGGCGCTCGTTGAGCTGGTTCATGATGAAGCGGTTGAAACCAATCGAATGGTCCAGCAGCCAGTGAAAAGTGTCCACGTGCAAGCCTGCCACGCGGCTGCTGCGCAAGGCCTGAATGTTGTAGCGGTAACTTTCACGCTTCAAGGCCGTGCCCTCTCCAAACCAGCCACCGGGCGGCATACCGATATAGGTCATGGTCTTGCCCTCGGCGTTGTCACTGCTCATCTTGAGCAGGCCGTCGACCACGCCAAACCAGTAGGTCACCTGACGCCCGGTGCGACACACGTACTCACCCGGTGCTGCTTCCGTGATCTTCAAGTCGTCGACGGCCCGCTGGCGTTCTGACGGCGTCAGCAGATGAATCCAGGGAATGGCGTCGAGTTCGGACGTCGTCAAGGTGCGTCGGCGCTGATGCAGAGATTGGTCATCGCTCATGGGACTGGCACTCCTGTGGCTCGTGATAAATGCAGGGAAAACACCTAGCAAGAATAGTGCTAATTGTCGTCCAAACGACAACTTGACGTCAAATGAAGTTCTATTATTCACCCCACACCAGCGGCCGGACTCCAGGGGTTCGCGCTGCAGTTAGCCAGTGTGGGGCAGAAGCAAAATTTTGCTCCCTTAGTTCATTCGTTTGAAGACAAGGTACCGGGATGCAGACCACATTTCCTCGACTTCTTCTTGATCACGCCGCACAGCGACCGACCGAGCCGGCGATGCGTGAAAAAGAATATGGCATTTGGCAGGCGCTGTCCTGGGCCGATCTGGCAAAGATGGTAGAACGACTGGCCTGCGGCCTGCACCAGGCCGGTCTGCGCCGGGACGATCACATGATCGTGATCGGCGCCAACCGCCCACGCCTGTACGCCACCATGCTGGCAGTGCAGTCCCTTGGCGCCGTGCCGATTCCGCTCTACCAGGACGCTGCAGCTCCCGAGTGCGTATTCCCCATCAACAACGCCGAGGTGCGTTTTGCTTTCGCCGAAGATCAGGAGCAGGTCGACAAGTTGCTGGAAATTCGCGATGACTGCCCGCAACTGAGCAACATCTACTTTGACGATCCGCGCGGCCTGCGCAACTACGCCGAGCCTGGGCTGGCGGCGATTGACGACCTGCTCGCCAGCGGCGAGGCCTTTGCCGCCGCCCACACCGATTTTTTCAGGAAGTCCGTTGACCAGATCAAGGCCTCCGATGTTGGCGCCATGTTCTTCACCTCCGGCACCACCGGCAACCCAAAGGGTGTCGTGCACACGCACAACTCGCTGCTCAACCGGGGCAAGGCTGGCGCTGATTTTGACAAGCTAACCCACACCGAAGAAGTGCTGGCCTATCTGCCGCCAGCCTGGATTGGCCAGAACATTTTCAGTTACGCACAATGGCTGGCCTGTGGCTACGTCGTCAACTGCCCGGAGTCGGCAGCCACGGTCACCATCGACCTCAAGGAAGTCGGGCCCACCTATTACTTCGCGCCACCGCGCGTGTTTGAAGGCCTGCTCACCAGCGTGATGATCCGCATGGAAGACG
Source organism: uncultured beta proteobacterium (assembly GCA_903914175.1). GTDB lineage: Bacteria > Pseudomonadota > Gammaproteobacteria > Burkholderiales > Burkholderiaceae_C > Rhodoferax. The sequence continues at coordinate 17,561 of CAIWNX010000056.1, read as the reverse complement.
CAGGCGCCATCAAGCGGCGCATGTTCCACTACTTCATGTCAGTGGCGCAGCGCGTGGGTCCCGCCAGGACCGATGGCAAATCGCTGGGTCTCAAAGACACCGTGCTCTACGCACTGGGCAACCTGATGGTCTACGGCCCCCTGCGCAACAACCTGGGCATGAGCCGCGTGCGTGTCGCCTACACCGCCGGTGAAGCCATCGGCCCGGACCTGTTCAGTTTCTACCGCTCCATCGGCATCAACCTGAAGCAACTTTACGGCTCCACTGAGACCGCCGTTTTTGTCTGCCTGCAGCCGGACAACGAAGCGCGCGCCGACACCGTTGGCGTGCCCTGCCCCGGCGTTGAAATCAAGGTTGCCGAGAACGGCGAGATTCTGGTCAAGTCACCAGGGTTGCTCAAGGAATACTTCAAGAATCCGGCAGCCACTGCCGAAGTGCTGAGCGCCGACGGCTGGTACCACACCAGCGATGCCGGCTTCCTGGACGCCAACGGCCACCTCAAGATCATTGACCGCGTCAAAGACGTGGGCCGCATCAAGGGCGGCGCCAACGACGGTGCCATGTTTGCACCCAAGTACGTCGAGAACAAACTCAAGTTCTTCCCGCACATCAAGGAAGTGGTGGCCTATGGCGACGGACGTGAAAAAGTCTGCGTCATGATCAACATCGACTTCGACGCCGTCGGCAACTGGGCCGAGCGCCGCAACCTGCCGTACGCCGGCTACACCGATCTGGCGCAAAAGCCGGAGGTCTACCAGTTGATCAAGGAATGCGTGGAAAAGGTCAACGCCGACCTGAGCGTGGACGCGCTGCTGGCCGGCTCGCAGGTCAGTCGCTTCCTGGTTCTGCACAAAGAACTCGACGCTGACGATGGCGAACTGACCCGTACCAACAAAGTACGCCGCGGCTTCATTGCAGAAAAATACGATGTGCTGATCGATGCCCTGTACGGCGGCAAGACCACGCAGTTCATTGAAACCCAGGTCAAGTTCGAAGACGGCCGTACCGGCAGCGTCAGCGCTACGCTGCGCATCGACGATGCGAAAACCTTCACACCGGTCAAGGCGGCAGCATGACAACAACACAGGAAACAAGCATGAGCCAGGCGGCGCCAGCCCAAGGCGGCAAGAAGATTGGCGAGGTCATTCTTGACGTCAGCAACATCTCCCTGAGTTTCGGTGGCGCCAAGGCGCTGACCGATATTTCATTCAACGTGCGCGAGCACGAGATCCGCGCCATCATTGGCCCCAACGGCGCCGGCAAGAGTTCCATGCTCAACTGCATCAACGGCGTCTACACGCCGCAGCAGGGCGCCATCACCTTCCGCGGCAAGACCTTCAACCACATGGACAGCCACCAGGTGGCGGTCATGGGCATTGGCCGCACGTTCCAGAATCTGGCCTTGTTCAAAGGCATGAGCGTGATCGACAACATCATGACCGGGCGCAACCTGAAGATCAAAAGCAACCTGTTGATGCAGGCCCTGCGCATCGGCCCGGCCCAGCGCGAAGAGGAAATGCACCGCGAAAAAGTCGAACTCATCATCGACTTCCTGGAAATCCAGGCCTATCGCAAAACCCCGGTCGGCCAACTGCCTTACGGCCTGCAAAAACGCGTTGACCTGGGTCGCGCCCTGGCGATGGAGCCGCAGGTATTGCTGCTCGACGAACCAATGGCCGGCATGAACGTCGAAGAAAAGCAGGACATGTGCCGCTTTGTGCTTGATGTCAACGAAGAATTTGGCACCACCGTGGTCCTGATCGAGCATGACATGGGCGTCGTGATGGATATTTCCGACCGCGTCGTGGTGCTGGACTACGGCAAGAAGATCGGCGACGGCACACCCGATGAAGTACGCAACAACGAAGAAGTGATCAGCGCCTATCTGGGCACCGACCACTGAAGCCGCGGAGAAAAAAATAATGAACATTGCTTCTTTTCTGGAAACCCTGCTCGGCGGCCTGATGGTCGGCATGCTGTATTCACTGGTCGCACTGGGCTTTGTGCTGATCTACAAAGCCTCCGGTGTCTTCAACTTTGCGCAAGGCGCGATGGTGCTGTTCGCAGCTCTGGCCATGGCGCGCTTTGCCGAATGGATACCGGCCTGGACTGGCATCCACAACCCGGTGCTGGCGGGCCTGGGCGCCTTCGTCGTGGCTGGCGCCATCATGTTCATTGTGGCGTGGTTGATTGAGCGACTGGCCTTGCGTCATCTGGTCAATCAGGAAGCCACCACACTGCTGATGGCCACCCTGGGTATCAGCTATTTTCTGGACGGCATCGGCCAGACCATTTTCGGTAGCGACATTTACAAGATCGACATCGGCATGCCGAAGGATCCGATCATGGCGTTCGAGAACGTGTTCGAGGGCGGCATTCTGATCAACAAGGAAGACCTCTACGCGGCGCTGATCGCCGCCGTGCTGGTGACGTTGCTCAGCGTGTTCTTCCAGAAGACGGCGACCGGTCGCGCCCTGCGTGCCGTGGCCGATGATCACCAGGCAGCGCAATCGATTGGCATTCCACTGAACCGCATCTGGTTCATCGTCTGGTGCGTGGCCGGCGTCGTGGCACTGGTCGCTGGCGTCATCTGGGGCAGCAAACTCGGCGTCCAGTTTTCGCTCACCACGGTGGCCATGCGCGCACTGCCGGTCGTGATCCTGGGTGGCCTGACCTCGGTGCCGGGCGCCATTCTGGGCGGACTCATCATCGGCGTTGGCGAAAAGCTGTCGGAGGTTTTCCTCGGCCCGTACGTGGGTGGCGGCATCGAGATCTGGTTTGCCTACGTACTGGCCCTGGTGTTCCTGCTGTTCAGGCCGCAAGGTTTGTTCGGCGAGAAAATCATTGACCGTGTCTGACCGCAACCAAGAAAAGAAACATCATGTTCTACAGAGAAAACGGCCAGTTCAAAACAACTTATCGTGCTGACCAGCAGATCTTTCCGATTGCGCAGGACCGCTGGGCGATTCTGCTGCTGATCGCAGCCGCCTACATCGTGGTGCCCATGCTGACCAGCGGCTACATGTACCGCGCCATCTTTATCCCGTTCCTGATCATGGCGCTGGCTGCCTTGGGCGTGAACATCCTGGTTGGCTACTGTGGCCAGATCTCGCTGGGGTCCGGCGCTTTCATGGCGGTCGGCGCCTACGCCGCCTTCAATTTCTTTGTCCGGATTCCGAACATGCCACTGATCCCCGCGCTGATTCTGGGCGGCCTGTGTTCCAGTGCTTTCGGCATTCTGTTCGGGCTGCCGAGTCTGCGCGTCAAGGGTCTGTACCTGGCGGTGGCGACACTGGCAGCACAGTTCTTCAGCGACTGGATGTTCCTGCGCATCAAATGGTTTACCAACGAATCCACGTCGGGCTCAGTCTCGGTTAACGGTCTGCAGGTATTCGGTATGCCCATCGATTCCCCGCTCTCCAAGTACCTGTTCTGTCTGTCGATTCTGGTGGTGCTGGCACTGCTGTGCAAGAACCTGGTGCGCTCGGCCATCGGCCGCGAGTGGATGGCGATCCGCGACATGGACGTGGCAGCCGCCGTGATCGGCATTCGCCCGATGTACGCCAAGCTCACCGCCTTTGCCGTGAGTTCCTTCATCATCGGCGTCGCTGGCGCACTGTGGGGCTTCATTTATCTCGGCGCCTGGGAGCCGGCCGCATTCTCGGTCGACCTCTCATTCAAGCTGCTGTTCATGGTCATCATCGGCGGCATGGGTTCCATCATGGGCGCTTTCTTCGGCGCCGCCTTCATCGTGGTCCTGCCGATTGCCCTGAATCAGTTCCTGCCTGTGATCGGCGCTGTGGTGGGCCTTACGATTTCGACGGCAGTGACCTCGCACGCTGAACTGATCATCTTCGGCGCCCTGATCGTCTGGTTCCTGATTGTGGAACCGCACGGCCTGGCCAAGTTGTGGTCGATCGGCAAGCAGAAGTTGCGTCTATGGCCATTCCCGCATTGAAAACGTTTTCCGTCAGTAGTTATTCGTTCGTTAACCCAAGCACCCCCGGTGCTATCCACTCAGGAGACAAGCATGAAAATTAGAAATCTGGCAGCGGCAGCCTTGATTGCGGCCGTTGGATCAACGGCATTCGCGCAGGCCAAGGAGCAGTTCTTTCCGCTACTGTCCTACCGCACTGGCGCCTATGCCCCGAACGGCATCCCATGGGCTGACGGCAAGCAGGACTATCTCAAGATGGTCAACGCACGCGATGGCGGCATCAACGGCGTGAAGATTACCTTCGAGGAATGCGAAACCGCCTATGCAACCGACCGCGGCGTGGAATGCTACGAGCGTCTGAAGAGCCGCCCCGGCGTCACCATGATTGACCCGCAGAGCACCGGCATCACCTTTGCCCTGACCGAAAAAGCACCGGGCGACAAGATTCCCCTGCTGACCGTTGGCTACGGCCTGTCGGTCGCGCAGGACGGCATGGCCTTCAAGTGGAACTTCCCCTTGTTGGGCAGCTACTGGACCGGCTCCGACATCCTGATCCAGCACATTGGCAAGAGCCTGGGCGGCGTGGACAAACTCAAGGGCAAGAAGATTACGCTGGTCTACCACGACAGTCCGTTTGGCAAAGAGCCGATCCCGCTGCTGCAGGAGCGCTCCAAGATGCACGGTTTCGAGTTGCAGTTGTTGCCTGTGACCGCACCCGGCGTGGAGCAAAAAGCGACCTGGCTGCAAGTGCGTCAATCCAAGCCTGACTATGTGTTGCTGTGGGGCTGGGGTGTGATGAATTCGACGGCGCTGAAAGAAGCGCAAGCCACCGGCTACCCGCGCGACAAGATGTACGGTGTCTGGTGGGCGGGTGCTGAGCCGGACGTCAAGGACGTCGGTGCCGGTGCCAAGGGCTACCACGCGCTGGCCATGCACAGCTCAGGTCAGCAACCCAAAGTCATGCAAGACATCCTGAAATTCGTCCATGCCAAGGGCCAGGGCTCGGGCCCGAAGGACGATGTCGGCGCAGTGCTGTACACCCGTGGTGTTGTGATCTCGATGCTGTCGGTGGAAGCCGTACGCCGTGCACAGGAGCGCTTTGGCAAAGGCAAGGTCATGACCACCGAGCAAATCCGTTGGGGCCTGGAAAATCTGGCACTCGACCAGAAGAAACTCGACGCCCTGGGCTTCAACGGCGTGATTCGCCCGCTCAGTTCATCCTGCCAGGATCACATGGGCTCGACCTGGGCTCGCATCCAGGACTGGGACGGCGCCAAGTGGGCACCATCCTCTGACTGGTATCAGGCCGATGAGCAGATCTTGAAGCCCATGATCAAGGAAGGCGGCGAGAAATACCTGGCCGACAAGAAGATGACACGCCGCGTTGCAGCGGACTGCCAGTCCTGATCGATTTGTCATTCCCGCTTGTTAGTTTGTCATTGCGGATCTGATCCGCAATCCATGGATCCCGGGTCAGGCCCGGGATGACAAACCAAGCAGGCAATGACAGTCCAACCCGAAGCACTGCGTGCAGTGCTTCCGATTGGTAAAGGTAAAAACGCTATGGAACCCACAAACATCGTTCTCAACGTCAATGGCATCGAAGTCATTTACAACCACGTCATTCTGGTGCTCAAGGGCGTCTCGCTCAACGTGCCCGAAGGCAAGATCGTGGCCATCCTGGGTGGCAACGGTGCCGGCAAGACCACAACTTTGCGCGCGATATCGAATCTGCTGCAGGGTGAGCGCGGTGAAGTGACCAAAGGCTCGATCGAGTTGCGCGGCGAGCGCATCGAAAACCTGACACCGGCTGATCTGGTGCAGCGCGGCGTGGTGCAGGTGATGGAAGGGCGGCATTGCTTTGCACACCTGACCATCGAAGAGAACCTGCTCACTGGCGGCTACACGCGCAAGGACAAGGCCGAGATCGCACGCAACCTGGAAAAGGTCTACACCTACTTTCCGCGTCTGAAGACACGGCGCACCAGCCAGGCCGCCTACACCTCGGGCGGTGAGCTGCAGATGTGCGCCATCGGCCGCGCCCTGATGGCAAACCCCAGCATGGTGCTGCTCGACGAACCGTCGATGGGTCTGGCACCGCAGATCGTGGAAGAAGTGTTCGAGATCGTGAAGGACCTCAACATCAAGGAAAAAGTCACCTTCCTGCTGGCGGAACAGAACACCAACATGGCCTTGAAGTACGCCGACTACGGCTACATCATGGAGTCGGGCCGCGTCGTGATGGACGGCGCCGCCAACGATCTGGCCAATAACGAGGACGTCAAGGAGTTCTACCTGGGCGTCGGTGGTGGTGAGCGCAAGAGCTTCAAGGACGTCAAGAGTTACAAGCGCCGCAAACGCTGGCTCGCCTGATTTTTTACACCCAACGGTTTGGCACGGCAGCACGGACTGCCTCAAAGGAAGAAAGATATGTCTGACTATTTCGATGCGTTGGAGACGCGCGACAGCGCCACCCGTGAAGCGGCCTTGATGGCGGCTTTGCCGGGTCAAGTCGCCCATGCCAAAAAATCTTCCCCAGCCTTGCAGCAAATCCTGAAAGACGTTGACCCTGCCAGCGTCAGCACTCGCCAAGCGCTGGCCGGTCTGCCGGTGACACGCAAGCACGAGTTGCTGGAACGCCAACAGGCGGGCCGTGCCAATGGCGGCGCCGATGTCTTCGGCGGTTTCGCAGCCGTCGGCTACGGCGCGCAGATGCCACGCATCTTTTCCAGCCCCGGTCCCATTTATGAGCCCGAGGGCGCAGCCAAAGACTACTGGCGCATGGCACGCGCCATCTTCGCTGCCGGCTTTCGCCCGGGCGAACTGATCCACAACTGCTTCAGCTACCACTTTGTGCCCGCCGGCTCGATGATGGAATCGGGCGCCCATGCCATGGGCTGCACCGTGTTTGCCGGCGGTACCGGCCAGACCGAACAACAGGTCCAGACCATGGCCGAACTGCGGCCAGCCGGTTACATCGGCACGCCGAGTTTTCTCAAGATCATTCTGGACAAAGCCGCCGAGATGGGCGTGTCCCTGCCCAGCGTCACCAAGGCCATGTTTGGCGGCGAGGCCTTTCCGCCCTCGCTGCGCGACTGGTTTGCCGAGCGCGGCGTTGCCGGCTACCAGTGCTATGCCACGGCTGACGTCGGCTCCATTGCCTACGAGACCGCGGCGCGTGAAGGACTGGTAATCGACGAGGGTGTGATCGTCGAAATCGTACGTCCAGGCACCGGTGACCCGGTCGCGCCAGGCGAGGTCGGTGAAGTCGTGGTGACAACGCTGAACACCTGTTACCCGCTGATCCGCTTTGGCACTGGCGACCTCTCGGCCGTTCTGCCGGGGCCATGCCCAACCGGGCGCACCAACCTGCGCATCAAGGGCTGGATGGGGCGCGCTGACCAGACCACCAAGATCCGCGGCATGTTCGTGCATCCGGGCCAGGTGGCCGACATCGTCAAACGCTTCCCCGAAGTGGCGCGCGCGCGCCTGGTCGTCACCGGCGCCATGGCCAACGACACCATGACGCTCAAGGTCGAGACCGCCTGCGGTGGCCCGGATGCGCTGGCCACCAAAATCGGAGAAGCCATCCGCGACATCACCAAACTGCGCGGTACGGTTGAGTTCCTGCTGCCGGGCAGCCTGCCCAATGACGGCAAGGTGATCGAGGACGCGCGCAGCTACAGCTGAGTTTGACACTGTCATTGCGGACCTATCTTGATCCGCAATCCATGGTGCGCCTGGCACTGGATGCCGGATCGGAGTCCGGCATGACAACCCTGATTACCCGCGAAGCAGAGCGGGTATTGCCGTTTGAGTTACCGTGATCGCTCACCATTCATTCGGATCAATGCTATGAAACTCAAGCACCCGCTCCTGTCGGCCATCACGTCCCTGGTTCTGGCAACTGCTGGCAGCAACGCACTGGCGGCCCTGGCCGTGGGTGCGCCGGCGCCTGATTTCACAACCGACGCCGCACGTGCCGGTCAGCCCTTCAAATTTTCACTGGCAGACACCCTGAAGAAGGGGCCGGTGGTGCTGTACTTCTACCCGAAAGCCTTTACCAGCGGCTGCACAATCGAAGCGCACAATTTTGCCGAAGCCACGCCGAAGTTCAATGCGCTGGGCGCCACCGTGGTCGGCATTTCAAACGACGAGATTGAAACCCTGAAAAAATTCTCGGTCGAGGCCTGCCGCGACAAGTTTGCCGTGGCCGCCGACTACGGCGCGCGCATCATGAAGCAATACGACGCCGCCCTGTGGGTCAAGCCCGACATGGCAGACCGAATTTCCTACGTCATCAGCCCGCAAGGCAAGGTGCTTTACGTTTTCTCCAGCCTGAGCCCGGACCAGCATGTGGAGAACACGCTCAAGGCGGTGCAAACCTGGCGCGCCAGCACGCCGCAGTAAAAGTCGGCGCCACGCGAGGTCACTTCTTCGTTGTCATTGCGGACCTGATCCGCAATCCAGGGTTCACATGGCACTGGCAGAAGTCATGGATCCCGGGTCAAGCCCGGGATGACAAGCTAAGGCTGGCCCGTATGAAGCCAAAGGCTTCATACGGGGCCAAACTCAAACCGGTTCGCGGTACTGGTCTTCCGTCAGTTTGGCCTGCGCTGCCGCGAGACGCGCAATCGGCACACGCGGACCGGAGCAGGACACGTAGTTGAGCTTGATGTAATGGCAGAAGTGGATCGAGCCCGGATGCCCGCCGTGCTCACCGCAGATACCGACTTTCAGGTCCTGATTGGTCTCGCGACCCTGCTTGACCGCCATCTTCATCAACTGGCCAACGCCCTTGATGTCGAGCACCTCAAACGGGTTGTCTTCGAGAATGCCGGTTTCGTTGTAGAAAGGCAGGAACTTGTTCTCGGCGTCTTCACGGCTGAAGGAGAACGTGGCCTGGCTCAGGTCGTTGGTGCCGAACGAGAAGAACTCGGCAATCTCGGCCATGCGCCCGGAACGCATGCAGGCGCGTACCACTTCGAGCATGGAGCCGAACTTGAATTGCACGTTGATGCCGTGCGTCGCTTTGACCTCCTGGCGGATGCGCTGCACATAGCTGTGGATGCGCTTGAGCTCCTCCACCGTTGCCACCTGCGGCACCATGATCTCGGGGTAGATTTCCAGCCCCTCCTTGGCGCACAGGGCTGCGGCTTCCAGAATGGCGCGGATCTGCATCGAGTAGATCTCGGGGTAGGTGATACCCAGACGCACGCCGCGATGGCCCAGCATCGGATTGACTTCAGACAGCGCGCGCACCTTCTTGAGAATCTTCTCCTTGCGCACGATCACGTCTTCTTCCAGGTGCGAATCCTTGAAAGTGTGCAAGCCGTCCATCAGCTTGGTCAGGCCGTCGGCGTACTGCTGATAGAGCTTGGGGTTGAGCAGTTTGAGCGTGTCAGGCAGTTCTTCCAAACCCTTGATGGTGTCGCGCAACTGATGCAGGTGTGCAATTTCAAGCTCGAGTTGAGCGGCCGTCGGCAGGAACTCGTGCATCGGCGGATCGAGCAGGCGCACCGTCACCGGCAGGCCTTTCATGGCTTTGAAGATGCCCTTGAAGTCGGAGCGCTGAATTGGCAGCAGGCGCTCCAGCGCGGCCTGACGCTCCTCCAGCGTCTCGGCCAGAATCATCTCTTGCACGATCGGCAGGCGGTCGGTGCTGTTGAACATGCGCTCGGTACGGCACAGGCCGATGCCCATGGCACCGAACTCGCGGGCGCGCTGCGCATCTTCGGGCGTGTCGGCGTTGCCCATCACCTTGAGCGTGGCGACCGCGTCAGCCCAGTGCAGCAGCGTGTTCATTTCCTCTGAAAATTCAGCCTCCACCGTCGGCACTTCGCCGGCGTAGACATGGCCGCTGCCACCGTCGATGGTGATGATGTCACCTTCCTGCAAGGTGGTGTCGCCGATCTGCGCGCTGCGCAACACATCGTTGATAACGATCTGTTCACAGCCTGAGACGCAGGGCTTGCCCATGCCGCGCGCCACCACGGCCGCGTGCGAGGTCTTGCCGCCACGGCTGGTCAGAATGCCTTGCGCCTGGAAGAAGCCGTGAATGTCTTCGGGCTTGGTTTCTTCGCGTACCAGGATAATTTTTTCGCCGGCACGGCCACGCGCTTCGGCTGTGTCAGCGTCAAAAACGATCTTGCCCGATGCCGCGCCGGGCGAGGCTGCCAGCCCCTGCGCCAGCGACTTGCCGTGGAAATTGGGCGCCAGTTGCGGCACCAGCAGTTGTTCCAGCACCGCCGGGTCAACGCGCAGCAGCGCGCGCTCCTTGCTGATCAGCCCCTCGTGGAACATCTCGACCGAAGAGCGCACCATGCCGCGCGCATTCATCTTGCCGTTGCGCGTTTGCAGGCAATAAAGAATGCCCTTCTCGATCGTGAACTCAAAATCCTGCACCTCGTGGTAATGCGATTCAAGCCGGTGGTGCAGCGTCATCAACTGACGGTAAATCTCGGGCATCTCCTGCTCCATCTCGGCAATCGCCTTCGGTGTGCGGATGCCGGCCACCACGTCCTCGCCCTGGGCGTTGACCAGGTACTCACCGTAGATCACGTTCTCGCCGGTTCCCGGGTTGCGCGTGAAGCCCACGCCAGTGCCCGAGTCGTTGCCCATGTTGCCAAACACCATGGTGCAGATGTTGACGGCGGTGCCGTTGGCCTGGTCCTTGGTGATGCGGAACTGTTTGCGGTAATCAACGGCACGCTTGCCCATCCAGGAGCGGAACACCGCGCCAACCGAGATTTCAAGCTGCTCGTAAGGGTCCTGCGGAAACGGCTTGCCGGTGTGCTGCTCGATGATGTGCAAAAACTCGTTGGAGAGTTCCTTCAGGTGTTCGGTCTGCAGGTCCACATCCTGCGCGGCGCCGTACTTGCGCTTGATGGCCGCCATGTGTTCGTCAAAATGCTCATCGCTGATGTTGAGTGCAATCTTGCCGAAAAGCTGGATAAAGCGGCGGTAAGCATCGTAGGCAAAACGCTCGTTGCCGGTCAGCGCAATCAGGCCTTTGAGCGAAACGTCGTTGAGCCCGAGATTGAGGATGGTGTCCATCATGCCGGGCATGGACATGGCTGAACCCGAACGCACGGAAATCAGCAGCGGATTCTTGGCATCGCCAAAACCCTTGCCGGTCTTCTTCTCCAGCGCCGTCATGTGGCTGCGGATTTCATCCATCAGCCCCGGCGGCAACTGGTTCTTTTCCAGATAGGCATTGCAGGCGTCGGTGGTGGCGGTAAAGCCGGGCGGCACATTCAGGCCAATCTGCGTCATCTCGCACAGATTCGCACCCTTGCCCCCCAGCAGGATCCTGTTCTTGCCATCACCCTCTTCAAATGAAAAAACGTATTTCTTGCTGCTGGCCATGGTCTTTCCCCTGTTGATGCGTTGTGAATCCAAGTTTTAGTTTAAGCGGGTTTTGCCTGAACCCAAAAGCTATGTGAGCGACCTTTGACCTAACCCGTCGCCAGGCGACCAAAGTTGTCATCCCGGCAACATGGTTGTCATCCCGGCAACATGGTTGTCATCCCGGCAACATGGTTGTCATCCCGGGCTTGACCCGGGATCCAGTGCCACGCGCAGCACGGATTGCGGATCTGGTCCGCAATGACAAGTCAAAGGTCCCGCAATGACAGGTCAATAGCCACCAAGCCCTCTCTGACGGTCGGATAACGCAGGCGCAGGCGCAGTTCCTGTGTCAGGCGCGTGTTGTCCATGCGGCGCGACTCGCTCATAAAGCTCAGCAGCAACAGCGGCAGCTTGTCCTTGGCTGTGTCGCGGGGCACGCGCGGCGGGCGCGCAAGGCCGTACAGGTCGGCTGCCAAGTCAAAATAATCGCCCATCTTGAGGCAAGTGTCGTCATTGACGTTGTAGATGCGCTGCGGCTTGCCGCGCCACAGCGCCGCCAGGCAGGCGCGCGCCAGGTCATCGGCCTGGATGTGGTTGGTATAGACGTCATCAGCCGCCTGCAGCACCGGCGTGCCTTTTTGCAGCCGCGCACGCGGCGTGCCGTCGACGCGGTCCACGGCGTAGATGCCGGGGATGCGCAGAATGCTGGCGCGCAGATTGGCCGATCGCCCCAGGAAACGCATGGCATTTTCGGCGGCCAGCCGACGTTGCGCCCGTGGCGAATCGGCACCAGGGGCGCGCGTTTCATCGACCAACGCACCCTGGCAGTCGCCATAAACGCCACTGGTCGAGCCATAGACCACCGCCACCGGCTTGCTGCGCCGGCGCAGGGCACGCGTCAGGGCCAGCGTGCGCGGATCGCCCCAGCCCTGGCCGGGCGGCGGCGCCAGGTGGATGACGCGCTGACCGAGCCCGGCGAGGCGACGCAGCGTATCGGGCTGGTCCAGATCGCCTGTCAGCGGCGTGATGCCCCGCGCGCGCAATTGCGCCTTGCGTTCGGCGCTCGATGTCAGTGCGATGACGCGCACCCGCGGTGGCAAGGCCTGCGCCACGCGCAAGCCGACATCGCCGCAACCGACAATCAGCACACGCGTGCGGCGAAAACGGCTCGGCAGCGCGCCAGGGCGTGTCGCGTACAAACTGGCATGCGGGCTTTGGTTTGAAGGCAAAATCGGTGTTTTTCAAGTGCTGCGCAGTGTCGCGCAAAGGTTGGAATTTCCAGCTACCCCAAGGATACATAAAAGATGACGAGCAGCATAACCGGGACCTCTGCGTTCCAGATCACGGTTCAACCCAGCGGTCGCACCTTCACGAGTGATGCTGGCGAAACCATTCTGGCAGCGGCCATCCGCCAGGGCATCGGCATGCCCTATGGCTGCAAGGATGGCGCCTGTGGCTCCTGCAAGTGCAAAAAGCTCGAAGGCGGCGTCGTGCACAGCGCCCACCAGGACAAGGCCTTGAGCGCGGACGAAGAGGCCAGGGGCTTGATCCTGACGTGTTGCGGCGTCGCGATGAGCGACCTGGTGCTGGAGTCGCGCCAGGTGACCGAAGTCGGCGCCATCCCGATCAAGAAGATGCCGACCCGCGTCAGCTTCCTGGAAAAACTCTCGCCCGACGTCATGCTGCTGCGGCTGCAACTGCCGGCCACCGAAAGCTTCGCCTACCACGCCGGCCAGTACGTCGAATTCCTGCTGCCAGGTGGGCTGCGGCGCAGCTATTCGATGGCCAATGCGCCGCATACGCTGGCAAGCTGCGGCGGAATCGAACTGCACATCCGGCACATGCCGGGTGGCCAGTTCACCGACCAGGTCTTTGGCACGATGAAGGAAAAAGACATCCTGCGCATCGAAGGCCCTTACGGCAGTTTTTCCCTGCGTGAAGACAGCGACAAGCCGATCGTGCTGCTGGCTGCCGGCACCGGATTTGCACCGATCAAGGCGATCATCGAACAGTTGCAGCTCAAGGGCAGCACGCGCGCGGTCCGGCTCTACTGGGGCGGTCGGCGCCCGGCGGACCTGTACCTCGACGCCTGGGTCAAAACCAAACTGTCCGAAATGCCGCAACTGCGCTATGTGCCGGTGGTGTCGGACGCGCAGGCCACAGACGACTGGCACGGACGCGATGGTTTCGTGCACCGCGCCGTGCTGCAGGATCTGCCCGATCTCTCGGCCTACCAGGTCTATGCCTGCGGCACACCCCTCATGGTGGAGGCCGCCCGCGCCGATTTTGCAGAAGCCGGCTTGCCCGAGGGAGAGTTCTATTCCGACGCCTTTACCAGCGAAGCCGACAAGACACGCGACACGGCAAATCCGACAAACCCTTCCTGAAAGAACCCCATGCGTTACAAAATTCTCCTGACCGCCCTGGCCCTGCTGGGCGCCGTCACAACACCGATGGCGCAAGCTCAGACCAAGCCGATCCGTCTGATCGTTCCCTATGCTGCCGGTGGCCCGCTCGACGTCACGGCGCGCGCACTGGCCGAGCGCGTGCGTGACACCCTGGGCACCGTCATCATCGAGAACAAACCCGGTGCCGGCGGCAACATCGGCGCCGACGCCGTCGCCAAGGCCGCACCCGATGGCCTGACCATCGGCATCGCCGCCACCGCGACGCACGCAGTGAACCCCTGGCTTTACAGCAAGATGCCCTACAACGCGGCGACTGATTTCGCCCCCATCACGCAAATGGTGCGCGTGCCCAACGTGCTGGTGATGAACGCCGAAGTGGCGCAGCGCCTGAACATCCACACCCTGCAGGACCTGATCGCCTACGCCAAGGCCAATCCGGCCAAGCTCAACTATGGCAGCGGCGGCAACGGCAGTGCCGGCCATCTGGCGGGCGAGATGTTCAAGCGCGACGCCGGCATCTTTGCCGTGCACATCCCCTACAACGGCGGCAACCCGGCCCAACTCGCACTACTGGGTGCACAGGTCGATTTCAACTTCGACAACCTGGCCACCGCCGCGCCCAATATCCGCTCCGGTAAACTGCGCGCGCTGGCCGTGACCACGCTGACACGCTCCAGCGCCCTGCCCGATATACCGCCGGTTGCCGACACATTGAAGGGTTTTGCCATCGATACCTGGTGGGGTCTGGTGGCGCCAGCGGCCACGCCAAAAGACGTTCTGAACCGGCTCAATCAAGCCTTCGTCGCAGCACTCAATGCGCCTGAGACCAAAACCCGCTTTGCCATCCTGCTGGCCGAACCCGTGCCCAGCACGGGCGAAGAATTTGGCAAGCTCATGGCCAATGAGCGCGCCAAATACGAGAAACTGGTGAAGGCCTCGGGCGCGCGGGTGGATTGAACGCGCTCAGTCCGTTTTCGCGCCGCCCTCGAACCACTGCTTGATCAGCAGCCGTTCGTCCTCGGTGATGCCGGTGGCGTTGTTCATCGGCATCAGCTTCAAGACTACCGCCTGCTGGTACATGTATTGGGCGTAGGCCTTGACGCCCTGCCTGGAGTCGAGACGGACGTTTTTCATCTGAACCTGTTCACCGTGGCACAAATAGCAGCGCCGCTGCAGCACCGGTTGCAGTTCCTGGTATCCGATCTGGCGCGCTGCCACCGCCTTTGACGGCGCGGGCGCCAGCCAGACCATCAAACCGAACAAGGCCGCGATGCCCCACAGCGCATAACCCAAGGGATTGCCGCTGCGTCCCAGCAGATAGCTGTGGCGCATGACAAAGAACTGGCGGATCGCGGCACCGGCAAACATCATCAGAATAAGAACCAACCAGTTCTGCGGATGGCTGAAGGTGAAGCTGTAATGCCCGCTGAGCATGGCAAACAGCACCGGCAGCGTGAAGTAGGTGTTGTGCACGCTGCGCTGCTTGCCACGCTTGCCGTGCATCGGATCCACCGGCTGCCCGGCCTTGAGTGCTGCCACCACCTTCCTCTGCCCCGGGATGATCCAGAAGAACACATTGGCGCTCATGCTGGTGGCCAGCATGGCGCCCACCAGCAGGAAAGCAGCGCGCCCGGCAAACCAGTGGCAGGCAGCCCAGGACGCAACGCACACCAGCACAAAAACCAGCGCACCGACGATGGCGTCACCATGCTGGCGTTGGCCAAAGATGCGGCAGATCCGGTCGTACAACAACCAGAACAGCACCAAAAAGGACAGCGCCACGGCAATCGCCGTCGCCGGGGGCCAGTCCATCAAGGACTTGTCGATCAGATACGTGCTGGCGCTCCACAGATAGCTCACCGTGAACAGGGCAAAGCCGGTCAGCCATGTGGAATAGCTCTCCCAGTAAAACCAGTGCAGGTGCGCGGGCAACTCGCGCGGCGAGACATTGAACTTGACCGGGTGGTAGAAACCGCCGCCGTGCACCGCCCACAGTTCGCCGCTAACGCCCTGCTGCTTGAGATCAGCGTCCACCGGTGGCGTCAGGCTACTGTCGAGAAAAACAAAATAAAAAGATGAGCCGATCCAGGCGATGGCCGTGATGACGTGCGTCCAGCGCAACAGCAGATTAGCCCAATCGAGGTAGTAGCTTTCCAATGGTCTGCCCCTTATTCGTGCGTGAAAATTCAAGCCTACGGCAATGTCTGCAATATCTGTGCCGCAACCGCCACTGCGATCACCTCGGGCGCCTTGCCCGAGATCCCTGCCACGCCAATCGGACAGGTGACATGGGAGAGTTCGCGCGCAGTAAAACCACGCGACTGCAAACGGTGCGAGAAACTCGCCCACTTGGTCTTGCTGCCAATCAACCCAACATAGGGAAGATCACCGTGCTGACGCTGGCGCAGCAGACAGGCGGCCACCACTTCCAGATCCTCGGCGTGGCTGAAACTCATGATCAGCACGCGGCTCTGCCGCGCCAGCTCCGGCACGGCTGCCTGTACAGGGTCCGAATGCTCCGTTACAACATGCTGCGGCAGGTCGGCCGGAAAGATCTGATCGCGACTGTCGATCCAACGCAACTGCAAGGGCAGCGACGCAAGCACCTGCACCAGGGCCTGCCCGACATGGCCACCGCCAAACAAGGCCAGCGGCGTGCGCTGCTGGGCCAGGCGAAGCTGTAGCGCATCAACATCGGTCGCGCCAAGCAACTCGAAGCGCAGTTGCACCTCGCCACCACAGCACTGGCCCAGCGCCGGCCCCAGGGGGTAACGCAGCATGGGCTCGCCAGTGCCACCGCCGAGCCGATGACGCGCCTGCGCAATGGCCTGAAATTCAAGATGACCCCCGCCAATACTGCCCAGCGTGTCGGTGTCAAACACCACCATCCAGGCACCCGCTTCGCGCGGCACCGAACCGCGCGTTGCCTGCACCGTGACCAGACAGGCGTTCTGCGAAACCAATCGATTGAACAAACTCTCAGCCCTCATCATTACCTTTTGCTACCAAATAGAACCCACAAGTCACTGTTTTTCAGACACAGTCGATTCCTGTGCCACTGCCGACACTGTAGCGCGTCAATCCAATACACTCGCGCTATCCGGAGACTCCACATGAAGCTTAAGCTTGAATTGACGAATGTCTGGCGCCTGACCCGCGCTGCCACGGTAGTCGTGCTGGGCGCCATCATGGCCGCCTGTGGCGTGCCGCCCAAACCACCAGCGCCCGTGGCCGCCATCCCGGCCCCGCCGCCACCACCACCACTGGCGCCGCCCACCCCGCCGGTTGCAAAGCTCGAACCCATGACACCCGCCTCCAACGCCAGCACCGCCAAGGACTATCGCCGCGACGCGGCACACCACCTCTACAGCCAGAACGGGCACCGCATCTACGCCGGCAAGATGCCGCCCCTGCTTTATGCCGTTGGCGTTCTGCAGGTTGACTTGGACGAAAAGGGCCATGTCTCCCGCCTGGACTGGATGCGCGCGCCCCGGCAGGCACCCGAAGTGATGGCTGAAATTGAGCGCACCGTGCGTCAGGCCGCGCCCTTCCCGCGCCCGGTTCGCCTGGGCCACGTCACCTACACCGACACCTGGCTCTGGCACAAGAGCGGACGCTTCCAACTCGATACGCTGACGGAAGGCCAGTTGTAACGCCGCCCAAACAGTTATCAACTCAAGGATTGTCATCCCGGACTCGATCCGGGATCCAGTGCCACACGAAGCATGGATTGCGGATCAAGATGCTATGGATGCCTCCCTCCCACGGGGTAAACACGAGAGCGTTGAACGCCAGGAGCATGAACAGCCGTCTTTCAGGAAGAGACTTCGAGTGATCGAGGTGGATCCTCTGATGGATACGGCATC
>CAIWNX010000055.1 GCA_903914175.1 uncultured beta proteobacterium | reverse complement strand
GCATCTGTGCCTTAGGTTGATTGTTGATCTTCATACCTACCTCGTTGCTCTCTAAACTAACTGGGGTAGGTGTAGCAGGTCATTCTGGCACGGGGGGTTCGAAGAAATCGCGACACAGCGCAAACAGCCGGTCGTCGAGCCCGAACGCGCGCCAGACCCGCCCCTGCCTGTGTCCGCAGTGCACAACCCAGCGCCCCCGGTTGTCGGCGCGGCTGCGGCCGGCGATGTGCCGATTTTTGACTGTCTGGGTGGAATCGTACGGCAGTTGCACGACGCATTGCGTGAGCTCGGTTACGACCGTGCTATTGCCGATGTGGTGACCCAGGTCAGCGATTCGCAGAACCGGTTGGAGTACATCGCCTCCCTGACCGAACAGGCCGCCAACAAGGTGCTCAATGCAGTGGATGCGGCAATACCGGCGCAGGACGAGCAGTTGCTTGCGGGACGCCAGATC
The DNA here is from genome assembly GCA_903914175.1 of uncultured beta proteobacterium. Classification (GTDB taxonomy): domain Bacteria; phylum Pseudomonadota; class Gammaproteobacteria; order Burkholderiales; family Burkholderiaceae_C; genus Rhodoferax. The sequence goes on along the minus strand of CAIWNX010000055.1, from coordinate 20,338 downwards.
CAGGCGCGCTGGCAGCGCATGTTTGCCGGTGAGCTCACGATCGAGGAGTTCAAACTGCTGGCGCACGACTCGCAAGACTTGATGGCCAAAACCGTCGCTGGCGCGGAGGCAGAGAAAGCGCGTCTGATGGAGATCATGATGGCGCAGGATTTTCAGGACATCACCGGCCAGATCATCAAAAAAGTGCTCATCCTGGCGCAGCAACTGGAGCAGCAGCTGGCGCAAATGTTGCGCAGCTACGCCCCCAGCGCAACGGTGGAGAAACAGGTGGACCTGTTGGCAGGCCCGGATAACTCGGCCTCTACGCTGGTGCAGGACGGCGTTGACAGCATTCTTTCGGAGCTTGGATTCTGATGGACGACATGCTCCAGGAGTTCGTCGCCGAGGCGCTCGAACTGGTGGCCGAAGCCGAAGACAATCTGTTGGTGCTGTCGCAACAACCGGGCAAGCACGACCTGGTGAACGCAGTATTTCGCGCCTTCCACACGATCAAGGGTGGCGCCGGGTTCATGAACCTGCCGGGCATGGCTGACGCCTGCCACTTGACGGAAAACCTGCTGGATGTGCTGCGCAGCGGGCAGACACCGGTGACCCCGCACGCCGTCGATGCGGCCCTGCAGGCCAACTGGTTTGTGGCGGATCAACTCGCCGCCCTGTCCAAAGGGAGTGAGCCAGCGGCTCTGCCTGGCATTACGAAGGAACTCAAGCAGCAACTCCAGCAGGCGGTCGTCATGCAGCAGGCGCAGCCTGCGAGTGCGCCAGCGCCGGGCGTGCCCGATGCGGCAACGCAGGAGAGCAAGCCCGACGTCTGCGCTGCCGCACCGGACTGGCAGGCCTTTTATCAGGCCCTGCTGCCGCCAACCCTGGCCCAGCCGATGGCCACCGCAGAGCCGCTGGCGCAACCGGTTCGCATACCGGAGCCGGTATCGGTATCTGAGACTGTACGGGAACCGGCATTGGCAGCCACAGCAGCCTCTGCGGCGAGCGCAGGCGCGGGCGAGGACGCGACGCCGGAGGCCGCTGTGCTCAACGGCAAAGAGGACAGCTTGCGCGTCAAGGCGCACAAGCTTGATGCCTTGCTCGATGTTGCTGGCGAATCGGTACAGGTTTCCAATCAGGCCAGCGCCTTGCTCGACAAATTGATGCCATTCAAGCAGGAGCCCGCCGCCGCGAACCTGATGGCGGCCCTGTCTGAAACGCTGGCCCGTGCTGCACGCTACACCAGTGAGTTGCAGCGTGCCACGCTGGCCACGCGCATGCAGCCGGTAGGACGACTGTTTCAACGCTTTCCGCGTCTGGTGCGCGAGTTGGCGCGGGATCTCGACAAGAACGTCGAATTGGTTATTGAAGGTGCCGAGACTGAAGTCGATCGCGTCGTGGTGGACAGCCTGTATGAGCCACTGGTTCATATGCTGCGCAACTCGCTTGACCATGGTGTGGAGCAGGCGCCGCAGCGCCAGGCCCAGGGCAAGCCGGCCAAGGCCAGGATCTTCCTGCGTGCCCGCCAGGAGGCCAGCAGCGTGGTGATTGAGGTCGCCGACGACGGCGCTGGCATCGACCCGCAGCGCCTGCTGAAGAAGGCGCTTGCCATGAGGCTGGTGCACGAGCACAGCAACCTGACACGCGAAGAAATATTGCAGCTGATGTTCCTGCCGGGTTTGTCAACCAAGGAGACGACATCGAGCGTCTCCGGGCGCGGTGTCGGCATGGATGTGGTCAAGACCTCGGTCGAGAAAAACCGGGGCTCGATCAAGATCGAATCCGAACTCGGCGCGGGCACCTGCTTTTCCATCCGCTTGCCGATTGAGTTGTCCATCATCCCGACCCTGCTCGTGAGCGCCGGTGAAGTGTTGGTCGGCATGCCGATGTCGGCCGTGCAGCGCGTCATTGAGTTGCCCGATCAGTACAAGGAAGTTGGCGGTGCCAAAGTGTTCAAGGATCAGGGCTGCCCGCTGCCGGTGCGCTCGCTGGCCGGTGTGCTGGGCTATGAACCGGCGCTGGAGCGGGTCGGCATTGTGGTGGTCGCTCCCAAGCCCTACATCCTGGGCGTCTGCGCGGTGGAAGGCACGGCCGATCTGGTGATCAAGCCGCTGACCGCACTGGCGGCACGCGGCATCGCCGGAACGGCGCGCTCGGCCGAAGGCTCGCTGGTACTGATTCTGGATCTTGAATTTCTGCAAGCGCGCAGCCATTGACCCAACCGCCAGTGCCCAACCCAACAACCTGTTACTGCGAATGATTGGAGAAAAGAACCATGTCGAGTAGTTCAACCCAGAGCGCTGACCAGCCTGCGGCCGGCGTCGATCTGGTCGGTCAGGAGTTTCTGGCGTTTACCCTGGGCCGGGAAGAGTACGGTATTGACATTCTCAAAGTCCAGGAAATCCGTGGCTACGAGTCCGTTACCCGCATCGCCAATGTGCCCGACTTCATCAAGGGCGTGATCAATCTGCGCGGCACCATCGTACCGATCGTCGATATGCGCATCAAGTTCAGGCTCGGAGCGCCCACCTATGACGAGATGACGGTGGTCATCATTCTGAATATTTCCGGCCGTGTCGTCGGCATGGTGGTGGACACGGTGTCGGATGTGATCACGCTGAGTGCGGAGCAGATCAAACCACCGCCCGAAATTGACACCGCCCTGAGCGTCGATTTTCTGGTCGGTCTTGGCACCTACGGGGAACGCATGCTGATTCTGGTCGATATCGACATGATGATGTCAAGCCAGGATATGGGCCTGCTCGACGCGGTTGTGGCGGCGTGAAGTGGGCATGAAGGAATACCGATGAACCTGATGAACCATTTCAAGGTCAGCCACCGCATTGTGCTGCTGGGCTTGATTGCCGTTCTGACGGCGGCCTTGCCCTTGTTTTTGTATGTGCGCGGCAAGCTCGATGCCGTGGACGCCGCGACCCGGGAGCGTGAAGGCCTGACCAGCATTCGCGCTTTGCACCAGGTGATCAAGCAGACGCAGTTGCATCGGGGCTTGGTGGCCCTGACGCTGTCGGGCGATACGCACGCGCCTGTGCAGCAAGGCGCAGCAGTGGCGCTGCTGGAACAGTCCCGTGCCCAGACCAGCAATGCACTGGCGTTGCTGGGTACGCCAGCGGCACAGGAGCAGTGGCAGCAAGCCAGCCGGCTATGGAGCGGCCTGCGCGAAAAACTGGCAAGCAAGTCGCTCTCCAGCGAGCAGAGTTTTGCGGCGCACACGGCACTGCTCGATCAGTTGCTTCAGGTGTATGGCGCCATACTCGATGACAGCGCTCTGCTGCTGGCGCCGACTTTGGACAGCCTGTACTTGATCCGGGCCACTACCGGTGAGCTCCTTTATCTGATTGAGACGCTCGGCAGAGATCGCGACCTGGCTGCGCCGCAGTTGGCAGCCAAGACAGCCAGTGGCGCGCAAAGGGAAGGTCTGCGTCTGCTGTCGGCGCAGGCCAGGGAATTTCGAACGCGCGCCGCATCCGGATTTGGCGCGGCCTTGGCAAAGAATGAGTACGCCAGACAACGCCTGAGCCCGGCGCTTCAGGCGATGCTGCAGTCCTCGCAAAAGGCCATTGCCTTGACCGATGAAGCGTTCCCAAGCGCCGATGCCTTGATTTATCCAGCCGATCAGTATTTCAAGAACATGACGCAGTTTCTGGAATCGTCCTATGCCTTGCAGGAGCAGGCGCTGGTTTTGGTCGAGGAAATGCTGTCACAGCGTTTGGCGCAGCTGCGGACCCATCTGGCAATCTTCTCCGGCGTGGTCGCGCTCTTTGCGCTGTTGGGCGTACTGTTTTCCTGGCTGACAACGCGTTCCATAACCCATCAGATTGGGGGCGAGCCGGCCGAGGTGGTGGACTGGGTTGATGTCATCGCCAATGGCGACCTGAGCTCCAATCTGAAACATTCGCGGGCGACCGCCGGCAGCATTGTGCATGCAGTGGCCACCATGCAGGCGAACCTGCAGAAGATGGTGCTGGAGGTTCGCGCTAATTCCGAACATGTGGTGAGCGCCTCGGGCGAGATTGCCGCTGGCAACATGGATTTGTCCGAACGTACCGAGCGCCAGGCCAGCGCGCTGGAAGAAACCAGTTCCTCGACCGAACAACTGATGGCCACGGTGCAGCAGAACGCAGACAATGCGCGCCAGGCCAATGCACTGGCCAAGAGTGCGTCCGAGATCGTCGCGCAGGGCGGGCAGCAGGTGGCACAGGTGGTGGGAACCATGCACGACATCGACCAGGCGGCGCAAAGGATTGGCGACATCATCGGTGTTATCGACAGCATCGCTTTCCAGACCAATATCCTGGCCCTTAACGCCGCCGTGGAAGCGGCGCGTGCCGGCGATCAGGGACGCGGCTTTGCGGTGGTGGCGACCGAGGTGCGTAGCCTGGCACAGCGCAGTGCCGTGGCGGCCAAGGAAATCAAGGCCTTGATTGGCGACTCGATCAGCAAAGTGCAGGAAGGCAGTCGCCTGGTGGATGAGGCCGGCGCCACCATGGAGCAGGTCGTCAGCAGTGTGATGCGGGTGACCGACATCATGGGCGAGGTGACAGCATCGAGCCTTGAGCAAAGCTCCGGCATCGAGCAGGTCAATCAGGCGATCGTGCAAATGGACCAGTTGACCCAACAGAACGCAGCCTTGGTCGAGCAGGCTTCGGCTGCCGCTGCCGCTTTGAAGAACCGGGCACTGGATTTGCAGAACATGTTCAGTATGTTCAAACTCAAGCAAGTGCAAGTTGAATCGCCGAGCGCAGCGCCGGCATCGGCCAGCGTGCGCTCGCCGACGCTGTCTACACCGGCGCCGAACAAATCCACCGCCGCGCGGCTTGGCACGGGCAACGCGCGTTTGTCAATTGTGCCGCCACCGAAGGCCCGCGCACGGCTGGCATCTTCGGCCACTGCCGCCAAAGCGCCAGATGCGTCGGATAGCGCCAGTGCGCTGGCCAGCACGCTCAAGTCCGGTGAATGGGAGGCATTTTGAGTGCCAGTTCCGACTTGACAGACGGCAGGATCAAGACGCCTGGCACAGCGTCTCCTGCGCTTTTGCACAAGGAGTTTGCCTTCTTGCCGGCCGACTTCGAGCGCATCCGTCAACTCATTTATCAGCGAGCCGGGATTGCGTTGGGACAGGGCAAGCAGGAAATGGTCTACAGCCGCCTGTCACGCCGACTGCGCGCGCTGGGGTTGGGTTCTTTCGCCGCGTATCTGGACCATTTGCAGGAGCAAAGAGACGAGGCGGAGTGGCAGTTGTTTACCAATGCCTTGACCACCAACCTGACCTCGTTCTTCCGTGAGGAACACCACTTCCCGATTCTTGCCGCCCATGCGCTGGCTGGCAACGCGCCATTGAAGGTGTGGTGCAACGCCAGTTCAACCGGCGAGGAGCCGTATTCGATTGCGATCACACTGTGCGAAGCCTTCGACACACTGCGTCCGCCGGTGTCGATTCTGGCAACGGACATTGACACCCGCGTATTGGAGGAAGCATCCGACGGCGTCTATTCGATGGACCGCGTGTCCGAGCTGTCGCAAGAGCGGCGCAAGCGATTCTTCCTGCGTGGCACGGGTGATCAATCGGGCAAGGTCCGCATTCGCCCGGAGCTCAGAGCGCTGATTGAATTCCAGCCCCTCAATCTGCTGGACAGCAAATGGTCGGTGAAGGGGCCGCTGGATGCCATCTTCTGCCGCAACGTGATGATCTACTTTGACAAGCCGACGCAAAAGCGGATTCTGGAGCGCTTTGTCCCGTTGATGAAGCCCAACGCCCTGCTGTTCTCGGGGCATTCCGAAAACGTCGGTTTTGTCACCGATTCCTTCAAGCTGCAAAGAAAAACGGTTTACCAGTTGCAGGCAGATGCGAGCCAGCGGGGCAGGGCACTGGTATGTTGAAGAGCATGACGCATGAGGACAGCGCATTGCCGCAACTGGCGACGCACGAGTACTTCGATCGCATTTTTTCGTGTGATGCCATCCGGGTATTGCCCGGGGAGTACTACTTCACGGCCAATGAAATCATGTTGACAACGGTTCTGGGCTCTTGCGTCGCAGCCTGCATCCATGATCGTGTTTCAGGCATTGGTGGCATGAACCATTTTCTGCTGCCCGACGCCGGGCGTGACGCGGATGTCGACAGTCTGGTTTCCGATTCCATGCGCTACGGCTCCTTCGCCATGGAGGTGCTGATCAACAGCCTGCTCAAGTCCGGTGCGCGCCGTGGCAATCTGGTGGCCAAGGTCTTCGGTGGTGGCAATGTGTTGCCCGGCATGACCACGCTCAACGTCGGCGCCCAAAACGCAAAATTTGTTCTGCACTATCTGAAGACGGACAACATTCCCGTTCTGTCGGAGGATCTGGAGGACCGCTATCCCCGTAGAGTGTGCTTTTTCCCGAGGAGCGGCAAAGTCATGGTAAAAAAAATGAAGGACAACAAGGACCCCAATGTCATCCAGCAGGAGTTGATTTACAAGGACAGCTTGAAGCTGAGCCGCTCCGTTGGTGAAATTGATCTCTTTTGATGATGTCGTCTGGTGTCCTATGCATAGCTTGATGGTTTACTGCAAATGAAAATCAAAGTCCTCATTGTTGATGACTCGGCGCTGATTCGGGCGGTCCTGACGGAGATCATCCAAAGCCAGCCCGATATGGAGGTGGTCGGCGTTGCGCCTGATCCACTGGTCGCGCGTGAGTTGATCAAGCAGCGTGAGCCCGATGTCCTGACGCTCGATGTCGAGATGCCGCGCATGGACGGGCTGGACTTCCTGGAGCGCCTGATGCGCTTGCGTCCGATGCCGGTGGTGATGCTTTCGTCCCTGACCCAGGAGGGCTCGGAGACCACCTTGCGCGCGCTGGAGTTGGGTGCCATCGACTTTATTGCCAAGCCACGGCTTGGCATCAAGGACGGCATGGCCGAGTACGCCGACTTGGTGGCATGCAAGATTCGCGTTGCCTACCAGGCGCGCAGCAGCGTTACGCGGCGCGCCAGTGCCGCGCCCGCCAAAGCCCCAATTGAGCCGCATCCGGTGGGCAACCGCCTGATCAGCAGCGAGAAGTTGATCATCGTCGGTGCCTCCACTGGCGGCACCGAGGCGATCCGCGAGTTTTTGATGCAGATGCCGCGGGATTGCCCCGGTATCCTGATCACCCAGCACATGCCCGAGGGCTTCACAAAATCATTTGCACGGCGGCTCGACAGCCTGTGCCCGATCACGGTGACCGAGGCGGTCGAGGGTGAGCGCGTCTTGCCCGGGCATGCCTATATCGCGCCCGGACACTCGCATTTGTTGCTCGGGCGCAGCGGGGCCAACTATTTGTGCCGTCTGGATTCGGGCGCACAGGTCAATCGGCACCGGCCTTCGGTCGAGGTGTTATTCCGCTCGGCGGCAGTGCACGCCGGCAAGAACGCAATTGGCGTGATCATGACCGGCATGGGCAAGGACGGGGCTGCTGGCATGCTGGAAATGCGCCAGGCCGGCGCCTACAACCTGGCCCAGGACGAGGCATCGTGCGTGGTCTATGGCATGCCGCGCGAGGCGGTGCTGATAGGCGCCGTGCATGAAGTGGCGCCGCTCGATCAATTGGCGGGTCTGGTGCTGTCCCGTCTTGGCAGGCACGGTGAGCGTGCCTTGCGTATTTGAATGAAATCCACAGGAGGTATCGTGGCTGACAAAAACATCAAGTTCCTGGTTGTCGATGACTTTTCGACGATGCGGCGAATCTTGCGTAATCTGCTCAAGGAATTGGGCTATTTGAATGTGGATGAGGCAGAGGATGGAAATTCCGCGCTGCTCAAACTCAGGCGTGATCCGTTTGACTTCCTGATCACCGACTGGAATATGGCCGGCATGGACGGCTTGCAACTGCTCAAGGAAGTCAGAATCGATTCAATCCTGAGCAAACTGCCGGTGTTGATGGTCACCGCCGAAGCCAAGCGCGAGAACATTATTGCGGCGGCGCAGGCCGGTGCCAGCGGCTACATTGTCAAGCCCTTCACGGCCGCAACGCTGGACGAGAAAATGGGCAAGATCTTCGAGAAGATGGCGCAGACACAATAGCCGGAGCAAGACGCTGTGAAAAGAATACTGGTGGTCGATGATTCACGCTCGCTGCGGCAGATGGTGGCGTACACGCTGCAACAGTCCGGCTATGAAGTGACCGAGGCGGAGGATGGAGTCCAGGCACTGGAGTTTGCGCAGCAAAACGCATTTGATCTGGTGTTGACCGATCAAAATATGCCGCGCAAGGACGGCTTGACCCTGATTGCGGACCTGCGCCGCCGGCAGGAGTTCAGCACCACGCCGTTGCTGGTGCTGACCACTGAATCGGGTACCGAGATGAAGATCCAGGCGCGTGCTGCCGGTGCGACCGGCTGGATCGTTAAACCCTTCGATCCGCAGCGCTTGATCGATGTGGTGACGCGGATGATTGGATAAGGAGGCGCAGCCATGGGAATTGATGTCAGCCGCTTTATTCAGGTGTTCCTCGATGAGGCCGAGGAGCAGTTGGCGAGTCTGGAAAAGCTATTGTTGGCCTTCGATGTGCAGCACCCGGACGCCGAGGAAGTCAATGCGATCTTTCGCATTGCGCATTCGATCAAGGGCGGGGCCGGAACCTTTGGCTTTGCCGACCTGATCGACATCACCCACGTCATGGAGACCATGCTGGGCAAGATCCGCCATGGTGATACCAAACTGACAGCCGAGCATCGCGATGCATTTCTACAGGCCAAGGATGTGCTGAAGATGCAACTCGACGGTATCCGCCAGAATCGTGCTGTCGATAGCGCTCTGGTTGCCGAGGTGCGCACGATGCTGTCCGCCATGGCCGAGCAGGCCAGTCAGATCAAACCCGCAGTTTTGGCGCCGCTGGTAGCGCGCGCCATGCGCCATGTTCGCATTGGCTTGCCCCACAGTACCAGCCTGGAACAACTGCGGGCCTTGCACCTGGAACTTGCGCTGCTCGGCGGGGTGAGCTTGCCTGCGCCCCTCGATGAGCCGGGCGTCATGCTGCTGGAGAGCAGCGCCACTGACGATGAGATTCGCGCGGCCTGTTCTTCTGTGCTGGACGCCCATGAGATCGGCTTGCGTGAGCAAGCCGCTCCGGTTGAAGCCACTGCTTCGCCCGAGAGCGCCGATTTGACGGAACCGGTCGGCAAGATCGATGGCAACCGGGTCGATGTGGCGGGTGGTGCGGTCGAAGCTGCAACCATCCGCGTCAACATCGAAAAGGTCGATCAGCTCATCAACCTGGTCGGCGAACTGGTCATCACCCAGGCCATGCTGCTGCAGCGCACGCAGGCACTGGGTCAGGTGCAGCATGAAGGTTTTCTCAGTGACATCAGCCAGCTCAGTCGCAATACACGCGATCTGCAACAGGCGGTCATGTCGATTCGCATGATGTCGATGGACTTTGTCTTCTCCCGCTTTCCACGCATGGTGCATGGCATGTCGGCCAAGCTCGGCAAGCACATCAATTTTGTGATGGAGGGCAATAGCACCGAGTTGGACAAGGGCTTGATCGAGAAAATCATTGATCCGCTGACGCATCTGGTGCGCAACAGCATCGACCACGGTATTGAAATGCCGGCGGCACGTTCGCGCCGTGGCAAGAGCGAGGTCGGCCTGATCAAGATCTCGGCCGTGCATCAGAGCGGGCATATCGTGATCGAGGTGCAGGACGATGGCGCTGGCTTGAATCGGCAGAAGATTGTGGCCAAGGCGCGTTCACAGGGACACAAGATTGACGATCTGGCACCCGACGACGAGGTCTGGCCACTGATCTTTTTGCCTGGCATTTCAACCGCCGAGGTGGTGACCGACGTCTCAGGTCGTGGCGTCGGTATGGACGTGGTCAAGCGCAATATCAGTGGCCTGGGTGGTACGGTGAATGTGTTCTCCCGACTTGGGAAAGGCATGACAACCCGGATTTCCCTGCCCCTGACACTGGCGATTCTGGAAGGTATGTCGGTGCGTGTCGGTGGTGAGACCTATATGCTGCCGCTGGCCAATGTGATCGAATCCTTTCAGCCGCGCCCCCAGGACATCAAGGGTCTCAACAACGAGGGTTCAATGGTTCAGGTGCGTGGTGACTACCTGCCCATTATTTCCCTGGGCAGCGTTTTCGGCATCCCGGCCCGCAGTGCTGACCCAACCAGCGGCATTCTGGTGATTATTGCCAAGGAGGCGCGCCGGGCCGCATTGTGGGTCGATGAACTGGCCGGGCAGCAGCAGGTGGTGGTGAAGAATATCGAGACCCATTACCGCAAGGTTGCCAATGTTTCTGGCGCCACGATCCTGGGTGACGGCAGTGTTGCCCTGATTGTTGACATTAGCGCGCTGCTGGGCGGCGCTTAGGCGCGCCGCTGGCGCGCCACGCCATGCCGCGTCAGGCTAAGACAGATTCTGGACCACTGGAAGCAGGGTGCTGTGGGTCAGGGTGGCGGCCTCGCGAAAGGCGCTGCACAGGGCCGCAAGCTCGGTCGGAACCGGGTTGTTCTTGAGTTGGCCTTGGGTCAACCGGGCCACGGCGGCCATGTGTTTCGCGCCGACGATGGCAGAAATTCCGATCAGGGTGTGCGACAAATGGGCGGCGCCCGTGAAGTCGCCTTGGTCGAGTCTGGCCTGAAGTTGATCGGGTGCGTTGCTGATCTCCTTGAGGTAAGACTCCAGCAGTTCGCGCAGCATGGCGGGGTTGCCGGACAGACGATCGAGCACGCTTATATCAAGGATGACGGGGTGCTCGGCGCTCTCTGGCGCTACGGGCGCAGCGGGGGGCAGATTGCCGGCTTCGCTGGCGCGACCGGTGTGATTCAGGATCACCTGAACCAACTGCGTCATATCGAAGGGTTTGCCGATGTGATCGTCCATGCCGGCGGACAGACAGGCCTGGCGGTCGGCCAGGCTGTTATTGGCCGACAAGGCAATGATTGGCAGTTCAGTCAGCCCCAATTCCTTGCGGATGACGCTGGTGGCACCATAGCCGTCCATCACGGGCATTTGAATGTCCATCAGCACGGCATCAAAAGGCTGTTTGGCGTGCACGATGGCAGCCACGGCGAGTTCGCCGTTGTCAGCCAGTTCAACCTCGGCGCCCTCGGTGCGAAACAACTCTTGCATGACACGCTGGTTCAGCGGGTTGTCTTCGGCCACCAGCAGGCGCAGGCCTTGCAAGCGTTTGGGCTTGAGGCCGGTTTCACGGGGCTGATTACGCAGCGTGCGATCGCCCTTGCGCGCCGAGGCCAGCGCATCGGCCAGCATGCCGGCGGTGATGGGCTTGACCAGATAGGCGCTCAGCAGGGCCAGTTCGGGTTCCTTGCGCCGGGACAAGGCTTGGCGCGGAGACCTTGCCAGCATGATGATCAGTGGCGGGCGTTTCGGTGCGCTGATTTCACGGATGCGCTGACTGGCTTGCCAGCCGTCCATGTCGCTCATATCCTCGTCCATCAGGACCAGTTGGTAGGGCGCTTGACCGGATTGCCGCCGCGCCTCGATCAGCGCGAGTGCTTGGGTTCCCGTGCTCGCCGTGTCGGTTTGCAAGCCAAGTGACTGCGCCATGGCCTGCTCCAGTTGGCAGGCCTTTGGATGGTTTTCTACCAGCAGCACCTGCAGGGTTTCTCGTGCTGTCATGTTTTCCACCTTGCGCTCGGTGGAGTCTTGAGCCGGTATCTGGAGCGGCACCGAAATGCTGAAAGTGCTGCCTTGGCCCAGAACACTGCTGAGTTCGATTTTTCCACCCATCAGCTCGACCAACTTCCTGGAAATGGACAGGCCCAGGCCGGTACCGCCAAAACGGCGGGTGATCGAAGACTCTGCCTGCGAGAAGGCGGAAAAGATCGATTGCTGGTTTTCCGGAGCGATGCCGATGCCGGTGTCACTGACTGCAAAGCTGAGAACGACCTGCCCCGGCGTACGGCTGAGCATGCGGATTTGAATCAGCACGTCGCCCTGTTGCGTGAATTTGACCGCGTTATTGCCCAGGTTGAAGAGAATCTGTTTGAGGCGCAGTACGTCGCCAATCAGGAGTTTGGGAATGGCCGTATCAATGTCAAACAGCAACTCGATGCGCTTGTCCTCCAGCTGGGTTGACAGCAGGGTGGAGAGTTCGCGCATCAGGTCATCCAGCGCAAAGGGCTGCACTTCCAACGCTGTCTTGTCGGATTCAAGCCGGGAGATGTCCAGGATGTCGTTGAGCAGTTGCAACATCGAATGCGCCGCCTGCCGGGTCTTCTGGATGTAATCGGTTTGCTGGCTGCTTAATTCGGTCAGGGCCAGCAGTTGCAGCAAGCCCAGCACGGCGTTCATGGGGGTTCGGATTTCGTGGCTCATGGTGGCCAGAAACTCTGACTTGGCCCGCGTGGCCTGGTTCGCCGCCTCGGTGGCAAGGACCAGTTGGGTGATATCGGAGCGAACGCCGACGGTGTAGCCATCGGGTGTCTTGCGTTCAATGATGCGCAGAACCCTGCCGTCGGTCAGGCGCTGCGTGGCGTCAGAGGCTGGCTGACGGTGCAGCGCCAGTTTCTCCTCGACCCAGTCGTTAACTCGCCCGATCGCCTGTTCGAACTGTCCGCGCTCGGCCCCGGCGCGAACGATTTGCTCGAAGGTATTGCCCGGCACGATCATGTCGGCGCACAAGGGATAGCAATCCTTGAATTGTTGATTGAACAGGACCAGCCGATCCTTGGTATCGAAAAGGGCAAAGGCTTCGCCAATGGTTTCGATCGCGCTGCGCAGCATGTTTTGGGCATTTTGTTGGTCGATCTGTGCCCGCTTGCGCTCGGTAATATCTTCAATCAGGAAACATATGTATTGCTGGTCGTCGGCCCCGGTCAATCGCATGCCATTGAGCGCGATCGGGATCAAGTCCCCATCCTTGTGGAGAAAGGCTTTTTCATAGGGTCCAAAATGATCGGTCCTGGACCCCAGCAGCCGCGCGTCAAACGCGTTGTCCAGTTCCGGGCTGAGCTTCCAGTAGTCAAGCTCCTTCACTTCCTGCGGGCTGTAGCCGAACATCCGCTGGAACGCCGGATTGCTGGAGATGAGTTTGCCGCCGAGGTCGCACAGGGCGATGGCCAACGGCGACATTTCGAAAATGCCATCAACCAATTCATCTTTTTCACTCAACTCCGCCGCGATCGCATCGAGCTTGCGGGCCGACTGCTTGCTACTTTCCTGTCGTTGCCAGTAAACCCTGCTCAGTTGCCAGGTTATGAACAAGCCTGTCAGCAGCGCCAGCCAGGGGAGAAAATCGTTCAGTGAACCAACAAATCGATGGGGACTTCTCGCATAGACCAGCATCGGACGATCAAACAGTGTCAGGCTCTGGTGGTCCTGAAAATAATCTCTGGTGTTGAAATTGGGCGTGATGGGTGGGATGCCACGGTGCTTGTCCGCGTCGTAGAGCAGGACTGTGTTGGGCTCGATGGCAGGCCCGTCAATCAACTCGATATCAGTGCCTTCTGGCAGGTGGGCCGTGATTCCGGCTAGCAACTGATCCGAGTTGACGCTTGCAAACAGAACGCCAAGCAGTGCCATGCGACGCTCGGCCACGGTGCTCAAGGGCATGGCGCGCTTAAAGACGGGTACAAAAATCAGCAGGTCAGGGGTTCTTGAATAGGTCGATGGTTGCCGGCTGGCCAGGCTTGGCTTGCCACTGCTCACCGCCAACTCGGTGGCGTCGCGAAATCCGCCTTCAAAGCCTGGCTCCATACCCAGGGCGGCAGCGTTGTGGTGTGTCGGCCCGACGACTTTGACAACGTAGAGCTCCTCATGGCGCTCTTTTTCAAGTTCCCGGACCGAGAAGTTCGCGTCACCCGCGGCGCGCTCGGCGGCGATAAAGGCCGGTAGATTCGGCCGTGGTACGCGCTGCATAAAACCCAGCGCTTTGATGCCGTGGCGCTCGAAGTTGGGCTCCAGGTCAGCGATGGCTGCGGCAAATCCCTGGCGCGACAATTCGGGGCTCTGGCTGTAGACGCTCTTCATGGCCGTCAGGTTGCCCATCACCAGCTCAAAACGCCAGATGATTTCATCGTGCGCCCTGATGCTTGCCAGGCTCACGTCTTCCTGGCCATCGTTCAGTGTCTCATCGTAGGTCCACCAGGCGCCAGCGCAACTCAGTGTGATGCCAAGCAGTAGGACAAACAACAATTGCCAATCGAAACGCAGCCCTTGCTTCTTCAGCCAGGTGACAGCGGGCAGTTTGAAGACACGTTCAAGACGCATGATTTGGAAATCCGGAAGAGGCTGACAAATTGGCTCTTGTGGGCATGATCGGACGCAACGATTGCCACTTATAGTTTTTACCAGGATTGTAGAAGCTGATGCAGGCGGGTGGGGGGAATTCAGTGGCATCGGGTGGCATGAAAAAGACAGCTTTGACATCAACTGCTTAGTAGGAATCAAATTCAGATGGCCGCATCGTGCGTGGCAGACCGGCTCCACCGTGTGACTTGAGAATACTGTTGAGGGTATGCTGCGGACTGACGATAAGGAGCAGACAGGATGGACTGGCAGTGGCAAAGTTTTGCGCAACTCTCTGGCACTGAGCTTTATGAGGTTCTGGCAGCGCGTCAGCACGTGTTTGTTCTTGAACAGAAATGCCTGTACCTGGACATCGATGGTCTGGACCCGGGTGCGCACCACTTGCTCGGTTGGCACACCGTCAATGGCAAGCGCTGCCTCGCGGCCTACCTGCGTTGCCTGGCGCCAGGGGCAAAGTACGCAGAAATGGCTTTGGGACGCGTCCTCACGACCACAGGCAGCCGTGGCGCGGGTATCGGCCTTGAACTGATGGCCAAGGGTATTGCTTGCGCCCAACAGCAGCATCCAGGCCAGCGCATTCGCATCAGTGCGCAGGCGTATTTGGAGCGTTTCTATGCTGGCTTTGGGTTCGTGGTAACGTCTGCGCCGTATGACGAGGACGGCATTTTGCACATCGATATGCTGCGCTGACAGCAGGATGCCGCCATGACCGACTCCGCCACACTCTCGCGCCGTGCCGCCCGGCGTTTTTGGGGTTGGGGACAGGCCGATGCCACGCTCGATGCGCGCGAGCAGGCCACGATCAAAACCATGGTCGAGCAGTTGGATGTGCCCTATGCCGAGAAGGCCGTGCCCCAGGTGCACGAGTTCACATTGCCGGCGCCGCGCATTGCCGCACCACAGTCCCTGGCCAGCGTGTTCTCTGCCAGCGCGCTGGACCGGCTTAACCACTGCGCAGGCAAAAGCTATGCAGACCTGGCGCGCATGTGGCTGCGCGCCGCACCGACGCCACCGGACTGGGTTGCTTTTCCGGATGACGAGCAGGGCGTTGCGGATATTCTGGATTGGGCGCAGACCCACAACGTGGCCGTCATTCCCTATGGCGGTGGCAGCAGCGTGTGCGGCGGTGTGGAAGCGGCGGTGGGCGACAGCTACGCTGGGGTCGTGTCGCTCGATCTGGAGCGATTGAATCGGGTGCTGGAGGTGGACCCCGTGAGCCGCGCGGCACGCATACAGGGCGGTGCACTGGGACCGGAACTGCAAGCCCAACTCAAACCGCACGGTCTCACGCTGCGCCACTTTCCGCAGAGTTTTGAGTTCTCCACGCTGGGCGGCTGGATCGCCACCCGGGCCGGCGGCCACTACGCAACGCAGTACACCCATATCGACGACTTTGTCGAGTCCACCCGGCTCGTGACACCTGCCGGCGTTGTGCAAACGCGGCGTCTGCCGGGCTCAGGTGCCGGGCCGGCGCCAGACCGTTGGGTGCTGGGGTCCGAGGGCACGTTGGGCGTGCTGACCGAAGCCTGGGTGCGGCTGCAAGCGCCGCCACGCTTTCGTGCTTCCGCAGCGATCCGCTTTGTGGATTACTTTGCGGCGGCACGCGGTTTGCGCGCGCTGGCGCAGTCGGGCTTGAATCCGACGAACTGCCGATTACTGGACCCGATGGAGACGGTTTTTTCCGGCGTGGGCGATGGCCGCTTCGCAATCCTGGTGCTGGGTTTTGAGTCGTCTGACCATCCGCTGCAGGCCTGGATGGCGCGTGCCCTGGAGTTGGTGCGTGAGCATGGCGGCCTGGTGGACGATGATGCCGTGGCCCGTTCCCTGGCGGCCCAAAGCGGGGACGCGCACCGCAGCGGTGCCGCCGGCGCCTGGCGCGACGCGTTTCTTCGCATGCCCTATTGGCGCGACCCGGCCGTTGGGCTGGGCTTGATCATGGACACCTTCGAGACCGCCATCACCTGGGACCGCTTTGAGGACTTTTACACCAGCGTCAAAGCCGACGTCGGTGCAGCCATTGAACGCGCCACTGGGCAGGAGGCGCTGCTGGCATGCCGTCTGACCCATGTCTATCCGGACGGGCCCGCGCCGTACTTCACACTGGCCGCACGCGGCGGCGCCGATGGCAGCGTGGCCAGCGCCTTGTCAGCCTGGCGCGACATCAAGCAGGCCGCCAATGCGGCCGTCATCCATCACGGCGGCACCATCACCCACCACCATGCGGTTGGGCGTGACCACCGCGGTGGCTATGAGCGCGAAGTGCCAGCGCTGTTTCGCCAGATGCTGGCGGCGGCCAAGCAGGTGGCCGACCCACAGGGCATCATGAACCCCGGTGTGCTGTTGGACCCGACAGCACGGCCGGTGGGGCCGCGCGGGGCGCTGGCATAAGGGGAATTCGTTTGGTTTTGTCGCATTCTGCAATCCAAGCGACGCCTGTCCTGCGTCTGGCATCGCTGCTGCTGGTGGGTGCGCTTGCAGGCTGCGCTGCGCCGATGGACGCAGGCGTGTCGGCATCTGCGCACGCCAGTACCGAAGCCTATACACAGGCCAACCGCATCACGTGGGGCGCCACGCCCGCCACCGTCGAACGCTTGCAGGCCGTGGGCCTGCGTGCTTACGTGGCGGCGCAGTTGCACCCAGGCGATGCCGCCGGGCTGCCGGCTGAAGTCCAGGCACAAATCGACGCCATGACCATCGTCCAGCGCCCACTGGTCGATCTGGTGCAGGACATGGAACAGCGACGCAAAGAGGCCGAGGCCAACATCGACGACGAGGCAAAGAAAACTGCGAAGCAGGCCTATCAGGCCGAGATGAACCGGCTGGCCCGTGAAGCGGCCGCACGGCATTTGTTGCGCGCCCTTTATTCGCCGCATCAGGTGCAGGAAGAAATGACCTGGTTCTGGCTCAACCACTTCAGCGTGCACCAGGCCAAGAACAACCTGCGCGCCATGGTGGGCGACTATGAAGAGACTGCCATCCGCGCCCATGCGCTGGGCAAGTTCCGGGATTTGCTGGGGGCTGTGGTGCAGCACCCGGCGATGCTGCGCTATCTGGACAACGAGCAAAACGCAGTCGGCCGCATCAATGAGAACTTTGCCCGCGAACTCATGGAGTTGCATACCCTGGGTGTGGACGCTGGCTACACCCAGCACGACGTGCAGGAACTGGCCCGCGTGCTGACCGGCGTCGGCGTCAGGCTCGGCAGCAACAATCCGGGGCTGCGCAAGGAGTTGCAAGCTTTCCACGTGCGCCGGGGGCTGTTTGAATTCAATCCCGCACGACATGACTTTGCTGCCAAGGAATTGTTGGGACACCCTATCCGAAGCCGCGGTCTGGCTGAACTGGACGAGGCGCTGGACCGCTTGGCCCGCAGCCCGGCGACGGCACGCTTCATTTGCAGAAAGCTGCTGAGCTACTGGTTGACCGATGAGCCACCGCAGCCACTGCTGCAAGCGATGGTGCAGACTTTCGAGCGCAGCGATGGCGACATCGCCAAGACCCTGGAAGTGCTCTTTACCTCGCCGGAATTTTCCAGAACGGAACAACAGAAGTTCAAGGACCCGATACGTTTTGTGGTGTCGGCCGTGCGTCTGGCCTATGACGAAAAGCCGGTGCTCAATGTGGGGCCGATGCTGAACTGGATCAATCGCATGGGCGAGCCCTTGTTTGGCCGCGCCACACCGGACGGCTATTCTTTGCAGTCGGCCGCCTGGGCCAGCCCCGGGCAGTTGAGCACCCGCTTTGAAGTGGCCAAGGCGATCGGCTCGGGCAGTGCGGGGCTGTTTCGCACCGAGGGTGCGCAAGCGCAGGAGCGAGCGGCTTTTCCGCAATTGGCCAATGCGCTGTACTACCAGTCCATCGTTAAAACCCTGGGACCCGCAACGCTCAACGCCCTGCAGCAGTCCGCATCGCCGCAGGAGTGGAATACCTTTTTGCTTTCCTCTCCCGAAATGATGCGCCGTTAAAACAGCGGCAGAAGAATATCCATCATGCAACGCCGTAACGCATTGAACGCACTGGCCGGTTTGACCGCGCTGTCTCTCACCACCACGACCCGCCTGCTGGCAGCGCCGGCGCTAAAGTCCAGATTGCTGATCGTCTTTCTGCGCGGGGGTTATGACGCCTGCAGCCTGCTGGTGCCGGTGTCGAGCAGCTTTTACTATGCAATGCGCCCGGATATTTCGATTGCACGCCCCTCATCCGATCTGGCATCGGCATTGCCTTTGAGCGCGGACTGGGGCCTGCACCCGGCATTGCGCGATTCGCTCTACCCGTATTTCAAAAATGGGGAACTGGCCTTTGTGCCCTTCGCGGGAACGCACGACCTGTCGCGCAGTCACTTCGAGACGCAGGACAGCATCGAGATGGGCCAGGCGATCGAAGGCCACAAGACCTATGCCTCAGGCTTTATGAATCGGCTCACCACAGTGCTAGCCGGCAGCACGCCAATGGCCTTTACCGTGCAGTTGCCGCTGGTATTTCAAGGCAACGCTAAAGTGCCTAACAGTGCCTTGCGCTCGCTCGCCAAACCTTCGGTTGATGCGCGCCAGAGCAGCATCATTGCGTCCATGTACCAGGGCACCGCCATGGGCGCTCAGGTGTCCGAAGGCTTTAGCGTGCGAGACGAAGTGATGCGTGAAATGGCGACGGAGATGGATGCGGCCAGCCGCAAAGCCAGCAGCGCCAAGGGTTTTGAACTCGAAGCACGACGTATCGCCAAGTTGATGAAGGACAGTTACAGCCTGGGCTTTGTTGACGTCGGCGGTTGGGATACCCACGTCAACCAGGGTGCGGCCAGCGGTTACCTGGCCAATCGACTGGATGAATTGGGTGTGGGACTTGCTGCATTCGCCCAGGAGATGGGCGCGGCATGGCGCGACACGACAGTCGTCGTGATGAGTGAATTCGGACGCACCTTCCGTCAAAACGGCAACCGCGGCACCGACCATGGGCACGGCTCAGTCTTCTGGGTCATGGGTGGCAGTGTGAAGGGCAATCAGATTGCGGGAGAGCAAGTGCGCGTGGAGCAGGCCACGCTGTTTCAGAACCGCGATTTCCCGGTGCTAAACGAATACCGCGCCGTGCTCGGCGGGCTGTTCCAGCGCCAGTACGCCCTGAGTTCGAGTCAAATAGACACTGTCTTTCCGGGTGCCAAGCCGCGCGACCTCGGCCTGCTGTAGGCGCTGGCTTTGAGGCGCAGTTGCAGCAAAAAGTTTACTATGACCCATGGACGAACTGAAAACTCTTGAAGCAATGGGCCTGGTTCTGCCCAGTCCGGCGTACATCCTTGGCGCCATTCTTTTTGGCATTGTTGGCTACCTTGTTTTCAGGCGCGGCAGAAAGACCGAGCGGCCGGTGCTGACATGGTCAGGTGTGGCGCTGATGCTGTACCCATACGCGGTATCAGAGACCTGGTTGCTCTGGCTTGTGGGTGCAGGTCTTTGCGGATGGGTGTATTTCAGGTGGAATTGAGCAATGCGGGGCCGAAAATGATATGAACAACAAAGTACTCATCTATGGTGCCAATGGCTATACCGCCGAACTCATCATCGAACTGGCGCTGCGTGAGGGCGCCAAACCGATTCTGGCCGGGCGTTCTGAGCAAAAATTGGTGCCGCTTGCAAAACGGCATGGCCTCACCTGTCGGGTGTTTGGCCTGGATGATGCGGGCGCTGTTGCCAGGAACCTGGCCGGTGTCACCGTTGTGCTCAATTGCGCCGGGCCGTTTTCACGCACGGCCAGGGCCATGGCCGAGGGCTGCATCGCGGCCGGGGTTCACTATCTGGACATCACGGGCGAAATCGATGTGTTCGAAGCGCTGGCACTGCTGGGACCCAAAGCGGAGAAGGCCGGCGTGATGTTGATGCCTGGCACCGGTTTCGATGTGGTGCCAAGCGATTGCCTGGCCGCCCACCTGAAGCGCCGCATGCCCGATGCAAGCGCTTTGACTCTTGCGTTTCAGGCGATTGGCCAACCGTCGCATGGGACGGCCACCACCATGGTCGAAAACCTGCACCGTGGCGGCATGATTCGGCGCGCTGGCAAGTTGCTGGCGGTGCCGTCGGCAGCGTCGACCCGCGAAATCGATTTTGGCAGCG
>CAIWNX010000054.1 GCA_903914175.1 uncultured beta proteobacterium | reverse complement strand
CAAGCCAATGCAGGAATACCGTTTATCAAGGAAAACAGCCAAAACCAGGAAACCGAAAACCGTTGCTTGACTGTGTGGGAAGTCCCTGTAAAGGAGGAGGCCGAAGGCCGGGGGACACGAACGGAGTTGAGTGCCATGTCGTCCTGAGTCCTGACGTGCCTGGTCCCGAGAGCTGAAATCCATATGGAAAGACCGCAATGTGTCTTTTGGAGCCAGTGACCCAGCCAGCTACAGCAAGTCCCTGAAGGTGGCCAGACTGTACGCAACAATGAAGCAGCGCAAAGAAATGATGGAGCTGCTCACTCCGCGCGCTTGAACAGTGCCAACAACGTTCCAGCCAGCACAAACAAGCTGCCAAACGTGCGATTCAGGACTCGGATGTGCGCTGGTGATTTGAGCGCACCGAGCAGGCGCGCTGCCAGCACGGTGTAGCCGGCCATCACGATCAGGTCGGTAAAAGCCAGTGTGGCGGCGATGATCAGGTACTGCGGCAGCAGCGGCTGCGCCAGGTTCATAAACTGCGGCACCACCGCCAGCAGAAACACCGTGCCCTTGGGATTGATGGCGTTGATCATCCAGGCCCGCGCCACCATGGAGCGCCGCGTGACGACTGCGCCAGCGTCAGACCTGGCCGCCATCGGCGTTGCCGGTGCACGCCATTGTGAGATGCCCAGCCACACCAGATAGGCCACGCCCAACCACTTGACCACACCAAATGCGGTACTTGATGCGGCCACCAGCGCGCCGAGGCCGGCGCCCACCACCAGCACCTGGGTCCAGATACCCAGGATCAGGCCAAAGGTGGTGAAGTAGCCGCGCCGAAAACCGTGGTTCAGGCCGGCGCTCATGGCCGCCACGGCGCCAGCGCCGGGAGAAATGCTGATGGCCCAGGATGCAGCGAAAAAGGCGAGCCAGATGGAAAGTTCCAAAGCGAAGGTCCAGTAAACGACAGGGGATCAAACTTGACTGTTTTGCAGCGCGGCAATGCGCTCTTCCAGCGGCGGATGCGTCGAGAACAACTGGCCGATGCCGCCGCTGATACCAAACGCTGCCACGCTCTTGGGCAACTCGCCTGGCTGCATGCCACCGAGCCGTGCCAGCGCGTTGATCATGGGCTGCTTGCGGCCCAGCAACTGGGCCGAACCGGCATCGGCACGAAACTCGCGGTGCCGTGAGAACCACGCCACCACCATGGCTGCCGCAAAGCCGAGCACGATGTCGAGCACAAAGGTGCTGATCATGTAGCCCATACCGGGGCCGGAACTGCGCGCGTCGCCCTTGCGCAAAAAGCTGTCCACCGCGAAGCCAATGACACGACTCAGGAAAACGACAAAGGTGTTCATCACGCCCTGAATCAGGGTCATGGTGACCATATCGCCGTTGGCAACGTGGGCGATTTCATGGCCAATGACGGCTTCGATCTCGTCGTGTGTCATGCCGACCAGCAAGCCGGTGCTGACCGCCACCAGCGCCGAATTCTTGAAAGCACCGGTGGCAAAGGCGTTGGCCTCGCCTTCAAAGATACCCACTTCGGGCATACCGATACCGGCCTTGTCGGCAAGCTTTTTCACCGTGTTGACGATCCAGGCTTCGTCGGCATTTTGCGGCTCCTCGATGATGCGAACGCCGGCCGACCATTTGGCCATGGGCTTGCTGATCAGCAGCGAAATGATGGCGCCGCCAAAGCCCATGACCAGGGCAAAACCAAGCAACGCGCCCAGATTCAGGCCGCTGCCACTCAGGTAGCGGTTGACGCCCAGCAAGCTGGCCACAACGCCGAGCACCGTCACCACCAACACATTGGTCAGAACGAACAAAAGAATACGTTTCATGGCTTCCTTCAAAGTCAGATTGACTCAATGAGTCCAGACCCCAATGGTAGGGCTTGGGCGCCCGTTTTCAAGATCGCGGCGGACGAAACACGCTGGCATCGGCGTAAAAGTCCGGCGCTTCATTGGCCACCCACCAACCAGGAACACCCAACACCGGCAGGTGTGCGAAGGGTTTGGTTGCCAGTTTTTCGGCCTGCAGGTCGCCGGCAACCGAGGCGTCGAGGTCGGCCAGTGCAGAACCTTCTGGCTGAACCCGGTAGACGTGGGCCGTGATGTTCTTGCGCGGGGTCACCAGTTTTTCCAGCAGGGCGTGGCCAAACAACAGCAAAGAGGCTTCGCGCCAGAGGGCACGCTGATCGACAAACACAGCCTGCCAATCCTTGGCTGCCAGCGCTTCCCACAGCGCATCGCTCGCCTGCAGGAAGGCCGCATTCTCGTCAAACAGCGTCAAGGCGTCGCGCGCCGGACCGCGCACCGGCTGGATGCCCGTGCGGGCAATCTGCGCCATATGCAAATGATTGAGCCGCTGCTTGGTCAAAGGAAACTGCAGCCAGGCCAAGCCGTTGAAAAAGTCGTGCAAGCCTTCGCGCGTGGGCACACAGCCGCTGTCAAAAATATGCTGCTCGTAGGCGAGGCCCAGCGGGAGTTCGCTCTGCGGAACAAAGCGCACCGGGCATCCCGGCTGTTCGCGCAGCGCCTGGTTCAAAGCCTGCGGCTGCGCCTGGCCGGCCACGAGGCGCTGCGCCACAGCCTCGCCAACGGCGCGCCAGGGTGCGAGCCAGGGCGCGGCCCAGTCAATCAGCTCAACTTCCACGCCAGGGTTTCCCCGGCAGCCAGCGGCTTCAAGCTGGCATTGCCAAAAGCGAAACTCTCGGGTGCGGTCCAGGCTTCGCGCTTGAGCGTGATGCGATCCGTGTTGCGCGGCAGGCCGTAGAAATCGGCGCCGTTGAAGCTGGCAAAGGCTTCGAGTTTGTCGAGCGCACCGGCTGCATCGAAGGCCTGCGCGTACATCTCGATCGCGGCGTGGGCGGTGTAGCAGCCGGCACAACCCGATGCATGTTCTTTCAGGTGCGCGGCATGTGGCGCGCTATCGGTGCCAAGGAAGAATTTATTTGAGCCGCTGGTAGCAGCCTGTACCAAGGCCAGGCGATGTGTCTCGCGCTTCAGAACCGGCAGGCAGTAGTAATGCGGCCGGATGCCACCGATAAAGAGCGCGTTGCGGTTGTAGAGCAGGTGGTGCGCGGTCAGCGTAGCGGCGGTAAAACGGTCCGCCTCCAGCACGTACTGCGCGGCGTCACGCGTCGTGATGTGCTCAAACACAATTTTCAGTTCCGGAAAGTCACGGCGCAGCGGAATCAACTGGGTATCGATGAAAACAGCCTCGCGGTCGAACAGATCGACCTCGGGCGATGTAACTTCGCCGTGCACCAACAAGGGCATGCCGGCAAGCTGCATCGCTTCCAGCGTCGCATAGGTCTTGCGCAAGTCGGTAACGCCGGCATCGCTGTGCGTAGTGGCACCCGCTGGATAAAGCTTGACCGCGACCACGCCAGCATCCTGCGCACGCTTGATTTCATCGCTCGGCAGGCTGTCGGTCAGGTACAGCGTCATCAACGGCTCAAAGCGCAGGCCCGTCGGCACTGCGGCCTTAATGCGCGCCTTGTAGGCCAGCGCGGCGGCAGTTGTCGTCACCGGCGGGCGCAGATTGGGCATGATGATGGCACGGCCAAACTGGGCTGCCGTGTGCGGCACCACGGTGTTCAAAGCGTCGCCGTCGCGCACGTGCAAGTGCCAGTCGTCGGGGCGGGTCAGTTCAATGGTTTGGGTCATGGCGGCTATTGTCCTTATTCAGGGCGGCGGCACTTAGTAATGCGGCGGCAGGTCGTCGCGCAGGTTGCGCGGCACACCCAAGCCGCCGTCGGTGCTCGACTGGCGCAGGTGCGCGACTTCACGAATCAATTGGTCAATCTGATGTTGCTGGCGCACGATGATCTCGTTGAGTTGATCGAGCAGGTCTTCCGTGAAGGCGGCCTTGATCTCAAGCTCCGTCAGGCGCTGCTCGGTTTGTTTTGTCGGGTCCATGCCCCATTTTGCCTGTTGTCCCGATAATCGACCCATGCACCGCACCGAACCCCAGGCCACCAGCGCCACCCCATCCGCTCCCGCCAACAGCTTTGCCAACCTGCCACTGAACCCCGACACCCTGGCCAATCTGGTTCAGTTGGGCTACCTGGAGATGACGCCGATCCAGGCCGCCAGCCTGCCGCTGGCCCTGGCCGGCAAAGACCTGATCGCGCAGGCCAAGACCGGCAGCGGCAAGACTGCGGCCTTCGCACTGGCCCTGCTGACCAACCTGAACCCGCGCCGCTTTGCCGTGCAATCACTGGTGCTGTGCCCGACGCGCGAACTGGCCGATCAGGTAACGATCGAGATTCGGCGCCTGGCACGTGCCGAGGAAAACATCAAGGTCGTGACACTCTGCGGCGGTGTCGCGCTGCGCGGGCAACGGGCCTCGCTGGAACACGGCGCGCATATCGTGGTCGGCACGCCGGGTCGCGTAATGGACCATCTGGAACGCGGCTATCTGAATCTGGAAGCGCTCAACACCCTGGTGCTCGACGAGGCCGACCGCATGCTCGACATGGGTTTCTTCGATGACATTGCCACCGTTGTCAAGCAATGCCCGCCAGCACGACAAACCCTGCTGTTTTCAGCCACCTACCCGGAAGGCATCGAGAAGCTGGCACGTCAGTTCATGCGCGAGCCGCAGCAAATCAAGGTCGAGGCACAACACGCCAGCAACCTGATCGAACAACGCTTTTACGAAGTGACGCGCGCCAACCGGCTCGAAGCGGTGGCCCTGTTGCTCAACCACTTCCGCCCGGCAAGTACTTTGGCGTTCTGCAATACCAAGCTGCGCTGCAAAGAATTGACGTCTTACCTGCAAGCGCAGGGCTTTAGCGCGCTGGCCCTTTATGGCGAACTGGAACAGCGCGAACGCGATCAGGTGCTGGCGCGTTTCTCCAACCGCAGTTGCTCGGTGCTGGTGGCCACTGATGTGGCGTCACGCGGTCTGGACATCACGCAGTTGGAGTCGGTGATCAACGTTGACATCACGCCCGACCCCGAGGTTCACATCCACCGCATCGGGCGCACCGGACGCGCAGGCGAATCTGGCCTGGCACTGAGTCTGGCCAGCATGAGCGAGATGGGATCGGTCGGAAAAATCGAGCTCTACCAGAGCCACGAATCGGTCTGGCACCCCTTGAGCGAACTCACGCCGCAGGGTGTGGGGCCGCTGCTGCCACCGATGGTGACGCTGCAGATTCTCGGTGGTCGCAAAGAGAAGATCCGCCCCGGCGACGTGCTGGGTGCGCTAACGGCCGACGCTGGCTACAGCCGCGAACAGATCGGAAAAATTGTGGTGACCGAATTCACCACCTTCGTGGCCGTGCAGCGCGATATTGCACTGCAGGCCATGCAAAAGCTCAACGCTGGAAGCGTCAAAGGCAAGAGCGTGAAAGTGCGGCTGTTATAGCCGCCAGACTTACTTCTTGACGGTGACGGTCGCTTCTTCGATCAGCAAAGGATAGGAATAACCGCTGCCGAAGTCGCGGTTGACCACCACGACACCAGAGATCGTGACCTTGTCGCCGACGGCTGCGGTTTGCTTGCTGGTCACAACCAGATTGTTGCTGCCGTCTTTCGCATCGCCTGTACCGTCCTGCACGTGCACGAAGTTGCGGCCCATGATGCCGTTATTGACCTTGACCACCTTGCCGGTGGCGCTGACGGTCTTGCCAGTGAGCGCAACCTTTTCCTTGTACAGCGCAGCGACAGTCTTGACAGCAGCATCAGCCGCCGTGGCATTGAAAGAGACCAGACCAAAAGTGGCGATGACTGCGGCCAGTGCGATGGATAAAAACCTCATGAAAACTCCTGTAAGTAGTGGGCGCAAGTATATCGGCAGCCTGTTTCCGCTTCGTAAACAGGGTTAGCGCGCCACGCGGCTGTTATCGGGTCAGCGTCACACCGCCATCCACCACCAATGTCTCGCCTACTACGTAGTCACCGGCACGCGATGCCAGGTAGATGGCCGCGCCGGCCATGTCTTCAGCAACCCCGATGCGCCCGGCCGGAACCCGCGCCGACACTTCCTGCGCATGGTCGCGCGCGTCGCGGTTCATGTCAGAGGCAAACGCGCCCGGCGCGATGGCAGATACCACGATGTTGTCCTGAATCAGGCGCAGCGCCATGCGGCGCGTCAAATGAACCAACCCGGCCTTGCTCGCGGCATAGGAATAGGTTTCCTGCGGATTGACGGAGACGCCGTCGATCGAGGCAATGTTGATCACTTTGGCTGCGCGCACCTTCGCCCCCGCACGCAACTGGGGTGCCAGCGCCTGAGTCAGGAAAAAGGGTCCCTTCAGATTCAGGTCAACGACCTTGTCCCAGCCGCTTTCCGGAAATTCGTCGAAGGGCGCGCCCCAGGCCGCGCCAGCGTTGTTGACCAGGATGTCAAGCTGCGGCTCCAGCGCGCTGTAGGCTGCCGCCAAGGCCCGTGCGCCTTCCACAGTGGACACGTCACCCGGCAGTGAGACGCAAGGGCCCAGCGCGCTCAACTCGCGCGCCGTCTGGTCGCAGGCTGCTGCCTTGCGCGCCGAAATGTAGACACGCGCGCCCTGCGTCAGAAAGCCCTCGGCAATCATGCGGCCTATGCCGCGCGAACCACCGGTGATCAGTGCGCTGCGGCCTTCAAGAGAAAAAAGATGCTTCATGGACTTGCCCCTTGCGTGGAATTGAATCCGACGCAGCATAGCCGGGCTGCAGGAAAAACCGCGTCACCTGCGTGTCTGGATTGCCACAGCGGCAGCGCGCAGTTTGTCTTTCTTGCTCGGACGCCGGCCCTTGATGCCGCCATTGCCGCTGGTGTCAACGCCAAGTTCGGTCGCTGGGTCGCTTGGCGTCGGCTCAAAACCCGCGACCTGTTCCCGCAGCAAACTCAGGCCGTGGCTTTTCTCGATCAGGCGCAAATGCGCGGCGCTCTCGGCGCTGACAAAGCTGACGGCAATGCCGCGCTCGCCAGCGCGGCCGGTGCGGCCGATACGGTGCGTGTAGTCGAGCGCCGAGCGCGGCAGATCGTAGTTCACCACGACTGGCAATTGCGCGATGTCCAGGCCGCGTGCCGCCACATCAGTCGCAATCACCACCTTCAGCCGCGATGCCTTGAAGTCGGCCAGCACCTGCGTGCGCTTGCCCTGACTCAGGTTGCCATGAAAAGGTTCGGCGTTGATGCGCCCCTTGCGCAGTTTGTCGGCCACCATTTCGGCTGCATGCTTGGTGGCAACAAATACCAGCACCCGGCTCCAGTGGTTTTGCTTGATCAGGTGCAGCAGCAACTGGGTGCGTCGCCCCACGTCCACCTCGATGGCACGCTGCACGATGTCGGGTGCAGTCTCGGGCTCGGGCCCCACCGTGACGCGCACCGGGTCGCGCAACAGCGTCTGCGCCAAGGTCTGCACCGCAGGCGGGAACGTGGCCGAAAAGAACAGATTCTGGCGCTGCGCCGGCAACAAGGCCAGGATGCGCGAGAGTTCTTCGGCAAAGCCCAGGTCAAACAATCGATCGGCTTCATCGAGCACCAACATCGCAACATTCGCGAGCGTGAGCGCGTTGTGTTCGAGCAGATCGATCAACCGCCCCGGTGTCGCCACCATGATGTCAGTGCCGCCGCGCAAACGCAACATCTGCGGATTGATGGAAACACCACCGAACACGATCGAGACTTTCAAGGGTGGCGACAAATGTGCACCCAGACTGCGGATTTCTTCACCCACCTGGGCGGCGAGTTCGCGCGTTGGCACCAGGACCAGGGCACGCAGCAGTCGCGGCGTGCCGGGCGCAAGCTGTTCCAAGCGCTGCAGCAAGGGCAAGGCAAAGGCAACCGTCTTGCCGGAACCGGTTTGCGCACTGGCCAACACGTCGCGGCCCTGCAGGGCGGCCGGCAGCGCAGCCAGCTGAACCGGCGTTGGCCTTGAATAGGCCTTGTCGGCCACAGCAAGCAGCAGGGCCGGTGACAAACCGAAAGATGAAAATGGCATGAATGATCGCTATCTAAGGAAAAAACCGGCGCCGATGAAGGAGCAACGCATAATTGCAGCAATGAAGAAACTGTTCCTATTAGACATCGAAGGCAAGAACCGCGACCGCGTGATCGAGGCCACCAAGCACGAAATCCGCAAATACATCAAGCGCGAGCAGCGCAAACCCCTGCTCGAAGGCGTTGATTACTGGGATTTCGACTGCAAATTCGGCTCCAGTGCAGAGAATGCGACCGACGTTCATATGGCAACGCTCACCGCCCTGATCGATGCTGTCGCCAGCGAAGGCGGCGCGGCGTTTTACCTGGAACTGCTGGCCAAACCCGGGCATCGCGTGGCTCGGGGATAATCGCAGTATTCGTTTTTATTTTTAATGGAGTTATTTCATGGCCAAAGAGTTCCGTACCGAAGCTGACCGCAAAGCAAGCCCGCGTCCCGTGCCGCCCAAAGGCGTGTGCTTTACCGCTGGCAAAGGTCAGTTGCGCAGCCTGGAACGCGGCACCGCGACCAACAACAAGAAGAACCCGGGCAAGCGCTGCAAAAAGGGCGGTTGAACAGCCTCGCGAATTCAATACCCCACATTGAATTTGCGAGGAAAATTCTCACGCATCCAAATCAGGCAACCTGCGCGTGGAACCTCACGCCGAGTGCCTTCGCCACCTTCAACACGGTTGCGAAAGTCGGGTTGCCACTCTCACTGAGAGCCTTATACAAACTCTCCCGACTTAGCCCTGCGTCGCGGGCCACCTGCGTCATACCCTTCGCACGCGCAATATCGCCCAGGGCGCGCGCGATTCCCGCTGCGTCCTCAGGAGCCTCTTCCAACCACGCGTCCAGATAAGCTGCCATTTCCTCAGGGGTTCGGAGTTGCTCAGACACGTCATACGCAAGCGTCTTCGTCCGGCTTGTTGGTGGCGTCATTGCATTAGACATTGTTTTGACCATAAAACTGCTCCTAAAGTTCTTTCGCCAGAGCGACTGCGGCCCTGATGTCTTTCTGCTGGGATGACTTGTCGCCGCCAGCCAGAAGTACGATGACAACTCCCGCGCGCTCCGTGTAGTAGACGCGGTATCCGGGTCCGAAGTCGATCTTCAACTCACAAACGCCATCAGACAACACTCTGTGCTGCCCCGGATTCCCATGCACGAGCCGATCGACACGGACCTGAATTCGTGCACGACCCGCTCGATCTTTGAGCGAGTTGATCCATTCCAGGTAGACCTCGGTCGTTTCCAAGCGTATTTCCGCATTGTATCCTATGGACTACAGAAAGGTCCGTTTTGGATTCCGGATATGTGACCGCAGGAGCTTCCGCCAAAGCCAGACTATCGGTCAGTTTCTTGCGCTTGTGGGGGAGTCCATATCCGCGTTAGAGGGCTTTGTATGCACTGGCTACCTCGGTATTGATCTTTGCGGCAAGCGCCTGAGATTCGCGCATGAGTGACTGCACTCGCTCTAGATTATTTTGGTGCTGTGCCCACACATCAGTCCCAACAATGGCTGCAAAATCCATTCTTGTTGGAGCCTTGGAACTTTCGTAAGCCTCCAGTCGCTTGACTCGCTCTGGGATATCTTTAATGCCGCGTGCCGCTGGTGAAAGTTTCGCTGTGCTGTGCATCCATGTCTTCCATTCCTTGTTGCCTTTTGACTGATGGCACTTTCCGCAGGATGGTACAAGGTTATGGATTTCTGAGATGTACCCAGTTGGCTTTTTATCTTTGACGAGCGGGCGTAGGTGATCCCACTCCGAAGCAACGCCGCCACAGTATGCGCACTGAAATGTCTCTGCGGTTATTCCGAGTATTTCCAAGGCTCGCTTTACCTCTTTCGCGCTAGGGAGCACGACCGGAATTATCGAATTGATGAATGCATTCGTAATGCTTGAAGAACGCCCCGTGATCTTCATGGGGGTTCCGCTCTAACCTATCCCAAGCCTAACCTGCTCGGAATACTGGACGCGACTCGATAAACCGGACATCGACTCCTCCCGAAGACGACTTCTGGTCTTGCCTTGCACAAGCACTATAGCCGCATCGCAAAAGAAGTCCACCTCAAGAACCGCTCGCCGTGAGCAAGAGCCTGCTGCGCGAGCCACGGACGCTTGTCGCCGAGGGCGATGCAGTGGGTGGCGTAGCGTGGACTTAGGGTTTTGCCAAATCGAATACAAAGGGACTTCCCACTTCCTAGTAACGGCATCAAGTGTCAAGATTGGTTTTGGAAAAGTCAATCTACAACCTTTGGAAGGAGAAGTCCCATGCAAGAGATTACACGAGTTGGCGTTGATCTGGCAAAACGCAT
>CAIWNX010000053.1 GCA_903914175.1 uncultured beta proteobacterium | reverse complement strand
TTCTCACGCGGTTGCCCTCGCACCTGAACAGCCGAATCGACGAGTTGCTTCCGCATCGCTGGCAGCCTCAGGTCTGAGCGCAGTCAACCGCCTCGCATATTGCCGGCCCCTGTGTCAAGGTGCCATGGCTAGCCGCTTACCAATCGATGGGGCCGGGGTGGGTCGAATCTCTACAGATTGGCCACCGGACACCGATCGTTCCCTACTTTTTTTACATGCGCCGGTTTGGGGGGGAGGGGTACCAGCATGTACCAGGATCAAGCATTTCAATCACTCACACAACGGACCATCATGCAAACAATTCACGAAGACAAATTAATGCCACTGTTCGCGCAAATCACTGCGGCAGTTTTCAAACGTGGCCTGGAGCACGCCAGGCAGGACGACCCCCACAGTTATTCCGTGGCGGCAAAGTGGATCGACAAGCCTGGCTGCAAGTTTGAGCTCCGAATCGACATGGGCCGCCCTGGTGAGCCGCTTTCGACCCGTGGCTTGATCGTGGACGGCAACGGCGAAGCGCTTGTGGAGGTTTTCACGGTTGCCGCAAGGGTGGTCGGAAACGCTTAAATCCTGCGAGTAGGGGTACCCACCGATCACCGAGACGAAAACACCATGAGCCTGACGGACCAATTCACCCGCGAGCTGGTGGACGCTATGCCAGACACAAGGTCTCGGCTGATCTGTTTGTCTGTCCTCGCAAAATGGGCGGGTGCCAGTCTGTATCTGCCAATGCCGCCCAAAGCCAACAGGCGGGCCAGGGTCGCTGCAAACATGATCGCCAATGGGACGACCTGCGCAGCAGTGAGAACGATCATCCGCGAGCGTTTCAATGTCAGCGATCGCACTGCCTGGCGTGATGTCATTTTGGCGGGACAAATGTCTGGGAAAAATGACACTGATTGCCCTGAGACTGTGGTTTCCATACCCACTTTTAAGGAAACCTGACATGGACTACAACTCCGAAATTCTCAAGGCGATCGAAGCATCAAACGCGGCTTTTGAAGAGTTCAAAATCAAAAACGATGCCCGCCTGGACGCCTTCGAAATCAAAGAGGCAAAAGGCAATCGCGTGAACTTCAAAACCGACGATACGTCCGGTTCTGGCGGACCCTATGACAACCGCACGCTTGTCGGCGAACACAAGGATTACGACCAGTTCCTGCGCCGAGGTGAGCAAAAATCCCTGAGTGTTGGCGGCAGCGCCGGCGCTGACGGCGGCTTCGCAGTCCCCAAAGCAATCGACGGTCTGATCGAGACCTTGCTACTCAAGGCCAGCCCGATCCGTCAAATTGCATCCGTCGTGCAAATCTCGACCCAGGACTATCACAAGCTGGTGAACGTCCGTGGGGAGGCCGCTGCATGGGTCGCTGAGACTGACGCACGCACAGGCACCAACACCCCCAAGCTGGCCGACATTAAACCGACCATGGGCGAGCTGTACGCCAATGCGCAGTCCACACAGCAAATGCTCGATGACGTGTTTTTCAACGCAGAGGCCTGGCTTACCGAAGTGATCAGCGATCAGTTTGTTGCCGCTGAATCCGAGGCTTTCGTGACCGGCGACGGCACCAACAAGCCAACCGGCTTCCTGGCTGGAACGATCACAGGTGAGGCGGACGGCGTGCGTGCATTCGGTTCGCTGCAGTACATCGCCAGCGGCGCATCTGGCGCATTCAAATCGACCGACCCGACCGACTGCCTGGTCAAAGCTGTGCAGAGCATGCATCCCGGCTACCGTGCACCAGGTGAGGCCGCCTGGCTGATGAATCCGAACACGCTTGCCGCATTGATGCAATTGAAAGACAGTCTCGGCAGACCCCTGATCTGGCCCGCCTATGCATCGGGCGAGCGCAATATGTTGCTGGGTTATCCGGTTTATGAGGCACAGCACATGCCTGACATTAGCGCAGGTTCGCATGCGATCGCTTTTGGCAACTGGAAGCGCGGCTACACGATTGTCGATCGCATCGGCACCCGCGTGCTGCGTGATCCGTTCAGCAACAAGCCTTATGTCGGGTTCTATGTGACTCGTCGTACTGGTGCCGCTGTGATCAACAGCAGCGCCATCAAAACCGTGAAGTTTGCGGCGACCTGAGAATTTACGGGATTAGTCGGCGAGTACCCGCTTTAAGGATTTCTTGCAATAACCCCGACTGCCAGCAGCACTCTAGTTTTTCATGATGGTGCGTGGCTGGCACCAATAACCAAAGACCTATGCAAAACCACAGCGCAGATAAATCACTTTTCTGTGCGTGCACGCGCGTGCACTGAGTCAAATTTTAAGAATCGAGAAATACCATGGCAGGAACACTGGGCGATCTAACAATTGACCTGAATGCGAACATCGCAAAATTCTTGACCGCCATGGATATGGCGGAGCTCAAAAGCAAACGCACCGGCGACATGATCACCAAAAACCTGGTGAACATTGGCGCAGGGTTTATCGGCGGCGCATCGATTGCCGCCATCAAAGGATTTATCGATGGGGTGACGGAAGGTGCCGCACGCCTGAAAGATTTTGGAGAAAAGGCCGGCACCAGCGGCGGACAAATGTCCACTTTTCTGACGGCGTCGAAGCTCTCAGGAACGAGCATGGACGTTGTCACCGAAGGATTGATAAAACTTTCCAAAGGCATGGCCGGATCGCAGGACATGACCGGCAATGCCAGCCGGGCCTTGAAAGCGCTTGGGATTGATGCGCGTGACGCAGCCGGCAACCTGAAAGACCCTGCGGTAGTCATGAAGGAAATGGCGATGAAGCTCGGGGACTTCAAAGACGGCGCAGGAAAGACCGCTCTGGCGATCGACGCGTTCGGCAAGTCCGGCGCACAGCTCCTGCCAATGATGAAGGAAATGTACGAGCTCGGCGACCAGGAGGTCAAGGTAACAGATGCCCAGGTGCTGGCAGCCGACGAGTACGAAAAGGGATTGAAGCGCCTGGCCGCAACCAAGCAAGTCATGATGAAGACGGTGGTCATGGCAGCGATCCCGGTGATGAATGATTTTGTTCAGACCCTGGTCGAAGCCGCAGACGGAAACGACGGTCTGCGCAAATCTGTCAAAGGCCTGGCGCAAGACGGCAGCATCAAGGAATGGGCGCAGGTTGCAGCGATGGAGCTTGCATCCGTTGTCGATATGTTCGACGGCGTTGTTCGTGTTGTGCAGATTACCGGAAAAGGGATCGGCGCAAACTTTGCCGCGATTTCTTTGGCTGCAGGAGGTGAATTCAGCGCAGCATCCAATGTCATGAAGCAGTTTGCGGCAGACGCCGACGCTATCGCTCAAAAAACCATGTTTAGCTCAAAGCTGAAAGCGAGATTTGATATTACGAATGAGGGCTGGTCTGGCCCAGTTGATCAGTACGGTCAACCGATCGTAAAAAAGGACCTTGCCTACAACAACAGAGACCCAAAGCCACCAGTCAAAGACCCAGGCCAAGGTTTCATTGACCAACTTCAGCGCCAGCTGCAGCAGCAGGAAAAAGGCCGCTTCGAGATGCTGCGCATGGAGGCGGCGCAAAAATTGGTATCCAAAGCCGCAGAGCCGTACATTGCCGCCCTAGAGCAAATCGAGATACGCCAGGAAAAGATCAAGCGCGATGTTGAAGAGGTCGCCAAGTCTGAGGCGCAACGGGCCAAGTCGCTGCAACTGGTGACGGCGGGCAATGACCAGGCGGGCGGGATCATCCGCGAGACCGCCATGCTCGGCATGAACTCAGACGCCCGCAGAAAAGCCACTGAGCTGCGCAAGGTTGACGCAATGGTCGAACAGCTCAGCACCGACGCAACAACCGAGCAGCGCCTGGAGCTGATGATGTTGGCCGAGGTCATGAAGACCAATGTTGCGGACGCCATCGATGCCGACATCAAAAAACAAAACGAGCTCAACGCCTCGTGGGAGGTTGGCGCGAATACCGCCCTGGAAGAGTACATGAAGAAAGTGACCAACGTTGCGGACCAAACCAACAAGGCCATGACCGGCGCGTTCCAAGGAATGGAAGATGCCCTGGTCAACTTCGTGCAAACCGGAAAGCTCGACTTTTCCAGCCTGGCCAATTCAATCATTGCTGACATGATCCGCATGACCATTCAGCAATCAATCATGAAGCCGCTGACTGCAGGGTTCCAGGCTGGAGGATTAACCGGCATGCTCTCAGCTGGTGCCGGTTTGCTTGGCTTTGCTGACGGCGGAGATCCACCAGTCGGCAAAGTTTCCCTTGTGGGTGAATATGGCCCTGAGTTGTTCGTTCCAAAAACCGCAGGAACCATCGTTCCGAATAGTCAGCTGGGCGGCACCGGACAGAGCATTCAAATTAATATCTCGGCGTCGGTCGGAGATATTGCCAGCAAGTCAGATGTTGTCAGGGGCATGCGGGCCACAGCGAACAATATCGTTGCGCAAATCTCGCGTAATCAACGCTACGGCGGAGCCATGGCATGACCCAAAAGCCCTTAGAACGGTCTGTGCTGCGTCAAATCAATCGCGTCGCACATGCGCGTGCACTTGAGTATGAAAAGCGCATCAAGGCCGATCTAATGGCCCGAATCCAGATAGCCAAAAGCTACGATGTACCAATTCAAGCTCGATTGGCGATGGTTGAGAGATTCGCCTCAACACTGCAGTGATCGCCGAAATAGCATCACCTAAAAAGCCAGCCTTAGAGCTGGTTTTTTTGTCTGAATCTTTGATGTAAAAATGTCTTTTGTTGTGGTGTTGTTTAGTGTACATTTGCGTCTAGCGGTGTCTGGGACGGGGCTGTTAATCCGTAGGTCCCTGGTTCGAGCCCAGGTCGAGGAGCCAAATAAAGCCTTATGGGCATTAGAAAGCCTGCTACTTAATCGGTAGCAGGCTTTTTTCATTTTTAGTTCAAGTAGGCACTGAAGTAGGCAACTTCGTCACGGCGATAAAAAGAACCCGGCACAAGGCCGGGTTAAATCTCATTGAGACCGCGTGAAATGAACAAAGCGCGGGGGCCTCGATGCCCGAGTCCACGGTAGCACCATTCAAAAACCTTTGTAGCAGGCTGGCTTCACCGGGGCTGGTGTCGCCAAGTCGCTCACTTTTCCAATACAGTCAGGCCATCGTGCACAACCATTGGAGAGTTCTATGACCGCATACCCCCTCACTTCGCTTATCACCCTCCTGATTGGCTTGCTCATGCTGGCCACCAGCGTCAACGTCGGTCGCGCCAGGGGCCGCTATGGCATCAAGGCACCGTCCGTGACGGGGCATGAAATGTTTGAGCGCGCCTACCGCATCCAGATGAACACATTGGAAAACGCCGCGCTGATGCTGCCGGCCCTGTGGGTTAACGCCGAATTCATCAGTGACCGTGGCGCCGCCGCTTTGGGCGCGGTCTGGTTGATTTCAAGGATTTGGTATGCCGTGGCCTATCAAAGCAGCCCGGCCAAACGCGGCCCGGCATTTGGGCTGTCGATGACAGCATTCGCCTTGGCCTGGTGTGCTGCAGCCTGGGGTGTTGCGCGCGTGCTCATGCACTGAAATTTTGAACCACCGCTGCCCGCCATTCAATTGGACGAGCAGGGGAATTCCAATTCATGAATAATTTCTCTGGCGTCTGACTTTCCACGACGCCACCTTCAGGAGACAAACATGAAAACCATACAAGCACTTCATTCATTCGCCAAGTCAGCGCCGCTGGTGCTTGCCGTGGCATTCGGCGGATTCGCTTCGCTGGGCGCGCATGCGCAGGCCACCGCCTTTAGCTTGTCGAGCCCGGACTTGGCGGGTGGCACCTTCGACAACAAATTTGTACTCAACGGCTTTGGCTGCGCCGGGGGCAATGTCTCACCCGCGTTGGAATGGAGCAACGTGCCAGCCGGTACAAAATCGCTTTCCTTGCAGATTCACGACCCGGACGCACCAACCGGCAGCGGCTTTTGGCACTGGGCCGTGTACAACATGCCACCGACCGTGAAGGGCTTGGCACAGGGCGCCGGCAATTCACCCTCCACCTTGCCGGCCCCGGCCTTCGGCGGCGCGACAGATTTTCTGGATACGGGCGCTACGGGCGTCAACGGAAATTATGGTGGACCCTGCCCACCAACGGGTGACAAACCCCATCGCTACATCTTTACGCTCTATGCGATTGCAGCCGATGACCTGCAAAAGGCCGGTGGCATCCCAAGGACCGGCACGGCCGCCTTGAATTCCTTTGTTCTGAACAAGGGGTTGGGCGCAAACCTGCTGGGCAAGGCGAGCTTTACCGCGACTTACGGCAGATAACGCTCGTCACACGTCCGTGCGCGTTGTGCCGGCGAAGTTCAGGATGTAGTCGGCGCCAAAGACCAGCGACGGCGTGCGATAGCCAGGCTGGGCCGCACCCTTGGCCGCTTGTTTGGCGATGTCCCAGGCCGTCAACGCGGTGAGCGCATAGCCTTCCACGGTGTCCAGGCGCGAAGTTGCCGTTCGACCGGCGGCGTTTCGCACTTGCCCCCAAAGGTGCGAAGCACCGCGTTCGCGCTGCTCGGCATTGGGGCCAGCCGGCCCGGAATCGATTTGCTTCTTGAGCAAACCTTGCACGAAGTTGGAGCCCAGCACGCCACCCATGTAGCGCGACGCCTTGGCCATCCAGCGCATGGCGGCCGGCGCCGCCATGAAGACTTCAATGTCGGCAATGCCCGTCGAAACCCAAGCAGTGGAAACATCGCCCCA
>CAIWNX010000052.1 GCA_903914175.1 uncultured beta proteobacterium | reverse complement strand
TGGGGAGTTGATAAGCAGATCACGCCCGGCGCACTCCATCTGACCAATGATGATATTGCACAGGCGTGGCAAGGCGGTGCAGCATGAAGGCCGCCCACTGCTGCAGCCACAACTGCAACCAGGGCCGAGACTGCCCCGGCCGCGCTGCCCATGGCACCCTGGGCAATGTGGCCATGATCGCCGTCTTGGTGTCTCTCATCATTGTGCTGCTAGCTTGGGCAGGCCCCGCGATTGATGACCACAGCGGCGACTCGGCAACCGCTGACGCAATTGAAGCCGCCCAGGCGCGCGATCGCTACCTGACCGCCGCCGCCAAGCTGTGCGGCGTCAACTCCGGCGTGCTCGAACAGGCCGACGGAACCATGCGTTGCGCCCTGCACACCGGTCGAAAAACCAGCCGCGTGGCAATGGTGCAGCCATGAGCAACCACTGCGAATTCATCGAAACCCAGGCACCGCGCTCGTGCGAAATGTTGGGCGTGTGCCAGCACCCTGAGCGAGAGTGCCAGGGCGCCTGCGAGCAAAAGCCGCGTGTGCCGTTATGGCAGCCAATGGACCCGACGCAGCCGGTGCAGGGTTTCACGGTCGAGACTTTTGGCCGCGACAACTTTGTGACTTGCCTGCTGGTGGCCGCGCTGAGTGGCGCCACGCTGGGCATCCTGTACGGCGCAGGCCGCTGGGTGATTGGGGTGCTGGCATGAAGGCGCCCTGCACTCTGCCCGATGTAACGCAGGAGCATCGTCTGGCCGCATTCGTGGCCATGCACTGGGCTGGCTGGACGTTTGAGGCTGCGATGCGTTACGACGTGCGCCGTCGCCTGATCGAAGCCCGCGCCGCGCAGATCCGCACGGCAGAGTGGAAGGCCACCCAGCAGCGCAGCGTGGTGCCCGTCAAGCGTGTGCGCCTGGGCGCCGACGGCCACCCCATCGGATGGGCCACGCAAATGACTAGCGGCCAGTTCCAGGCTGCTGATTTTTTTCCACAGACTTGATTTTTACCAACCACAAGGAGCCTATGAAAAGTTTTAACCTGTTTTTGCAAGACCTGAACGATGGTCAAACCCACGCCGGACTGACCGGCGACCTGGCCGAGCTGCTGAGCGCCGTGAAGCAATATGGCCGCAGCGGCAGCATGACGCTCAAGATCAAGATTGCGCCGGCCAGCCGGGGCAGCGAAGTGGACAAGATCACTATCAGCGCCGACCGCAAGTTGGAGTTGCCCAAGCCCGAGCAGCCGCAAGACTTTTTCTGGCTCACCGATGACGCCGAGCCAACCCGCCAGCACCCGCGCCAGCATGCGCTTGACTTGCGCGACGCACATGACCAACGCGGCGGGCTTCGCACGCCTGCCGAAGCATTCACCCAACCTGACGCCGATGGCGTTATCACTTTCAAAGAGGCTACAAAATGAGTTTGGCACCCACTACCGCAGAACAAAAACATTCCGTTTCAGCAGTGTTAAGCGAGGTTATCAACACCGCCGCCGTGCTCAACACCATGGCAGCGGCCTGCAATGAGCCGCGAGAGGTCGAGGGGCACCACTACCTGATGGTGCCGCCGGGCTACACGAACAAAGACATCACCGACCTGGTAGAAAAAGCGCAGCCCTACGCCAACCGCAAGCGCGGCACGGTGGCGCTCAAGGATCTGACCAGTCTGCTGCTTTATTGCATCGACCAGGCGTCCAGCGCGGCAGCGTACATCTACGCCGACCCGGATGCACGCAAGATCACGGCAGTGTTCAACGACCAGCGCGACACCGTGGCCGGCTGGCGCGACCACCGGGCCGAGTACAAGGCCGACTACACGCCAGAATTTACCAAGTGGCTGGCCTGCAACGGCCCAAAGCACACATTCACGCAAGGCGAGTTTGCCGAATTCATCGAAGACAACTTTGCCGACATCACCGAGCCCGGCGCGCAGTTGCTGCTTGATGTGGCCACCAGCCTGCAGGCCAAGACGGACATCAATTTCAGCAGCGCCAAGCGCCTGCAAAACGGCCAGGTGCAGCTTGCCTACACCGAGAACATCGACGCCCGCGCCGGCGTGAATGGTGCGCTGGAAATACCCAAAGAATTCGCCTTGGGCCTGCGCATTTTCAAGAACGGCGAGGGTTACAAACTCAAGGCGCGGCTCAAGTACCGGCTGAACGCAGGCAGCGTCAAATTCTGGTACGAACTGGACCGCCCCGAGCGCGCTGTTGAAGACGCATTTGCCGGCTATGTACAGCAGGTGCGTGAGCAAAGCGGGTACACGGTGCTGGTGGGGGCAGCGTAAATGTTCCTGATCGGCCTCACCGGCTACGCTGGATCTGGCAAAGACACCGTGCGCAACATCATGGAAACCGAGGGATTTGTCGGCCTCGCGTTTGCCGACGGCATCCGTGGCATGCTGCGCGAGCTGCTGACCAGCGCCGGCATTGACGACGCATACATCGATGAGCGCACGCTCAAAGAGGCCATCATCCCTGAGCTTGGCGTTTCATACAGGCACATGGCGCAGAGCCTTGGCACCGAGTGGGCCCGCAACCTGCGGCGAGACTTCTGGCTGCGCATCGCGGCGGCGTTTGTGGTTGACCAGATGGACGCTGGCGAGACGCATTTTGTGATCAG
>CAIWNX010000051.1 GCA_903914175.1 uncultured beta proteobacterium | reverse complement strand
CGATTTCCCCAATCCTTCGAACATGACGACCAATCTCATTCCGGCAACGATTCTGACGGGCTTTCTCGGCTCGGGCAAAACCACGCTGCTCAAGCGCGTGCTGCAAGAGGCGCACGGGCAGAAGATTGCCGTGATCGAGAATGAGTTCGGTGAAGAAAATATTGACAGCGACATCCTGGTCTCCGATACCCAGGAGCAAATCATCCAGATGAGCAATGGCTGCATCTGCTGCACCATCCGCGAAGACCTGCGTGCCACATTGCGCGACCTGGCTGAGAAGCGGCGCAAGGGTGAACTCAGCTTTGACCGCGTCGTGATCGAAACCACTGGTGTGGCCGATCCCGGCCCGGTGGCGCAAACCTTCTTCATGGACGACGAAATTGCCGAGAGTTACCTGCTGGATTCGATCCTGACGCTGGTCGACGCCAAGCACGCGCAGACGCAGCTCGATGAACGCCAGGAGGCGCGGCGCCAGGTCGGTTTTGCCGACCAGATCTTCATCAGCAAGACCGATCTGGTGCCGTCTGATGAAGTGGCGGCGTTGCGGCATCGCCTGACGCATATGAACCCGCGTGCGCCGCAAAAAACCGTTCATTTCGGCGAAGTGGCGCTGAGTGAGGTGTTTGACCTGCGCGGCTTTAACCTCAATGCCAAACTTGACATTGATCCCGACTTTCTCAAGGAAGAGGATGGCGACCACGCTCACCATGATCACGCGCCGGGTGAGCATTGCGATCATCCGTCGCACCAGCATGGTGCCGGTCATCATCATGCGCAGGACGACGACGTCAAGAGCTTTGTCTTCAAGTCTGAGCGCGCCTTTGACCCCGCGAAGTTGGAGGACTTTCTGGGCGCGGTTGTGAATATCTACGGTCCGCGCATGCTGCGCTATAAAGGCGTGCTGTCGATGAAGGGGGCCGAGCGCAAGGTGATTTTTCAGGGTGTGCACCAACTGATGGGCAGTGATCTGGGGCCGGTCTGGGCTGCCGATGAGGCGCGCAGCAGCAAGATGGTGTTCATTGGCATTGATTTGCCAAAGGATATTTTCATGCAGGGGCTGCAGCAGTGCCTGGTTTGATCAGAATCTGTGCTCTGCCTGAATAAGCCATGTTTGTCTCGATTTTGCAACTGATGGGATTCCCACTTGCTAAACCTGTACACTCGCGCGCCAGCGATGTTCAGCGAAGCGGAGTCGAAAACTTCGGTCGTGAAGGGGTAAAGTTGGTTTCGCTGAATTCCAAAGAAGCAAGCAAGAGCGGATCGGGTGGCGTTGCAGATGCGCCGACAGATCCTGCGAGGAGACAAAAAGTGAAAGCACAAACCGGGAAGATCAAAGTGGTCAACAAGAATGCCAAAAGTGCAGGCAAGGTGCCTGCCAAGGTCAAACCTGCTGTGAAAGTGTCGGCCAAACCCAAGGGCAAACCGGTAGCCAAGCCCAAACTGGTAGCCAAGCCCAAACTGGTAGCCAAGCCCAAACTGGTAGCCAAGCCCAAGCCGGTAGCCAAGCCCAAGCCGGTAGCCAAGCCCAAGCCGGTAGCCAAGCCCAAGCCGGTGGCCAAGACCGTCAGCAAGGCCATAGCAAAGCCCGTCAGCAAAAAGTTGGCTGTCAAGAAAGTCCCGCCAGTCAAGGCTGCGGCGACGAAATCCGCCAAGCCACCCGTCAAGGTGCAGGCCAAAGTTTCAGCAAAGAAGGCGGTAGCGGTCAAGGTCGGCAAGCTGGTTGCAAAAGTTGCGCCCAAGTCGCCCAAACCGGTACCCGTCAAAGTCGCCAAGGCGGCTGTCAAAGTCAAAGCAAAGGATTCAGTGAAAGCAATGATCGCGAAAGTTTCTGCAGCCCCTGTGGCTGCGCCAAAGGATAAACCGGTGCTGGCACCGGCGGCGCCGGGCAGTGCGC
Source organism: uncultured beta proteobacterium (assembly GCA_903914175.1). Classification (GTDB taxonomy): domain Bacteria; phylum Pseudomonadota; class Gammaproteobacteria; order Burkholderiales; family Burkholderiaceae_C; genus Rhodoferax. The sequence goes on along the minus strand of CAIWNX010000051.1, from coordinate 11,057 downwards.
CGGTGCCGGCCCGGGCCGGGCGCCCCTCTTCAAGGCTGGCGCAGCTGACGGTTCCGTCCATGGCGCAATCGGTCGCGTCAACCGCTGCCAAGGCCAGTTTTACGCAAACCGTTTCATCACCGCTGATCGTTCCCCCCCTGGCATCGGCGATCAAGAAAGATCCGAAGCTGGCGAACAACTGGAAATTGAAACCGCTTGAGCAGTTGACGGATGCCGAAGTGATCGCCATGCCCGATGACGAGTACATGAACGAGACCCAGTTTGCGTTCTTCCGTCGCAAGCTGATCCAACTCAAGAAGGATATTCTGAGCAATGCCGGCGAAACCACCGAGCATCTGCGCGAGGACACCGTGGTCGTACCCGACCCGGCTGACCGTGCCACGATCGAGGAAGAGCACGCGCTGGAGTTGCGCACACGTGACCGCGAACGCAAACTGCTCAAGAAGATTGAACAGTCGATTGCACGCATCGATTCGGGTGACTACGGCTATTGCGATGAAACCGGCGAGCCCATCGGCGTCGGGCGCCTGTTGGCACGGCCAACGGCCAATCTGTCGCTCGAGGCGCAACAGCGGCGCGAACTCAAGCAAAAAATGTTTGGGGACTGACGCTCGGTCTGCCCCGCGTCTGCCCCCTGTTTTGAGATCTCATGGCGACGAAAAGCATCGGTTCGGGTTTGCTGTCGAAGATGGCGAAGTTCGTTCGCCATCCAACCAAGGACTGGTCAGAGCTTGACCAGATTGGAGTCGAATCGGCGCCCGATTCCGAACAGGAAAAGGGCTACAGCAAGGAGGCGCTCAAGGAGATGATCGAGCGCAAGCGGCGCAACGATTTCGTGCGAGGACGCGAATTCGACCAGTTGCGAAAATTGCGCGCCAATATTCCGATCGATAATTCGGACCGCAACGATCGCCCGTCTTTCTTCCTGGCCAGTACCAATGCCTCCCATCTGGAGGAGAGGGCCAGCACGATCAAGAAGATCGATGACATCGAAGCCCAGATGTCCAAGCAGTGGTGGAAGGGCAAGCAGGGCGAACCGGCCCAAAAATCGACCGAAACGCCTGCGACGCAAGAGACGCAGCAGCAGACAACGCTGCCAATGGGCGCACCGGGCGGTGAGTTTTCCCAGACGCTGCCGCCGCAATCGTTCTCCCGCTCCGAACTCGGGGAAGGCCGCGCCTACGCATCAACGCAACCGATGGACAAATGGCATGAGCGTGCGCCGGTGTCGCCCGTCGAGCCGCAGGAGATGATGAAGATCGGGAACATGGCCGATGCCCCAGCCGCTGGCGGCGGCAAGGAATTCTCGCTGTCGGGCCTGTTTTCAATCGATCTCGGTGACAGCCTGGTTGATCCTGACATGGAAGAGGCCGCTATTCGCTTTGCCAATGGTGAGGATGCGCAGGCAGAAGCTGGTTTGCTGGCTGTGCTGCGCTCGGGCAAGGTGCGCCCGGAATCGGCCGAAACTTGGGCTACCGCCCTGTTCGACCTGTACCGTGCAACCGGGCAGGAAGACAGCTACGCGCAATTCGGGATGGAATGCGCGCAGCGTTTTGGCCACCCGGCGCCAGCCTGGTTCTCCACCCCCGATCTGCTGCGCAGCAATGCGCCTGCCCCCGCCATCGTCTGGAGCAGCCCGGCGGAACTCGATCTGGCCGCGCTGCAAACCTTGCAGGCTGTGTTGACGACAAGCCCAGCGCCCTGGCATCTGGATTGGCGTGCCTTGCGCACGATCATGCCGCCAGCCGGCTCGGTACTGGCCGATTTGTTTGGACAGTGGTGTAAGCAGAGCGTGAGTTTGATTTTTTCCGGCGCCGATCAGTTGGAGCGTGTGCTCAAGTCGTGCACGCCGGCTGGCGACCGGCGGGTCGAAATGTTCTGGTGGCGACTGCGTCTTGACGCCTTGCGCGTCATGGCTTTGCAGGACGCATTTGAACTGGCCGCGCTCGATTTTTGCGTCATCCATGAACTTGCCCCGCCGCCTTGGCAGCAGGTGCTTTGCGTATATGCGGGGGCCGACGCCGATTCATCCGGCACGTCACCGAATGAGGCGCCACAGCTCAGTCTGGAAGGTGAGATCCGGGGCGACGCGACCGAGGCACTGAACCGGCTGCAGGCCGCGCTGCCCGCTTCCGCGCTGGTCGATATTTCCTGCGATCGTCTGATCCGTGTCGATTTTTCTGCAGCTGGCAGTATTTTGAACTGGGTAATGGCGCGTGAGACCGAGGGTACCCAGATCCGGTTCAATGATGTGCCCTGTCTGGTGGCGGCGTTTTTCAACATCATCGGCATCAACGAACACGCCAAGGTCCTGTTGCGCAACAACTGATCCGGCGGACCCAAGGGGTGAACAGGCATGGAACAATTTCACGGTACCACCATCATCAGCGTGCGACGCCAGACGCCAGCCGGTGTCACGGTCGCCATTGGTGGTGATGGCCAGGTGACCCTGGGCAATATTGTTGTTAAAGGCACGGCGCGCAAGGTGCGCAAGCTCTACCACGGCAAGGTGCTGGCCGGTTTTGCCGGCGCCACCGCCGATGCCTTTACGCTGTTCGAGCGCTTTGAGGCCAAACTGGAAAAGCATCAGGGGCATCTGGTGCGCGCGGCCATTGAACTGACCAAGGACTGGCGCACGGATCGCGTGTTGCGCCGCCTCGAAGCCATGCTGGCGGTGGCCGACAGCGAGGCCTCCCTCATCATCACCGGCAACGGCGATGTGCTCGAACCCGAGAACGGCATCGTCACGATTGGTTCGGGTGGCGCGTATGCCCAAGCCGCTGCCATTGCGCTGCTCAACCACACCGAGTTGTCGGCGCACGACATCGTCAAACGATCGCTTGAGATCGCTGGTGAGCTGTGCATTTACACCAACATGAATCACACCATCGAAACCCTTCCATGACACCCCAGGAAATTGTTGCCGAGCTTGACAAGCACATCGTTGGCCAGCAGCAGGCCAAACGCGCGGTGGCCATCGCCCTGCGCAACCGCTGGCGCCGCCAGCAGGTCGAGCCTGGTCTGCGCGCAGAGATCACGCCCAAGAACATTCTGATGATTGGCCCCACGGGTGTGGGCAAAACAGAAATTGCGCGGCGCCTGGCACGCCTGGCTGACGCACCGTTCATCAAGGTCGAGGCCACCAAATTCACCGAGGTGGGCTACGTCGGCAAGGATGTCGACGCCATCATCCGCGACCTGGCCGACATCGCTGTCAAGCAAACCCGTGTTGCCGGTATGAAACAAGTGCGTGCACGTGCTGAGGATGCGGCAGAGGAACGTTTACTCGATATTCTGGTTCCGCCACCGCGCGCCGAGTTCGGCCTGGACGTCAAAGCCGAAACCGAAAGCGTGACGCGGCAGACTTTTCGCAAAAAGCTGCGCGAGGGCCAACTGGCCGAGCGTGAAATTGAAATCGACCTGGCACAGACGCCGCCCCAGCTTGAGATCATGGGGCCAGCCGGCATGGAAGAAATGACCGAGCAGTTGCGCGGCATGTTCGGCCAGATGGGGCAGACCAAGCGCCAGACCCGCAAACTCAAGATCGCCGAGGCGCTGCGCCTATTGATCGATGAAGAAGCGGCCAAACTGGTCAACGAGGAAGAGATCAAGACCGAGGCCTTGCACATGCTGGAGCAAAACGGCATCGTCTTCATTGACGAGATCGACAAGGTCACCTCGCGTTCCGAAGGCAGCGGTGCCGAGGTGTCGCGCCAGGGCGTGCAGCGTGATCTGCTGCCGCTGGTGGAGGGCACGACGGTCTCCACCAAATACGGCATGGTCAAGACCGATCACATTTTGTTCATCGCCTCCGGCGCCTTTCACCTGAGCAAGCCCAGCGATTTGATTCCGGAGTTGCAGGGACGCTTTCCGATTCGCGTTGAACTGCAGTCGCTCTCGGTGCAGGATTTTGTCGCGATACTGACGCAGACGCATGCCTCGCTGGTCAAGCAGTACCAGGCCTTGCTGGCGACGGAAAACGTGCAGATCGAGTTTCTTGACGAAGGCATCACGCGGTTGGCCCACATTGCGTTTGATGTCAATGAGCGCACCGAGAATATTGGTGCGCGGCGCTTGTCTACCGTCATGGAACGCCTGCTTGACGAAGTGAGTTTTGACGCCGCGAATCTGGGTGGGCAGACCATCCGCATCGATGCGGCTTATGTGGACGCGCGACTCGGTGAGCTCAGTCGCGACGAAGACCTTTCAAGGTACATCCTGTAACCTTGCGGGTCAGACCAAGAATTGCGCAGCAATTTTGCTCTGACCCCAACATTTCAGGCTCATCCTTCACGCATCACTTTCATAACCTGCGCTAAGTGCTTAATTTAGAACGATTTTGTATGAATTTTTTCATCCAAAACAGCGTCTAAGTACTTGATTTCATTGAAATAAATTCTGCTGTGCTGGCTTGCAAACTTCTCATTTGCTGGTACAGTGCAAAAATGTGCAATTAAGTGGTGAAAAGTGCCCTCGCGCTTCCATTTCTTGCTGTTTTTGCCAAAGAAGGGTTTGCTGCCGTGTTTCAAGGGGCATCGTCATTAAGTCTCGATAGCAAGGGCCGCCTCTCGGTGCCGACCCGGCATCGGGACGTCCTGACCGCGACCGCAGCCGGTCAACTCACCATCACCAAGCATCCGCATGGCTGCCTGATGGTATTTCCGCGACCCGAGTGGGAGAAGTTCCGCGAACGCGTTGCCTCGTTGCCGATGTCGGCCCAGTGGTGGAAGCGAATCTTTCTGGGTAATGCCATGGATGTGGAGATGGACGCCACCGGTCGCGTGCTGGTGTCGCCCGAGTTGCGCCAAGCCGCTGGCATTGCCAAGGACGCGATGTTGCTGGGCATGGGTCAGCACTTCGAGTTGTGGGACAAGGCGAGCTACGAAGCGCAGGAGGCCAAGGCGATGGCCGGCGAAATGCCCGAAGTCTTCAAAGATTTTTCTTTCTGAAGGCCGGCGGTGAACACCTCATGGACACACACCACCGTCCTGTTGAATGAAGCAGTTGACGCTCTCTTCAGCGATCCGCAGGCCGAATCAGGCGATGCTGCCAGTGCAACAAGCGGCTGCTATGTCGATGCCACCTTCGGCCGTGGCGGACACAGCCGGCTGATCCTGTCGCGCCTGTCGCCGCAGGGACGCCTGATCGCTTTTGACAAAGACCCCGACGCGCTGGCCGCAGCCGCTACGCTGGATGACGCCCGCTTTTCAATCCGGCACCAGGGATTTGCCCAGCTTGGGGAATTGCCGGACGCCAGCGTTGCGGGCGTGCTGCTGGATCTGGGAATCAGTTCGCCGCAAATCGACAACCCGGTGCGTGGTTTTAGCTTCCGGTTCGAAGGCCCGCTGGACATGCGCATGGACACCACGCGCGGCATCAGCGTGGCACAGTGGCTGGCGACAGCCGAAACAGAAAAAATAGCGGAGGTGATACGTGATTACGGTGAAGAACGGTTTGCTGGGGCGATTGCAAAGGCGATTGTTGCTCGCCGACATGAACGGGGCGCCATTTCAACCACCACTGAATTGGCCCAGCTCGTGGCTGACACGGTCAAAACCCGCGAGCCGGGCCAGAACCCTGCAACGCGCACATTTCAGGCTCTTCGGATTTTCATCAACGCCGAACTTGAAGAGCTGCAACAGGCGCTAGCAGCCAGTCTGACGGTGCTGCAGGCCGGCGGACGTCTGGTGGTGATCAGCTTCCACTCGCTGGAGGATCGCATCGTCAAGCAGTTCATTGCCGAGCATTCGCGCGAGGTCTATGACCGGCGCGCGCCCTTTGCCGCGCCCAAGGTCATGAAGCTCAAGGCGCTGGGCCGCATCAAGCCCGGCGCCGCCGAAGTCGCGGCCAATCCGCGTGCCCGCAGCGCCATCATGCGCGTGGCACAGAGGACGGCAGCATGAGCAGGGTCAACCTGTTTTTGCTGCTGGCCGTGCTGGCCAGTGCGCTTTACCTCGTCAATGTGCAGTACGAGTCGCGCCGCTTGTTCTCGGAACTCGACAAGGCGCGCTCGCAGGCGCATCGGATTGAATCCGACAAGGAGCGGCTGCAAGTGGAGAAGCGGGCGCAGGCGACGCCGCTGCGGGTGGAGAAGCTGGCCAAGGAACAGTTGCAGATGCGCTCGACCACGCCCGCCATCACGCACTACGTAAGCTATGGCACGGTGCCGGCGCAGGCTGCCAGTGGCGCTGCAGCGTCGGGCGTGGCCGTGAGCGGACGGGTCCAATGAGCCGCAGCATCAACTACACCTCAAGTCCGCTGCTGGCCAGTCCGACACCGGTCTGGCGCAGCAAGTTCATTGTCGCGGCCATCGCGCTCGGCTTTGTGGGTCTGGCGGCGCGCGCCACCTACATTCAGGTGATTGCCAACGCCTTTTTTCAGAAACAGGGCGAAGTGCGCTTTGCGCGTACGCTGGAACTGCCGGCCAATCGCGGCCGCATTCTGGACCGCAATGGTTTGATCCTGGCCTCCAGTGTGCCGGCGCCCAGCATCTGGGCTATTCCGGAGGACATTGACCGCGATCCGGTGCAACTGGCGCAACTGGCCAAGCTGCTGGAAATGCCTTTGGCAGAACTGAACAAACGGCTCGAAGACGAAGACAAGACTTTTGTCTGGCTCAAGCGCCAGGTCGACGATGCGGTGGCGCAGGAGATCATGGCGCTCGGTATCACCGGCGTCTACCAGCGCAAGGAATACAAACGCCAGTATCCCGAAGGCGAGGCGGCGGCGCACGTGGTGGGTTTCACAAACGTCGAAGACATCGGACAGGAAGGCGTGGAGCTGACCTTCAACAAGCAACTCGCGGGTCACAATGGTTCGCGCCGCGTCATCAAGGACCGTTTGGGTCGGGTGGTAGAGGATGTGGGCGAGCAGATTTCGCCAGTCGACGGACCCGATCTGCAACTCAGCATCGACAGCAAGGTGCAGTTCTTCGCTTATCAAAAGCTGCATGACGCGGTACAGCAATTCAAGGCCAAGGCTGGCAGTGTGGTGGTGCTCGATGTTGTCACCGGCGAAGTGCTGGCGCTGGCCAATTACCCGAGCTATGTGCCGGCCAAGCGCCGCAATCTCACGGGCGAGCAATTGCGCAACCGCGCGTTGACCGACACCTTTGAGCCCGGTTCCGTGATGAAGCCCTTCACCATCGGCTTGGCACTGGAAACCGGGCGCGTCACGCCGCAGACAATCATTGACACCGGTCCCGGCAAGTTCAACATCACCGGGGTCACGATCTCCGATTCGCATCCGAACGGCGTGCTCACGGTCGAGGGTGTGATCCAGAAATCGAGCAACATCGGCACCGCCAAGATCGCGTTGCGCATGCAGCCACGCGAAATGTGGGAGCTTTTTTCCAGCGCCGGTTTTGGCCAGAAGCCGCAGATCAGTTTCCCCGGCGCGGTCTCGGGCCGGCTGCGTCCTTACAAGACCTGGCGCCCGATCGAGCAGGCCACCATGTCCTACGGTTACGGTCTGTCGGCTTCGCTTTTTCAGATGGCGCGTTCCTACACCGTTTTTTCCAACGAGGGCAAGATCATTCCGGTGACCATGCTCAAGAACAGCGAGCCCGCTGTCGGCGTTCCCGTGCTGTCGGCGGCGACGGCCGACCAGGTGCGCAAGATGCTGCAACTTGCGGCCGGCCCTGGCGGCACCGGGCAGAAGGCGCAGACCATTGGCTACTCGGTGGGCGGCAAGTCCGGCACGGCTTACAAACAGGTCGGCAAGGGTTACGGCAGTGCCGGTAACCGCAAGTACCGTGGCTGGTTCGTCGGCATGGCGCCGATCGAGCAGCCGCGCATCATTGTTGGCGTCATGATCGACGAGCCCAGTTCCGGCCAGTATTACGGCGGTGCCGTGGCAGCGCCGGTGTTCAGCGAAGTGGTGCAACAGACGCTGCGCATGATGGGGGTCAGTCCCGATATGGCGGTCAAGCCGCAGATCGTGGCCAAGGCGGAGGAGGAGAGCCTGTGATGCTTGAATTCGACACCCCAAGCCAAGCCGCCAGTTGGTTGCAGAGCCGTGTCAGCGGCACGATTCATTGCGACAGCCGCAAACTGCAGCCGGGTGATGGTTTCATCGCATGGCCCGGCGCAGCCAGTGACGCGCGCCGTTACGTGGCCAGCGCCCTGACGCAGGGCGCTCGGGCCTGTCTGGTCGAGCGCGCTGGCGTCGAAGGCTTCGCTTTTGGCGACGAGCGTATCGCCGCCTATGCTGGTCTCAAGGCTGCGAGCGGTCCGATTGCCGCTGCGTATTTTGAGCAGCCTTCGCGAGAGCTTGATTTGCTGGCCGTGACCGGCACCAATGGCAAGACCTCCACCGTCTGGTGGCTGGCGCAGGCCCTGTCGAATCTGAAACAAGGCGCACCCATGGCCTGTGCGATGGTGGGAACGCTGGGCATCGGACGCGTGCCGCATGTTGTCAGTACCGGACTGACGACGCCGGACCCGGTCTTGCTGCAACAGACCCTCCGGCGTCTGGTGGGCGAAGGCTTCAAGGCCTGTGCCATTGAAGCCTCCTCGATCGGCATCGAGGAACACCGGCTCGATGGCTGCCAGATCCGCTGCGCCATCTTCACCAATCTGACGCAGGACCATCTGGACTATCACGGCAGCATGGCGGCCTACTGGCAGAGCAAGGCGCGGCTGTTTTCATGGACCGGTCTGCAGGCCGCCGTCATCAATATCGACGATGCGCAAGGCCGCGTGCTGGCCGATGAACTGGCTGCTGGCGCGTTGGACCTGTGGACCGTTTCCTGCAGCGCGGCGGCACGCCTGCAGGCACGCGACATACGCTACGAAGCCCAGGGCCTGAGTTTCAGTGTGTGTGAGGGCGCGCAAAGCCATCGCCTGCAAACCCGGCTTATCGGCCGCTACAACGTCTCCAATCTGCTCGGCGTCATTGCGGCCATGCGCTCAATCGGTGTGCCGCTGAAAGCCGCAGTGCAGGTTTGTGCCGAACTCACACCGGTGCCCGGCCGCATGGAATGCATCGGTGCACAGGGGCAACCCTTGGTGGCGGTGGATTATGCGCATACGCCCGATGCCCTGGGCCAGGCGCTGACCGCATTGCGTTCGTTGGCTGATCAGCGGGGTGGCAAGCTCTGGTGTGTCTTTGGTTGCGGCGGCGACCGCGACGCGGCCAAGCGTCCGCTGATGGGCGCAGTGGCGGCCAACCATGCGGATCGCGTTTTGCTGACCAGCGACAACCCGCGCAGCGAAAAGCCGGAGGCCATCATCAGCCAGATTCTGCTCGGCATGGCGGGTCATGCGCCGCCGATGGTGCAGCCGGACCGGGCCTTGGCGATTCGTGAAGCTCTGGCGCTGGCCGCCAGCAACGACGTCGTGCTGATCGCCGGCAAAGGACACGAAGACTATCAGGAAACAGCCGGAGGGCGCATCGCGTTTTCCGATCTGGCGCATGCGCGTCGGGCACTGGACGCATGGGCCGAGTCTTTGCCCAGCGCGGGGGTCGTCCATGAATGACATGATGACGCTGCAACAGGCCGGCCAATGGCTGGACCACGCGCAACTCGTTGGCGATGCCGGCGTGTCATTCAAGCGTGTTCACAGCGACACCCGCAGCATCGAGCCCGGTGATCTGTTTGTGGCGCTGCGCGGCGAGCGTTTTGACGCGAATGACTTTTTGCCCGAAGCCAAGGCCCGGGGCGCTGTCGCCGCGCTGTGCCAGGGCGATGCCCGGGCCCAGTTGCAAGCTGCAGGCCTGCCCGGCTTGCTGGTGGCCGATAGCAAGTTGGCCCTGGGTGCGCTGGCGCAGCAGTGGCGTGCGCAATTCAAACTGCCCGTGATTGCAGTGACCGGCAGCAACGGCAAGACCACGGTGACGCAGATGATCGCGGCGATCCTGCGCGCCTACAAGCCACAGGCCTTCCTGGCCACACAGGGCAATCTCAACAACGACATCGGCGTGCCCCTGACACTGCTGCGCCTGCGCAGCGAACACGAGATCGCGGTGATCGAGCTTGGCATGAACCATCCGGGCGAAATCGCAGCGCTGGCCGCGATGACGCAGCCGACGGTGGCGCTGGTCAACAACGCGCAGCGCGAGCACCTCGAATTCATGGACACGGTTGAAGCGGTGGCAATGGAGAATGGCAACGTCATCGCTGCGTTGCCGGCCAACGGTGTGGCGGTATTTCCGGCTGACGATGCCTACAGCGCTATCTGGGCAGAAGCGGCCAGCGCGCGCGCGCAACTGCAGTTCTGCCTTGCCGACGGGATTGACGCTGATGTGCGCTGCAGCGATGCACGTTGGTCGGATGCGGCCTGGCAGGTGGCGGCACAGACGCCAGTGGGGCCGCTGCGCTACGCCTTGCACATTGCGGGGCGCCACAACGTCAAGAATTCGCTGGCCGCGCTTGCCTGTGCGCTCGCTGCTGGCGTGCCGCTGGATGCGATTGCCGCCGGGCTGGCGGCGTTCGAACCGGTCAAGGGGCGCTCGCGTGCGCTGGCCTTGCAACTCGACGGGCGCGCGCTCACCCTGATCGACGACAGCTACAACGCCAATCCGGATTCAGTGCGCGCCGCCATTGAGGTGCTGGCCACGCTGCCCGCGCCGCGCCTGCTGGTGCTGGGCGATATGGGCGAGGTGGGCGACCAGGGACCGCAGTTCCACGCCGAAGCCGGGCAACTCGCGCGCAGCCTGGGCATCGAGACGCTGTTCACGCTGGGCCAGGCCTCGGACGCTGCGGCCATCAGCTTTGGCAAGGGACAACACTTTGCCGACATCGATTCGATGCAGGCCGCCGTGCGCTCGGTTTTGCCTCAGACCGGCAGTGTGCTGGTGAAGGGCTCGCGCTTCATGAAGATGGAGCGCGTGGTCGCTGCCATCACCGATTACGCCTCGCAAGACAAGGAAAAAAGTCATGCCATCTGAAATCCACGCTGGGAGAAGGCGATGCTGATGAGTCTGTTGACAATGCGTGTCGCCCTTGATTGCCGGGCCTGTCCTTTTCATCTGCGTTCTGATGATGAAGATGCCCGCATGTCCTGAAATACGGCAATCGGGGCACTGGAAAGTCTGCGCCATCTCGGAACCCGCAT
>CAIWNX010000050.1 GCA_903914175.1 uncultured beta proteobacterium | reverse complement strand
TCAGGGCCATCGGGCGAGTCCGGGCAACCAGACAGACTACGAAATCAAGGCCGGATATAAGTAAGCAGCCGATTCTTTTACAGAACAACACAAATTCTTCTTGCTATCCGGGAGGCATCCATATAAGTCCGCAATGACAAGGCAGGGAACGGCAATGACAAGACAGGGAACGGCAATGACAAGGCAGGGAACGGCAATGACAAGGCAGGGAACGGCACTGACAAGTGGGCGATGCATCGCTATTCCAGTCAAATCATTGCCACAGTGTTCATGAGTCTGCTGCTGCAGTCCTGCTCCAAAGCCCCCGAGCCACCGGCGGCTGTTGCGCCGGCAGTGGCTGCCACGGTTGCCTGGGTCAAACCGGTGGGCGCGGACATGGCGCCGATCTTTGCGCAGGCCAAGGCGGCCAACAAGCCGGTTTTCTTGTACTGGGGCGCGGTCTGGTGCCCGCCCTGTAACCAGATCAAGGCGACCGTTTTCAATCGCCAGGATTTCATCGAGCGCAGCAAGCTGTTCGTGCCGGTTTACCTCGACGGTGATACGCCGGGCGCACAAAAGCTCGGTGCCCAGTTCAAGGTGCGCGGCTACCCGACCATGATTTTGTTCAAGCCCGACGGCAGCGAACTGACGCGCTTGCCGGGCGAGGTTGACGCTGCGCGTTACATGGAAGTACTGGGTCTGGGCTTGGCAGCGGGCAGTTCGGTCAAGGCGTCGCTCGCCGCTGCGCTGGGCGCGGACAGCGCGACGCTCGCGCCCGAAGCCTGGCGGCAACTCGCCTATTACGCCTGGGAGCAGGATGAGGCGCAGTTGCTGCCAGCCCACGAGCACACGGTGGTGCTGCACAAACTGGCGCTGGCCTGTCCAGCGACGTTGCCGCAGGTCGCAGCCCGCCTGGAACTGAAGTCAGTCGTTTCCGCAGCGCTCGACAAAGCCGCGTTGCCCGATGCCGGTGGCGCATTGAGCCGTGTCCAGCAAGTGCTGCGCGCGCCGGCACTGGCGCGCGAGAACTTCGACGTGCTGGTCAATTACGCCGCCGAGATCGTGGGTGTGCTGAGCAAGGCTGGCAGCAGCGAGCGCGCTAATCTGCAGACGGCCTGGGTCGCGGCGCTGGAGCAGCTGGCGCTTGACGCCAGTCTGTCGCGCGCTGATCGCCTGTCGGCCTTGTCGGCCCGGCTGGCCTTGGCCAAGCTGGACTTGCCAAAAGATGCCAAGCCGGTGCTGGACGCTGCTCTGCTGACGCAGGTGCGCGCGGCCGTGAGCGATGCCGATAAAAGCACCAGCAGCACGTATGAGCGCCAGGCGGTTATTCCAAACGCGGCCGATCTGCTCAGCGAGGCCGGTCTGCTCGACGAATCCGATGCGCTGCTGAAGGCCGAATTGCCCAAAGCACTGTCGCCCTACTACCACATGCTGGTGCTCTCCGCCAACGCCAAAACCCGTGGTGACAAGGTGGCAGCGCTGGACTGGTCCGAGCGCGCCTGGAACGATTCCAAAGGTCCGGCCACGCGCCTGCAGTGGGGCAGCGGCTATGTGAACCGTCTGATTGAATTGACGCCGCAGGACGTTCCACGCATTGAGAAAGCGGCAGCCGGCGTGCTGGCTGAATTGGACGCTGTGCCAGAAACCTTTTATGAGCGCAACCGGCGTGGGTTGGAGAAAATGGGGCAGCGCCTGCTGGCGTGGAGCGCCAAGGGCCAGCATGCGGGCGTGATCCGTAAGTTGGCGCAGCAGCTTGACGGCATCTGCGCCAAGTTGCCGGCGCAGGATGAGACACGCGCGGCTTGCGGCGGGGTGTTCAAGGCGGGTGGGGCGAAGTCGAAGGCGTGAGGAATATGGATTTGTCATGCCGAACCCGCTTGCTGTCATCCCGGACTTGATCCGGGATCCAGTGCCACGCACATACTGGATTGCGGGTCGGGGCCCGCAATGACAAGGCAAACAGATACTGGATTGCGGGTCGGGGCCCGCAATGACAAGGCAAACAGGTTGCAGCATTGGCTTGGAGAAAACATGAAACGATTATTGTGGGCTGGCGCGCTGGCGCTGACTTTGACGGGCACGCCGCTGTGGGCACAAGATGCGGCCAAAACGCTGGTGCCCAATGCCAATCTGAAGACCGACGGCATGCCGGCGCTTGCGGCCAGCATTGCCGAGCGCGTTGCGCCTTACGCAGAATTCCGAGGCCACGGTTTTGTGGACTGGCACCCGACAACGCGCGCAATGCTGGTGCGCCATCGCGAGGCGGGTGCCAACACGGCGCAGATTTATCGCCTCGCCGAGCCCGGTGGCAAGCTGGAAAAGCTGACGGATTTTCCGGAACCGATCTCCAATGCTTCGTTCAATCCGTTACACGGCAACTACATCGTTTACGCGCGTGACAGCGGCGGCAACGAGGCGACGCAAATCTTCCGAATGGATTTGCCATCACGCCAGTCCACGCTGCTGTCAACGCCGGACGAGCGCAGCAGCGCGACCTGGACGCGCAGCGGAGCGCAGTTGCTGATTGCAGCGATGCCGCTGGACAAGACGGCGGCCGGCGGCAAGCGCGACAGCGTGGTGACCACTTTGAGCCTGCTCGATCCGCAGAAGCCCGACGTCAGAACGCGCCTGGCTGAATTGCCCGGCGGTGGCTGGGGCGACTTTCTTTTCAGCCATGGCGATCAGCGCATCGCGGCCCTGCAGTACCGCACGCCAAGCGACTCGGATGTCTATCTGATCGACGCCAAGACCGGCGCCCTTGAAAAAATCCTGCCAGCAGCGGGCGCATTGAAAGCTGGCTTTGGCGGCGTCGAATGGAGTCCGGACAACCAGCGTCTGTTTCTCACCACCAACCAGGGCGGCGAGTTTTTCGAACTGGCGGTCTATGAACTGGCGACGAAAAAGCTCAGCGTGCTCTCGAAGCATATTCCGTGGGATATCGAGAACTTTTCGCTATCCAAAGACGGCAAGCGTTTGCTGGCGGTTGTCAACAACAATGGCCGCGATGAAGTGCGATTGTTTGATGCTGCCAGTGGCAAGGAACTGGCGCGCCCGGACATCCCGGCCGGATCCATCGGCGGCGGCCGCTGGCACGAACGCGAAGCCGGGCAATTTGCTTTCTCGCTCAATTCGCCGCAAAGCCCGGGCGATGTTTACAGCTACGACGTCGCCAACGGCAAGACCCAGCGCTGGACCACCGCCTTTGCCGCGCCCGGTGTGAATCCGGATCAGTTCATCAGCCCCGAGTTGGTGAGCATCAAGAGCTTTGATGGCCTGCCCATCAGCGGCTGGCTCTACCTGCCCGACGCTGCCAAGTTTGCGGGCAAGCGGCCAGTGGTGGTCGATTTCCACGGCGGCCCGGAAGGGCAGTCCACCGTGCATTTCATGGGGCGCTGGAACTATTACCTCAACGAAATGGGCCTTGCCATCCTGCTGCCCAATGTGCGTGGTTCGGCGGGTTACGGCAAGAGCTTCATGGACCTGGACAATGGCTTCAAGCGCAAGGACTCGGTCAAGGACGGCGGCGCTTTTCTGACCTGGCTGGGACAGCACCCTCGGCTCGACGCCAGCCGCG
>CAIWNX010000049.1 GCA_903914175.1 uncultured beta proteobacterium | reverse complement strand
GAAGTCGGTCACTGCGCTGTACCCACCCAGATAACCCTGCGCCTGGATTTGCGTCAACAGTGCTTTGGCCGTGCGTCTGGCGTGCTTCGGTCGGTGGGAGTCGGCTTTGAGCGACTGGTCCAGCGTCGCCTCAAAAGCAGTAAGTTTGCCCGCTGGGCTCTCCCGGCTGTATTTCGGAATAACCGCGCCCGGTGCCTTGAGCCATTTCTTGACCATATTGCGCGATAACCCGGTAAGTTTCGCAATTGCGCTGTTGGAGAGTTTGTCGCGCAGTTTCATGCGCCTGACCTTGCCTATCAGTTCCATGGTGATCACCTTTTGCTACCTGCTGAAATATTCAGCAGGCCAGTGGAACACCCTGGTCAATTTTGGATCGGCACTTATGCCTTTAGCTGGTCAGTTTTCGGTCGGCGGCAACAGACGAAGTAAACCTGGTTTCCAGCAGCATCCTTAATCGGCGTGCCATCAGGATAGACACCTGCAACATGCTCGCTGCCAACCGCGCCGGTCACGTCTTTCAGACCTTTGGTACGAATGGCCGGGGTTTCGATCTGCACATAGCCGCGCAGACGCGTTGCCTTGGGCAGGTCGCTGTGCATCTGCTCGGTGTATTCCACAACCGCGACTTCGTAATAGTCGTCGCCGGTGGTCACGTCAGCAGGTGTAACCCAGGGCTCCGGGATCGCCACCGGGATGCCTGCCGCAAGGTCGGACATCGAACTGAGCGTTTCCAGGCCGTTGTAGGCGCCACCCAGCAGATCGACGAATTTGCGCAGCGGTTTGCCGGTATCCACGAATATGCCGGGCTTGAGTGCACTGGTGGCCGGGTCCCACGCCGGTTGCAGCCCTTGCGGACTGTTGGCAAAGTATGTCGGCACGCTGATGGTCTTGCCCGCGAGGTTGGTGTTGGTACCGTAGGCCCCGTTGGCCTGTGCCACATTGGCCGGAAATTGCGCGCCCAATGCCAGCAGCACAAGGGCAAGCAGCAGATCCGACTTGCGGGTTCTAAATTCGATATGTTTCATACCTTTGCCTTCATGCCTGGTTAAGCTCGGGGGACCCACCTTCTTCTCGCAACGGCCAGGCATTGGTGCCTTGGCTAAAAACTGAACAACGACGGTTGAGCGAGAAACTGCTGGCCTGACAAGTCCTGCAATCTTTCATCCGGCAGCACGAACAATTTGCGATTTGAAAACTTGTCTACTGCCCTGTGCTGGCAACGGGACTCGGGTTACCAACATGTAACAAATGTTATTTGGGGACACAGTCTTCGTCTATAGCCCGTTCGGACTAATGTGGACCAATGCGCTCAAGTACTTCACACCGTGTGACCTCTGCGGTGCTGCGCAAAGCCGTGACGCTCGTGCTGAGCGCAGGTATGACATCGCACTAAATTTCGACTTCGTCGTCAATATTCAAATGTTGCGTGGAGTTACAACTGGCAACCTGAATATGCGGCGGATGCATTCGAAAATGACTTGGCAGAAAACCTGAGCTGCAGCGCGTCTGCGTCGCTGGCGATCGCAGCAAGGAAGCCAGGGTGCTGCGACACAGGAAGTCCAAAATTTTTGATGCGTACCGTCAGTTCATGCAAAATATAGTCAACCGCTCGGCACTGACTCTGGATATTGACCCAGCGCATCAAAACGCAGGAGTCGATCTGGCTTTCATCCAGAACTTCAAATCAAATGGATCGGCATTCAGTGCTTTCATGCCGCACATGGTGGTCCTTGTCTTGCTGTTTTTGGCCCAGCTCTATTTCTCGTAATTGCCGCAGATGCTTGCCGCAAAATCGAATGTGCTGAACCTTCCCGCAACTCGTTAGGGCAAAAAAAAGCCGCCCGGCTTGAGCGTGCCAGCCTCATCGAGGTCGACACGCCGCAGCACGGGCGGCTTGGATGAATCGTCTTGACTTACTTGACGACCATCAGCGTGAACGGGAATACGTAGGCTTGCAGCGTCACGAAGACACCCACCAGGCAGGCCAGCGCGATCGAGTGGAAGAACACATAGCGCAGGATGTCGCCTTCATGGTCAAACCAGCGCGTGGCGGTAGAGGCCACCACGATCGACTGCGCGTCGATCATCTTGCCCATGACGCCACCCGAGCTGTTGGCCGCACCCATCAAATTGGGTGACAGACCAAGCTGTTCCGCCGCCACTTTTTGCATGCCGCCAAACAGCACGTTCGATGCCGTGTCGGAGCCGGTCAGCGCCACGCCGAGCCAGCCCATCAAGGTACCGAAGAAGGGGTAGAGCACGCCGGTTGTGGCAAAAGCCAGACCGAGTGTGGTGTCCAGACCGGAGTAGCGTGTCAGCGTGCCCAGGCCCAGCATCAGGACGATGGTCATGAGCGAGTAGCGCACCAACCACAGCGTGCGGCCGTAGGCGCCGATCAACTGGCCGATGCTGAACTTCAGCGTCAAGCCACCGACGATGGCCGCCAGCAGAATGCCAGTGCCGGTCGCTGACAGGAGACCGAAGACATAGACCGCGCCTTCCTTGGTCGGTTTGGAAACCACGGGTGCAACTTTCTCAATCATCAGGTGCAGGCCGTCCATCGGGAACGCCGGCGCGAAGATGCCGTTGAAGAAAGTTTTGATCGAAGGCAGACCCCAGGCAAAAACAAAGACCGTCAGGATGATCCATGGCACCCAGGCGCGGATGACATCGGCGCGCGGATGCTGCGTGATGGCGACCGGTGCACGGGCCTCGCCGCCGTCGGCTTCATGGCCTTTGAGCGAGACCGAGCGCCAGATTTCCTTGGGTTGCCAGACGCGCAGGAACAGCACCAGGCAGGTCATCGAAACCAGCGCCGCGATGACGTCGACCAGTTCCGGGCCCATGAAGTTGGAAACCAGGAATTGCGGAATGGCAAAGCTCAGACCCGTCACCAGAATCGCTGGCCAGATTTGCATCATGCCCTTGCGTCCGGCAAAAGCCCAGATCAGCCAGAACGGCACCAGCAGCGAGAAGAACGGCAGTTGACGACCGATCATGGCCGAGACCGCCATCAGGTCGTAGCCGTGCACCTTGGCCAGCGTGATCACCGGTGTGCCGAGGGCGCCATAGGCGACTGGCGCGGTATTGGCGATCAGCGACAAGCCCGATGCGGCCAGCGGCGAGAAGCCAAGCCCGATCAGGATCGCTGCCGTCACCGCAACCGGTGTACCAAAGCCGGCAGCGCCTTCAAAGAAGGCGCCAAAGGCAAAGGCGATCAGCAGCAGTTGCAGGCGCCGGTCTTCAGTGATCCCGGCAATCGAATCCTGCAGCACCTTGAAGGAGCCGCTTTGTTCGGTGAGCTGGTGCAGAAAAATAATGTTGAGCACGATCCAGCCAATCGGCATCAGACCTGTCATGCCGCCAAGTATGGCGGCCTTGGCCGCCATGTCGGCCGGCATGCCGTAGCCAATGATGGCGATCAATAGCGCCGCAGCCAGACCGGCAGCGGCGGCAATGTGGGCCTTGAGATGCAGAAAGCCAAGGCCAATCAACATCACGGCGACCGGTACTGCGGCCGCCAGTGTTGACAGCGCCATGCTGTGAAAGGGGTCATAAACTTGTTGCCAAACCATCGGAGTCTCCTCTGTTAAAAAATTGAAAAATAAAATCTTGTTAATCCCTGACCTGTTTCTTCATCGTCGCGAGGCCCGCTGCTTGTCATCCCGGACCTGATCCGGGATCCATGCCATTTGCGTCATGGATTGCGGGTCAAGCCCGCAATGACAGCCAAAGACATGGATTGCCACGTCACTTCGCTTCTCACAATGACGCGCCCTGGTGTTCGCGCACATCCCATCAGCAACTGACGGGCATTTCCTCCCGGCTGCATTCCTCAAGCAGGTAAGCAATGGAGCGGTAGGAGCGCCCGGTCTCGGCGGTCAGGCCGATCTCGCAGGTGCGGTTACTGGAAACACCTTCGCAGCAGGTGGAAGGCAGTGCAGCGTGAACCTTGCGCAGTGCGTGCACGTTGAGCTCGGGCACGACAAAACCACGGTCGCCGCCAAAGCCGCAGCAGGTCACACCCGTGGGCTCGACGATTTCCTCGACGCAGGCTTGCAGCAAGCGGCGCAGTTTGTCATCCGAGCCGTTGCGGCGCACGCTGCAGTTGATGTGCAGCGCAACCGGCCCGGGCTTGCGCAACAGGCGCAGACGCGGCAGCAAAGCGTCATGCGCGAACTCGTGAAAGTCATACAGCGCCAGCCGACCCGCGAGCACTTTTTGCATGCGCGAAGAGCAGGTGCTGGCATCCATGATCACAGGGTAGTAGCCGCCCTCGCCGTCGTCTGCGGCTTTCAGCAGCGCCTGCGTCACGGCGTCGGCCATGGCATCGGCCTCGGCCGCCATACCCTTGCTCGCCATCATCTGGCCGCAGCACAGTTTGTCAAAACCTTCGGGCAAGCGCGGCGCATAGCCGGCGCGTTTCAGCAGCGTCATGATGACTGGACCCAGCGCTGGCTCATCGGCGCTGTTGGCGCCAAAGATGCGACCGCCGCAGGCCGGGAAATAAACCACCGGGTCACCCGCGCCAACCGATGGCACCGGCAGCTTGCCGGCCAGCGGCATGCCGCGCTTCCAGGCGCCGCCACTCAGGCGCGCAACCAGACTTTCACCGAGCACACTGGCAGCCACGTGCCCTGCGCGCAAACCGGTGCGCGAGAGCGCGGCCACGGCTCCGAAATTGTCGCCACTCCACTGCGCCAGCTTGTGTGCCACAGCACCCCGGCCACGACCACGCAACAGGCGTGTGAGCTCACCGGTGTCGATGCCGACCGGGCAAGCCGTGGAGCACAGGCCGCAACCGGCGCAGGTGTCGAGGCCAAAGTAGGCAAAGTCGGTCTGCACGTCAGCCGTGCTCTCACCTGCCGCCGTGCGGCGCGAGATTTCACGCCAACTGACGATGCGTTGACGTGGTGACAGCGTCAGCCGGTGCGATGGGCACAGCGGCTCGCAAAAACCGCATTCAATGCAACGATCAACGATCTCCTCGGCCGCCGGCATCGGTTTGAGGTTCTTCAAGTGCGCCTGCGCATCGTCGTTGATGATGACGCCGGGGTTGAGCAGATTCTGCGGGTCGAACAACTGCTTGATGCGCCGCATCAACGCCGTGGCCTGCGCGCCCCACTCCATCTCGACAAACGGCGCCATGTTGCGCCCGGTGCCGTGTTCGGCTTTGAGCGAACCGTCGTACTTCTCCACCACCAGCGCGCAGATGTCATCCATGAAGCCAGCGTAGCGTGCCACTTCGGCCTCAATCGAAAAATCCTGCGTGAAGACAAAGTGCAGATTGCCTTCGAGCGCGTGGCCGAAGATGATGCCCTCGGCATAGCCGTGGCGGCGCAGCAGCGCCTGCAGATCGAGCGTGGCGCTGGCCAGCGACTCAACCGGAAAGGCCACGTCCTCGATGATGACGGTGGTACCGGCGCGGCGCATGGCGCCCACCGACGGGAAAGTGCCCTTGCGCACTTTCCAGTACAGCTCACAGGTGGCGGGATCGGTGGAAAACGCTGCCGGCTCGACGGTGGCGATGCCCTCCAGCGCACCGAGCGCAGCGTTGATGCGCAGTTGCAGCGCCGCGCTTGTCTGTGCACGTACTTCGATCAGCAGTGCGGCAGCATCGTCGCCCAGCGTGGCCATCAGCGCCGGCATCGCAGGCTTGTCCTGCACCGAACGCAGCGCGGGGCGGTCCAGCAATTCGACGGCAGACACCGGCTCGGTCTTCAGGCGAATGACCGCCTGGCAGGCGCTCTCAATCGTCGGAAAAAACACCAGCGCGCTGGCCTTGCACGGGTCCTCGACAACAGTGTGGTAGCTGATGCTGGAGATGAAACCAAGCGTGCCTTCGGAGCCGATCATCAGGTGCGTGAGGATATCGATCGGGTCTTCAAAATCGATCAGCGCATTGAGGCTGTAGCCGGTGGTGTTCTTGATCTTGTACTTGTGGCGAATGCGATCAGCCAAGGCCGTATCGGCGCGCGTGGCGGCACCGAGTTGCGCCAGTTCTTCAAGCAGGCTGGCGTGACTCTTTTGAAAGTTTGCGACGCTGGCCGCGTCTTCGGTGTCGAGCACGCTGCCATCGGCGAGCAGCACGCGCATGCCGGCCAGGGTGCGGTAGCTGTTTTGCGCCGTGCCGCAGCACATGCCCGAGGCGTTGTTGGCCGCGATGCCGCCGATCTTGCAGGCGTTAATGGACGCCGGATCGGGACCGATCTTGCGTCCGAACGGTGCAAGCCGCGCATTGACTTCGCCGCCGATGATGCCCGGACCCAGGCGCACGCTGGCGGCGTCGGGGCTGATCACGCAGGTGGCAAACCCTTCACCGATCAGCGCCAGCACGCTGTCGCTGACGGCCTGTCCCGAAAGGCTGGTGCCGGCCGCACGAAAGGTGACGCTGCGACCCTGCGCGCGAGCCACCTGCAGCAAGGCCTGCACTTCCGTTTCGGACTCGACCACGGCAATGACTTCGGGCGTGAGCCGGTAGAAACTGGCATCGGTGCCATAAGCCAGCCGGCGCAAGGGGTCGGTGACGAGTTGGCGCGCCGGCAGGATGTTGGACAAGGCGTCGATCAGGGCGCTCATAGCTTTCTTTCTTTCAGCAGATCGCGCAGGCGTTTGGCGGCTGGAATCAGCGGTGTGCGGCTGCGCGTCCAGGCGCCCTGCTCAGTGGGTGACAAGGCACGTCCCCGGCTCATGAACCAGGAAGCCAGACGGTACAGACCCAGCTTGCTGTAAACCTGAGCCCAGACGCTCCAGACCGCGGTGCCCGCGACGCTGCGCGCAGCGCCGCTGCCAATCAGGCTGGCCTCTTCGCTGTCGGGGTGTGCCTGCGCCTCGTTGCGCAAGCGCACCAGGATTTCGGGGATCGGAATGCGCACCGGGCAGACCTCGCCGCAGGCGCCACACAGGGTCGAGGCAAAGGCCAGCGGATAGGTGCTCTCAAGCCCGAGCATGTGCGGCGAAATGATGGCGCCAATCGGACCCGGATAAGTTGTGCCGTAGGCATGGCCGCCGATGCGCGCGTAGACCGGGCAGTGGTTCATGCAGGCGCCGCAGCGGATGCACTGCAGCGTGGCGCGCAACTCCTCGTCGGCGTAGGCCTGCGTGCGGCCGTTGTCGAGCAGGATCAGGTGCACTTCCTGCGGGCCATCTTTTTCGCCGGGTTTGCGCGGGCCGCTGATCAGATTGAAGTAAGTCGTGACCGCCTGACCCGTGGCCGAGCGCGACAGCAGGCTGTAGAGCGGCGGCACGTGCTCCAACTTTTCCACCACCTTCTCGATGCCGGTGATGGCGATGTGAACGCGCGGCACCGTGGTGCACATTCGGCCGTTGCCTTCGTTCTCGACCAGGCACAGCGTGCCGGTCTCAGCCACGCAGAAGTTCACACCGGACAGACCAATGTCGGCGTCGGCAAACTTGCGCCGCAGTACGCGACGGCCAATCTGGATCAGTGCATCAACGTCTTCGGTGTAGGCCACGCCCGGCAGTTCGTCGGCAAAGAGCTTGGCAATGTCCTGCTTGGTCTTGTGGATCGCCGGCATGATGATGTGGGAGGGCTTTTCACCGGCAAGTTGCACGATGTATTCGCCCATGTCGGACTCCATGGCCTCGATGCCAGCCGCCTCCATCGCGTGGTTGAATTCAACCTCCTCGCTCACCATCGATTTGCCCTTGATGACGCGCTTGGCCTTGACGCGCCGCGCGATGTCCAACGCAATCGCATTGGCTTCATCGGGCGTCTGCGCCCAGTGCACCTGAACGCCGTTGGCGGTCAGCTTGGCTTCGAGTTGTTCGAGCAGGCGTGGCAAATGCGCCAGGCTGTAGCGGCGGATTGCGGCACCGAGATCGCGCAGACCTTCAAGCTCTGCGGCATCGGGAAACTGGGCGCGGCGCTTGGCCTGCAAAAAGTCCATGGCACCGCGGAAATTTTTCTGCTGTGCCGGATTGTTCAAAACCGCACGGCTGCGCGCCTTGAAATCCTCCATCGGATGGATCTTGATGACGTTGCTCATGCCGCACCGCCTTGCGGATGGCACAGCAGGACGACGAGTTCACGCGGACCGTGCGCGCCGTAGGCCAGCGTCTGCTGAATGTCGGCGGTCTTGGACGGGCCGCAGATCAGCAGCGCGTTGGTCGGCAGACCCGCGCTCCAGCCCTCGGCGCGCATCGCAGTGTGCAGATCGGCGTGAATGGTCGTGACGTCAAGCAGCACGAAATGCAGCGAAGGAACCAGCGACATCAGGCGCGGCTCGGAGGCATCGGGCCACAGGATCAGGCTGCCGGTCTCGGCAATCGCGCTGCGCGCCAGTGTGAGCGAAGCGTCAACCTCGTCGAACAGCACATCGCGCCAGGTATCAATGCTCGTTGCGTAGTGCAGCAGTTGCAGATTCTGCGGGCTGAGTGCTTCAAACAGTGCACCGTGCGGCGTATCGGAACCCAGCAGCAGATTGCGCAGACCTTTGGCAGCGGCAATCTGCAACAACAGTTCTGGCCAGGCATCCGCCGTGGTGTCGTGGACTTCAGTCTTGACCGCTTCAAGCGCACTGCGCAAACGGCTGATGCGCTGCGCATTGTTCTCGTTGCGCTGGTGCGCGTCGAACCAGGTGGCGACGTCCGGTAGCGCCGGCAACGTCGCTGGCGCAGTGGCGCGCAGGCGCGCCAGAATGCTGTCGCGCGCGCTCATGCGGCGTCGCCCGTGGTGCGGCGCCAGAGAAAGCTGGCGATGTGCTCACCCGGCAGAGTTGGTGCTGCATGGCCGGCCAGTTCATCTTGCTTGGCAGCGCGCCCGGTGATATTGAGCAGACAGCCGCAGTCGGCGCTGACAACACGCCCGGCACCCGTGGCGCGCAAGGCGGCAACCTTGTCTGTGACGATGGCCTCGGAGATGTCGGGGTAGCGCATGGCAAAGGTGCCGCCAAAGCCGCAGCATTCTTCGATGCGCACCTGCTCCACCACTTTGACCTGTGCCAGGCTGTCGAGCAAGGCGACACTGGTCTCGTGCGAGCCCATCTCACGCCGCGCGTGACACGAGGTGTGCAGCGCAATCGTGCTGGCCGGTCCGAGATCGGGTTGATTGAAATTGACCACGTGCACCAGAAATTCGGTCAGCTCGTAAACGCGCTCGGCCAGATCCACCGCCTGGGCGTGCAACACCGGATCGTCCGCAAACAGCTTGGGGTAATGCTGGTGCATCATGCCGCCGCAGGAACCGGAGGGCACGACCACCGGCCAGGGCTGCGTGAAAAGCTTGAGCTGCTGCAGCGCGACAGCGCGCGCTTCGTCGGGAAAACCGCTGCTGTGCGCCGGCTGGCCGCAGCAAGTCTGCTGCTCCAGGTAATGCACGCGAATGCCCTCGCGCTCGAGCAGACGCACGGTGTCAACACCGGCCTGGGGCTCGAACTGATCGACCAGGCAGGTCGCAAACAGATAAACGTCCGTCGGCTTGGGCGGGTAGCGCCGGCTACCGGGGGCTGCAGTGCTCAATATGTGTCTCCTCGGATGCGTCGGAAATTTGTTTTTGGTAAATTGGTATTACCAGTTGCCGCAGTGTAAAGAACGACAAGCTGACGGTAAATTGGGGTTTACCCGAATTTTCTTCAAAAGAACCCGCTTCAAAATTCGATTACCATCAACTGGTATTACCAATCACGTCAAACATGCCGCGCGCCCGACCCACCACCCTCCGCCTGGCCGACAGCGTTGCGGCCGAGCTCGAAAAACGCATTCTTGAAGGCTCGCTGAAACCCGGCGACCGGCTGCCGGCCGAGCGCGTCCTGGCGCTGGATCTGGGCGTGTCACGCCCCTGCCTGCGCGAGGCCCTGCAAAAACTGGTTTCCAAAGGTCTGCTGAGTACGCGCCATGGCGGCGGCACCCACGTGACAGATCGGCTGGAGGCACACTTTGCCGACCCCTGGCAGGACATGCTCAAGGATCACCCGCTGCTGCACCGCGACCTGTTGGAGTTTCGACAGATGCTGGAAAGCCAGGCCGCAGCACTGGCGGCGGACCGCGCCACCGATGCCGATCTGACACGGCTCGACGCCGTGCATGCCACCCTGGAAGCCACCTACAACAATGACGATCTGACCGCCAGCATCGACGCCGACGTAGCGTTTCACCAGGTGATTGCCGAAGCCGCCCACAACGTGCTGATTGGTCACCTCACGGCAAGCTTGATGCGCGTCATCCACGGCCACGTTGCCGGCAACCTGGAACACCTGCATGCGCGTCCCCAGCGCTGGAACCAGTTGCGTTCGCAACATCAGGCAATCTGGCAGGCCATCCGCGAGCGCAACCCGGAAGGCGCAGCGCAGGCGGCGCGCAGCCACGTGGAGTTTGTGCGCCAGAACATCGACGACAGCGCGCTGGCCGAGCAGCGGCGCCAAAGCGCCCTGCGCCGTCTGAGCGGGCCCGGCGACGGCGCCGCCTGATCAAAAAAAGGCCCGTCACAAGGACGGGCCGCAAATCCCCCTGGATGACGTTCGATTACATATTGGGCGTGGCCAGATAGGCGGCAATATCGGCCAGGTTCTGCGTGGTCAGCGTGGAGAGCCCGCCCATGCCGCCAGTGTTCCTGTTGATGGCCGACAAAATGGTCAGCGCGCTGTTGGCGCCCTTGAGCACATTGCTGCCACCGGCCGCGGCCGGACCATGGCAGCCGCTGCAGCGTGGGCCGTACAGGGTCTTGCCATTCGCTGCCACCGGAATGATGTCGACCGGCGTCACCACTACGGCGTTCGGGTCAACGACCGTGAACGCAACCGTCTTGCTCGGCGCTGCCGCATAACTGGCATTACCCGACTGACTGGCGGTCAGAATGCAACTGCCCGCAGCCAACAGCTTGAGCACACCCGCATTGACGCTGCAAACCGTGCTGGTCGACGAGGTAATCGTCACCACCAGACCGGAACTCGCCGTGGCGGACAGTGTGGCGGCAGTCGCACCCAGAGTCTGGTTGCCGGGCGATGCGAAGCTGACGGTTTGTGTGGTCAGTGCCGTGGGCGTGGTGGTGGTGCCACCGCTGCTCGTGCTGCTGCTACCGCTGCTGCGCAGACTGGCCATGTAGGTGGCAATACTGTCCGCCGCGGCCGAGGTGATGGTACCGGCCAAACGACCCATGCCGCCTTCGTTTTCCTGGATCGCCTTGAGGGTTTTTGATGCGTTGCTAGCGTCTGAAATGCGCGCTCCGTGGCAGCCCAGGCAGGACGCCTCGTAAATGGCTTTTCCTGCCGTGGCATCGCCCACCTGTCCGGTACTCGTGCTCAAACTGCCCGATTCATGGCCTGAACTCAGTTCGTTTTCAACTTCGGAGACCGATGTCTTTCGCGATACGTCATCGAGCACGCTGTCGTAGCTGTCGCCTTTGGTCGATCCGGCGGTCGCCGTCATCGTGGTGCCGATCACATCGGCCGGCAAAAAGGCAGTACTGATTCCTTTGGATGCCAGTTGGGTCTTGACTAACTGTGTTGCGGTGTTAATGCGGTCCTGGGTAAACGTGTTGACGTCAGCGGGTTTTACATCTGCGGCAACGCCAGTAGCACTCAAACTGGCCACGATCATGTCGGTCACCGGATTGATATTGACGGTGCCAGCGGCCTTGACCAGGGAATGCAACCGGCTTGATTTATTGCTGCTGTCGGTGAAGTCAACCCGCGCCACGCAGGGCAAAGTCTGGCTTCCGACGTCAACACTGTAGCTGCCATCAGTGGCCGTGCTGACCGGCGAGGTCGTGCCCGTTACGCAGGCGAGCGTCACACTGCCGTTGGCGATGGCCAGACCGGTGGCGGCAACGCCTTTGATGATGACGCTGTTAGCAGATGGCGTAACGCCACCGCCAGCACCACCGCCACAGGCGGTCAGGGTGGCCATCACCGCCGCAGCGAGGCCCAATGTCAAATAACGATGCCCTTGATTCATGAGGTACTCCTTGAAATTGTTTGTTGAAAGCCTGGCTCAGGTTGGCCCGAGATTCAACGTTTTACTTGGGAAAATTTCCCGCAATATTTTGCGGTAATGGATTATGTGCGATTTTTTATATTTTGGGAATTTTTCCCGAAATATTTTTTTGAGCGATTTTTGAGGCACAATCACGGCTCAATACGAGCCCTCCGCAGCACCCGCCATGTCCGACGCCCAAAACACAGACGCAGCCGCCGAGCGCCCGGCGGGCCTGCCGCAGCCTGCGTTGGCGGCGCAGGCGCTGGGTCAGGTGCTCAAACCGCTGGCGCGCCTGATGATCGACCATGGACTGCACCTGCCGGCCATGCTGGAATTGCTCAAGCAGGCGCTGGTCGAAGAAGCCACCGGCGCCTACGGTTTGAACGAAAAAGTCAGTTCTGACACCCGCACAGCCTTGCTCACCGGGGTCCACCGCAAGGACGTTCGACGTCTGCGCGAGGCCCACAACAGCAGCGAGTCGGGTGTCCCGATGCTGCCCATTGCGGCAACGGTGGTGGCGCGCTGGATCAGCGAGCCGAAGTACCTCAACGCCGACCAGACAGCGCGGCCGCTGGCGCGCACGCCCAAACGCGGCCAGTCGGGCGAGCCCGACTTCACGACCCTGGTGGCCGAAATCAGCACCGACGTGGGCGCGCGCGCCGTTCTCGACGAACTGGTGCGTCTGGGTGTGGTCGGCTTGCAGGATGACGGCTATGTGGCCCTCGAAACCACGGCCTTTGTGCCCAGGGAAGGTCTGCAAGAGTCATTTCACTTCCTGGCGACCAACGTCAGCGACCACCTGGCCACGGCGGTGCACAACCTGTCCCCGCAGCGCAGCACCAGCCCGATGCTCGAGCAAAGCGCCTTCTCGATTGACTTGTCCGCTGATCAGGCGGAACAACTGCAGAGTCGGGCACGACAGCTTTGGACCGCCGCGTTGCAGCAGTTTTTACAGACTGCCACAGTGGCCGAGCAGCGCAGCCAGGACGATGAGGGACCCCGGCATCGGGTCCGATTTGGTATGTATTTTCACGACGCATTGCAGACTGTGCCGCCTGTCACCGACACCAGAAAGACTCCGCCATGAAACCTGTCAATCACCTCAACAACGGCCTGAATCGACGCGCCTGGCTGGTACTCAGCGGCGCGGCACTGACAGGCTGTGGTGGCGGTAGCAGCGGGCTGCTGGGCAGCATGCCGGGCACCGGCGGAACCGGCCTGTTTGCGATGGGGTCGATTTCGGGCTTTGGCAGTGTCATCATCAACGGCATCAAGTTTGATGACAGACAGGCCAGCGTCATGCTCGATGGTCAGGCACTCACACCGACTGATTTGCGCCTGGGCATGATCGCCAGCGTACAGGGTCAGCGCAACGGTGTGGACCCGCTGCTGGGCACGCCCCTGGGTACCGCCACGGCGGTTGAGGTCTGGTCCATCGCACTGGGTCCGGTCAGCGAGGTCAGCGTCAGCAGTTTCACCGTGATGGGCATGCACATCCAGATCGACAACAACACCAGTCTGGATGGCCTGCATGGCAGCACCGCCTTGACGGCCGGTCAGACGGTTGCAGTCTGGGGCCTGCAGTCGGGTACCGAAGGCGCACACTGGACGGCAACCCGGGTCGCTCTGGTCAGCGCCAGCAACGCCCGCATTGCCAGCGGTGTGCTCAAGAGGAACGGCGACCAGGCCAGCCTGAATGACTACAACCTGGCGGGCAGCGCCCTGGCCGGTCTGCAGGAAGGCCAGTTAGTGCAGTTGCAGGGCACGGCCGGCAAGGGACTGAATCTGAACGTGTCGGCTGTCAAACTGCTCGACGCCGGCCTTGAGGCGCATGCCGATGGCGATCTGAAAATCGAAGGGGTCGTGACCAGCCTGCCGTTGGCGGGTCGTTTCACCTTGGGCCATATCACGGTGGATGCCAGTGCGCCCGCACTCGCGACCCAGCTGAGCCAACTGGCGCTGGGTGACCGGCTGGAGGTCTATGGCAACTGGGTCGCCGGTGTGTTGGTCGCCAGCGAGATCAAACAGGATGGCCAGCAAAACCAGCTGATCGAAATTGATGCACTGGTGGAGCAATTCACCAGCCTGGCCGACTTTGTCATGCGTGGCCAGCACTGCGATGCATCGCAGGCCGTGTTCAAGAGCGGTAATGCCTCGGACCTCAAGCAGGGCATCAAGGTCAAGGTCAAGGGCAGCAAGGCCGGCGACGTGCTGCTGGTGAGTCAGCTCGAATTCGACCATTGAGCATGCGCTCAGGCGTCGAGAAGATCGCGCCCTAACCGGCGACCTGTGCCAGCAGCCAGATCGACGGCATCGCATTCGTTGGGGCAGCCAGCGCTGCCCCCCACCATCAGAACTGACTCAAGAGGTACAGACCCGCTGCACCACACACGGTGCCCAACGCGCTGATAACCCAAGCCGTCGAACGCGCCAGATAACGCCCGATGCCGCGCGCTGCCAGCAAACCACTGGCATGCAGGACTGCGGTGCTGACAAGAAAGCCCAGTGCATAAGTGGCAAAACCACTGCCGGGCGCTTCGGCGCCATGCGCCAGACCGTGCAGCGAGGCCACCAGCGCCACCAGACCCAGCCCGAGCGGCACCGGTGTGCCCTGGCGCGACAGGATCAGCATGGCGCCCAGCAGCACCACGCTGAGCGAAATCATGGGCTCCAGGAAAGGCACCGTTAAACCGAAGGCAGCCAAAGCAGCGCTCAACAGCAGCGTCGCCATGAAGACGCTCGGGCCCCACCAAGCCTTGCCTGCCGGCAAGGCCGAAACCGACCAGATGCCAACGGCCAGCATCACCAGCAGGTGGTCCAGACCCAGCGGATGCGCCAGACCTGCCATGACACCCGCGGTGTCGTGCCCGGTGTGGGCCTGTGCCACGCCAGTTGCCAGTGCCAACAGCCCAACGCCGATACGGCCCAGTGATGTGTGGGACAACAATTTCATTGGATGCTCCTCGTTTGAATTAGATCTTTGAATCCATGCACCAGTCCGACGCCTGATGGCCGCCAAAACCTGCATCTCGCGGAGGAACTGCAAATTTCATGCCCACGCCTGCACGCGAAAAATCCGCTACCGATCAAGGCCTGCAGGCAATCGGGTGCCCTGCGGACACGTCCCGCACTGGTTAGTTGAGCGGTTATTTTGTAATCACTTTGGCGTCGATTCTGGCGAACGCCAACCCGGCCGACCCCTGTCCCGCCACCGAGCGATGATGGCAAACCGCCATGGCGCGCAACTTGCTTTTAGCCTCTGCATCAGGCCCGAACGAGGCCTTGCTCCAGGAGACAACATGGGCGACATGAACGACATCTTCAACCTCGGTCGCGAGGCCGTGCATGGCATCGAACAACGCCTGGGCATGTCCCGACGCGACTACCTGCAGTTTTGTGCCACGCTCGCCGTCACCATGGGCTTGCCGGCTGGCGCCGACGCAGCGGTGGCCAAGGCGATCGAATCGGCCAAGCGCCCCTCGGTCATCTGGCTGCACTTTCAGGAATGCACGGGCTGCACGGAGTCCTTGCTACGGGCCGAGCACCCGACGCTGGAAAAACTGATTCTCGAAATCATTTCGCTGGATTACCACGAGACCCTGATGGCCGCTGCCGGGCACCAGGCCGAGGCCGCGCGCAAGGATGCGATGAAGGCCAACAAGGGCAAGTATGTGCTGGTCATTGAAGGCGCAATTCCGGTCAAGGAAAACGGCAACTACTGCAAGATCGGCGGCCATACCGCGATCGATCTGCTCAAGGAATGCGCGGCCGATGCCGCTGCCGTGATCGCAATCGGCTCCTGCGCCTCCTGGGGTGGCATGCCCTCGACCGGACCGAATCCATCCGGAGCGTCGAGCGTGGCCGAAGTGCTGGGCAAGCCGGTGGTGACGATACCGGGCTGCCCGCCCAATCCGTACAACTTCCTGGCCACCGTCGTGCACTTCCTGACCTTTGGCAAGCTACCTGATGTGGACAAACTCGGGCGCCCCAAGTTTGCCTACTCGCGCCTGGTGCACGAAAACTGCGAACGCCGTGCGCACTTCGATGCCGGCCGTTTTGCCATGGAGTTTGGCGACGCCGGCCACCGCCAGGGTCATTGCCTCTACAAGCTCGGTTGCAAGGGCCCGGAGACCTACGCCAACTGCCCCACGCTGGGCTTTGGCGACGCGGGAGAGAACAACTGGCCGGTCGGCTGCGGTCACCCCTGCATCGGCTGCACCGAAAAAGGCGTCGGTTTTACCAAGCCGATCCACCAACTGGCCAAGATGATCAACGTGGCACCACCGCTGCAGTACGCGCGCATCGTCGAAGAACAAGGCAAGGGCGCATCCCTGGCCAGTGCCGCGGCGCTGGCGGCGCTGGCGGGTGCCGCCGCAGGTGCCGCCGTCATGCTGACGCGCAATCTGGGCCTGTCGCACGCGGCTGAAGAAGCCGAGCGCGAAAAGGCCGGCAGCAAGCCAAACGACAAGGTACGGGGTTGATCATGGATTCCCGTCGCGATTTCCTCAAAGGGGTTCTCGCGAGCAGCGCCGCCATCACAGCGGCCGCTGTTTCGCCCCCGGCTTGCGCGCGCGAGACACTGAGCAGGCCGGTCGAAGCGCTCGGCCTGCTCTACGACGCCACCCTGTGCATCGGCTGCAAGGCCTGCGTTGCCGCCTGCAAAGAGGTCAACAACAACCCGGCCGAGTTCTCCACCGTCGACAAACTGTGGGACACGCCGCTTGACACCTCGGGCTACACCTTCAACCTGATCAAGATGTACCGCAACGGCACGATGGAAACGAAGGACGCCGAAGTCAACGGCTACGCCTTCATGAAGACCTCCTGCATGCATTGCGCCGACCCGTCGTGCGTGTCGGCCTGCCCGGTCTCGGCCATGACCAAAGACCCGGTCACCGGCATCGTCGCCTACGACGCTGGCGCCTGCGTCGGCTGCCGTTACTGCGTCGTCGCCTGCCCGTTTGGCATTCCGAAATTCCAGTACGACTCGCCCACCGGCAAGATCGGCAAGTGCGAGCTGTGCCGCCATCGCACCAAGGACGGTCATTATTCGGCCTGCGCCGAAGTCTGCCCGACCGGCGCCACGCTGTCAGGCCGCACCACCGATCTGCTGCTCGAAGCCAAACGCCGCCTGGCACTCAAACCTGGCAGCGTTACGCGCTATCCGCGCGGCAAGATTGGCGGCGCCGACCAGAGTTACGAAGGCAACGTTGGCAACTACCTGCAGCATGTGTATGGCGAGAAGGAATACGGCGGCACGCAGGTGCTCAAGCTCTCGGCCGTGAATTTCGCCAAAGTTGGCATGCCCGATCTGCCGCCGACTTCGTCGGCCGCAACATCCGAGACGATTCAGCATTCGCTCTACGGTGGCTTGATCATGCCGCTGGCCGTGCTGGGCGCTTTAAGCTTCATCGCCAAGAAAAACGTGCATGACGAAGACGATTCGCCGGCCAACACCGGCGGGGAGAAATGAGCATGACACAACATCACAACACAAGCCCGGCGCCGGTCGGCGGCAGCCTGATCAATGCGGCCACGCTGGTCTGCAGCGTCCTGATCGCCACCATGGCGGCGATCCTGCTGGTGCGCTTCTTCTTCGGCATCGGTGCCGTCACCAACGTCAACGACGGCTACTCCTGGGGCATCTGGGTCGTGGTCGACGTCATGATCGGCTCGGCGCTGGCCTGCGGCGGTTTTTCCGTGGCGCTGCTGGTCTATATCTTCAACAAGGGCGAGTACCACCCACTGATCCGCCCGGCGTTGTTGGCCAGTCTGTTTGGCTACACGCTGGCTGGCGGCGGCATCTTCTTTGACCTCGGGCGCTGGTGGAACTTCTGGCACATCTTCTGGCCCGGCTACGTCAACGCCAACTCGGTGATGTTCGAAGTGGCGGCCTGCGTCACGGCCTACATCGTGGTGATGTGGATCGAGTTCGCTCCCGTCTTCCTGGAAAAATTCGGCCTGAAGGACGTCAAGAAGAAACTGACGAAAGCGCTGTTCTTCTTCATCGCGCTGGGCATGGTGCTGCCGATGATGCACCAGGCGTCTCTCGGCACCATGCTGGTGGTCATGGGCGGGCAAGTCAATCCGCTGTGGCAGACCCCGATGGTGCCGCTGATCTACCTGCTCACCGCCATCATCATCGGCTACGGTGTCGTGCTGTTTGAGTCCTGTGTCGCGGCCTCTGCCTATCGGCGCAAGATCGAAATGCACCTGCTCAATCCAATGGCAAAAGTCATGCTCGGCGCGCTGGCGGTTTACCTCGTGGTGCGCTTTGCCGACCTGCTGGTGCGCGGCGCGCTCGGCGAAGCCTTCAAGCCAAGTTTCGTCGCGTTCGCATTCTGGGTCGAGAACCTGTGTTTCCTGGCACCCTTCCTGTTGATTGGCAGCGCTGAGGCGCGGCGCAATCCGGCGAAGCTGTTCCTGGCCGGCATTGCCATCATGCTGGGCGGCATCCTGTTGCGGCTGAACGGCTTCCTGATCGGCTACGGCCATCACACCGGTTCCGGCTGGACCTATTTCCCCTCATTTACGGAGGTGATGGTGACCACCGGCATGTTCGCCGTTGAGGTGCTCGGTTACATCATCATCACGCGCCGCTTCCCGGTATTGCCAAGGGAAGAAGCGCAGGTGGCCTCTTAATTGGTTGGGGACAGAGCTTGCTCGCTGCGCGTAGCTTCGGTCTGTCCCACAAGGTTTAGAAATAGTTCAGGAGACAAAAAATGTCAAAACGCATAACGATTGACCCGATCACCCGCATCGAAGGCCACCTGCGGATCGACGTCGATATCGACGGCGGCAAAGTTCAGAAAGCCTGGTCCTCGGGACAGATGTGGCGCGGCGTGGAACAGATCCTGCTCGGGCGCGACCCGCGCGACGCCTGGGCCATCACGCAACGCATCTGCGGCGTCTGCACCACGGTGCACGCCATCACCTCGGTACGCGCAGTCGAAAACGCGCTGAAGATGGAGATTCCGCTCAACGCGCAGTACATCCGAAACCTGATCATCCTGGCGCATTCGGTGCATGACGCCATTGTTCACTTCTATCACCTGTCGGCACTGGATTGGGTTGACGTCACCTCGGCGCTGAAAGCCGACCCGGACAAGACATCCATCCTGGGCGAGAGCCTCTCAAGCTGGCATCTCAACAGCAAGCACGAGATGCGCCGCGTGCACGAGCGGCTCAAGACATTCGTCAACGGCGGCCAACTCGGCATCTTCACCAATGGCTACTGGGGTCACCCGGCGATGAAGCTCTCGCCCGAGGTCAACCTGCTGGCGGTGGCGCATTATCTGCAAGCGCTTGAAGTGCAGCGCAAGGCCAACAAAATCGTCTCGATCCTGGGCTCCAAGACACCGCACATCCAGAACGTCGCGGTTGGTGGTGTCGCCAACCCGCTGGCCACCGATTCGCAAGCCGTGCTGACGGTGGAACGCCTGATGGCCATCAAGGGCTGGATTGACGAGCTCTCCGACTTCGTCAAGAACGTCTACCTGATCGACGTGGCCGCCGTCGGCGCGTTCTATCCGGAGTGGACGGCCATCGGCAAGGGCGTCACCAACTACCTGTCGGTGCCGGACATTCCCCTGGACACCAAGGGCACGCAGTTTGCATTCCCCGGCGGCTTCATCGAAGGCGCTGATCTGGCGACGCGCAAACCAATCTCATCCTTCAACGATCAGTACTGGCAAAAAGGCGTTGAGGAGTCGGTCAAGCACTCCTGGTACAACTACGAAAAAGCCGGCGCACTGCACCCGTACAAGGGCGAGACAACACCGAACTACACCGACTTCAAGGAAGACGCAAAGTATTCCTGGATGAAGTCTCCCACCTTCTACGGCAAGACGGCACAGGTCGGCCCGCTGGCGCGGGTTCTCAATGGTCTGGCCGCCGGCCATGCGCCCACCACCAAGTACGCCACCGCTGCGCTGGAGACGGTGTCGGCGCTGGCCAAGACCAAGATCGGCCTGGGCGCCATGCACTCGACCATCGGTCGCCACGCGGCGCGTGCCATCACCTGCTGCGTCAACGTTGACCTGCTGGCCGACCAGTGGACCGCCCTGCTCACCAACATGGGTAAAGGCGACCTGGCGACTTTCAACAAGCCGGTGTTCCCGAAAGACGAAGTCATGGGCGTGGGCTTTCACGAGGCACCGCGCGGTGCGCTGTCGCACTGGGTTGTCATCGACAACGGCAAGATCAAGAACTACCAGTGCGTCGTGCCCTCAACCTGGAACGCCTGCCCGCGCAACGAGAAGGACGAACCCGGCCCTTACGAAGCATCGCTCATGGGCACGCCGATTGCCGACCCTGAGAAGCCGCTCGAAGTGCTGCGCACCATCCACTCATTCGACCCTTGCATCGCCTGCGCCATTCACCTGACCGACAAGGACAGTGACACGGCAATTTCGATCAAGGCAGTCTGAACGGCCTTAACATCAAGGGGTCGGCGTCCAGCCGGCCCTTTTCATTTCTGGGGTTTGTCCTATGCGTGCAGTTGTTCTGGGAATCGGCAACACCATCCTGACCGATGAAGCGGCAGGTGTGCGTTCGGTCGAGTTGCTGGAACTGCGCTACCAGGTCCCCGATAACGTGCTGGTGATCGACGGCGGTACTTCGGGCATGGAGATGATCGAAGACCTCTCCGACCTTGATTTTCTGATCGTGATCGACGTCGTCAAGACTGGCGCCGCGCCCGGCACCGTGGTGAAAATCGCCGGCGACGAGATCCCGGTTTTCTTCCGGCGCAAGCTCTCGCCGCACCAGATTGCGCTGCCCGACGTGCTGGCCAGTCTGGAACTGCTCGATGCCATGCCAAAAGAAATCATCGTGCTCGGCGTCGAGCCGATCTCGCTCGAACTCGGCATGGAGATGACCCCCACCATCGCCGAGCAAGTTCCGGTGCTGGTCGAGATGGCAGTGGCCGAGCTGCGTGCCCGCGGCTACCAGCTTGATGCGCTGAGCGCCAAGGTGGATTGAAATGTGTCTGGCCGCCCCTTCGCGCGTGATCGAAGTACAGGATGGTGTCGCCATCACCGAATGCTTTGGCCAGCGCCGCCAGGTCAGCCTGCTGCTGCTCGACGAAGAAGTGGCGGTTGGCGACTACCTGCTGATCCAGGCCGGTGGCTTTGCCTTCGAGCGCGTCGATGCAGCCCAGGCCGAAGAAGCGCTGGCGCTGATGCAAGAACTGATGGCGCAAGACAGCGCGCCACGGAGTTGGGGCGAATCGTCCAAATGAAATTTCACACTGACGATCCGGCTGACGCCGTTGAACAGGCCTTCTTTCGGATTGAGCGCGAGCAGATGGCCGACGTGCCGATTCTGAACCCGGCGCTCGCCGTTGAAGCGATTGACTTCCAGCGCTGGCAGGGCCACTGGTTGGGCATTGTTGTGACACCCTGGTGCATGAGCATCCTGCTGCTGCCCGGCAGCACGGAGAACTGGGCCTCCACCGGCGAGAACAAGCGCCGTTTCGTCAAGTTTCCGGCCGGCGATTTCGCTTTTCTGGGTGGCGTGGAGCCCGAGCTTGGCGAGTACCAGAGCTGCCCGCTGTTCTCGCCGATGGACCGATTCGGCAGCCAGTCCGACGCAACGCAGACCGCGCGCGCCTCGCTGATCGGTCTGCTGTCAGCACCGCCTGCTGCGGCCGAGGCCACACCCAAGCAAGAACAAACGGCTGACCAGCCGGATCTGTCACGCCGGCGCTTCTTTGCGCTGCGCTAGATGTTTCGATAAACTGAGCCCATGCATGAAATGTCGCTTGCCGAAGGCGTGCTGCAACTGATCGAGGATTCGGCGCGGCAGCAGAATTTTTCGAAAGTCAGCACCGTCTGGCTCGAGATCGGCGAACTCTCCGGCGTCGAGGTCGAAGCCATGAAATTCTGCTTTGACGCCGTCACGCGCGACAGCGTGGCGCAAGGGGCGCGGCTTGAGATCATCAGGCTGCCCGGCACCGGCTGGTGCATGGCCTGCGCCGTGACGGTGCCGATGAGCGAGGTCTTTGGCGAGTGCCCCCATTGCGGCGGCCACCAGATGCAGGTGACAGGCGGCACCGAGATGCGCCTGAAAGAATTGGAAGTAGAGTAAGCAAGCTGAGACTTTGTGGGACAGACCGCAGCGACGCACCAGCGCGCCAGCTCTGTCCTCAACTTGAAAGAGAGAACCCGAATGTGCATAACCTGCGGCTGCGGTGCCGGCGAAGTGAAGATTGAGGGCGAAGCGCCCGACCATGACCATGAACATGGCCATGAACACGTGCATGCCGATGGCACAACGCACAGCCATGACCACGGCCACGACCACAGCCACGGTCATGAACACAGCCACCCTCATCCACACGATCACGCCCACGAACACAGCGAGGCCGCGCAGCATTCGCACGCGCCGGGCGTCAGCAACAAGCGCATGGTGCAGATCGAACAGGACATCCTGTCCAAGAACAACGCCTACGCCAACGAGAACCGGCAACAACTGGCCGAGCGCGGCATCTTTGCGCTGAACCTGGTGTCCAGCCCCGGCTCCGGCAAGACCACGTTGCTGTGCAAGACCATCACCCTGCTGGGCACGCAGCCACTGGCCGTGATCGAAGGCGACCAGCAGACCAGCCAGGACGCGCAACGCATCCGCGCCACCGGCGCGCCAGCCATCCAGATCAACACCGGCAAGGGCTGCCACCTGGACGCGCACATGGTCGGCCATGCGATGGGGCAACTGCGCCTGCAGATTGATTCGCTGCTGATGATCGAGAACGTCGGCAACCTGGTCTGCCCGGCCGCTTTTGACCTGGGTGAAGCGCACAAGGTGGTCATCCTGTCGGTGACCGAAGGCGAAGACAAACCGATCAAATACCCGGATATGTTCCGCGCTGCCAGCCTGATGCTGCTTAACAAGATCGACCTGCTGCCGTACCTCGACTTCGATGTTGCTGCTGCCATCGCTTATGCGCGCCAGGTCAACCCGCAGATCCGCGTCATCCAGGTATCCGCCACCAGCGGCGCCGGCATGGACGAGTGGCTCGCCTTCCTGCGCGCCGGTCTGGCCGCAGCGCACAGCGCGCGCCACGAAACCGTGGACCAACTCAAGCAAAAAATCGCGGCGCTCGAAGCACAGTTGCAACGCACGTGAGGAAGCAGCGAATATTTTGTCATCCCGGACTTGATCCGGGATCCAGTGCTGGGCGTACCCTGGATTGCGGGTCGAGCCCGCAATGACGAGAACCAAATCCATCGCGCGCCGCATCCTTGTGAGCGGCATCGTCCAGGGCGTGGGCTTTCGGCCCTTTGTCTGGCGTCTCGCTCAGCAATTGAACCTGAGCGGCTGGGTGCGCAATGACGCACAGGGCGTAGAGATCCTGGCGCAGGGCAGGACTACCGATCTTGATGAGCTGCTGACACGTCTGCACAGCGAGGCACCGGCACTGGCCTGCGTCGATGCTGTGCAAGCGCAGGACGCAACGCCCAGTGCCTTACACGGCTTCAACATCCTGCCCAGCGTCCAAGACCACGCCAGCACCAACACCGCCATCGGTCCCGACGTCGGCCTGTGCCCGGACTGCCTGGCCGAGTTGTTTGACCCGGCCAATCGGCGCTGGCGCCACGCTTTCATCACCTGCACACACTGCGGTCCGCGCTACACGGTGACCCGCGCCCTGCCCTACGACCGCCCTCAGACCAGTCTGGCGCCGTTCCCGCTGTGCCCGATTTGCGATCACGAATACACGACACCCGCGAACCGCCGCTTTCATGCCGAGACCACTTGCTGCCCACGCTGCGGCCCGCAACTGACGCTACAAGATGCCAACGGCAAGCCCCTCAACGGCGACCCGATCACGCACACGCTGGACCTGCTGCGCGCTGGCGCCATCGTCGCGATCAAGGGCCTGGGCGGCTTTCATCTGGCCTGCGACGCGCGCAACGCCGAAGTCGTGCAGCGCCTGCGCGAGCGCAAGAACCGCGAAGCAAAACCCTTTGCCGTGATGAGCGCCAATGTGACCAGTCTCGCGCCCTACGCCAGCGTGTCAGCAAGCGAACAAGAACTGCTGGAGAGCCGCGAGCGCCCGGTGGTCCTGCTGCGCGCCCTGCCCGGCTGCGAAGCCCTGCTATCCGGCGTGGCGCCCGGCCTGAGCGAACTCGGTGTCATGTTGCCAACAACGCCGATCCACTTCCTGCTGTTCCACGAAGCCGCCGCGCGGCCGACCGGCACCGACTGGCTGACCGCACCGCAAGACCTGCTGCTGGTGATGACCAGCGCCAACCCCGGCGGCGAGCCGATCGTGCGTGATTCAGCGCAGGCAAGCAGCCGACTGGCGGGAATTGCCGACGCGATTCTGGACCACGACCGCGCCATCGTCGCGCGCTGTGACGACAGCGTGCTGCGCCCTTTGGGAATTGGCGCGCAATTCATCCGGCGCAGCCGTGGCTACACGCCGTCGGCCATCCGCTTGCCGCACGGCGGGCCATCCGTGCTGGCCTTTGGCGCACACCTGAAAAACGCCATCTGCGTGACACGCGGCGACCAGGCTTTTGCCTCACCCCACATCGGCGATCTGGACAACGCCGCGACCTGCGATTTTCTGGATGAGACCGTAGTGCGCATGCTCAGCCTGCTTGAAGTCACGCCCGACATCGTCGCGCACGACCTGCACCCGAACTACCACAGCACCCGTGCCGCACTGGCCTTTGCGCAGCGCCATGGCCTGCCAACGGTTGCGGTGCAGCACCACCATGCCCATATCGCAGCGGTGTGCGCCGAGCACGGCCACAGGGGAGCGGTACTCGGTCTGGCGCTCGACGGCGTCGGCCTCGGTTCCGACGGCACGGCCTGGGGCGGCGAACTGTTGCGAGTCGAGGGCGCACAGTTCGAGCGCATCGGCTGCTTGCGGCCACTGCCACTACCCGGCGGCGACAAGGCCGCGCGCGAGCCCTGGCGCATGGCGGCATCCGTGCTGCACGAACTCGGGCGCAACGCCGACATCGGCACGCGCTTTACCCAAGACGGCGCGGGCGTCATTGCGCAGATGCTGGATAAGAACATCAACTGCCCGCGCTCCAGCAGCATGGGCCGCGTCTTCGACGCTGCTGCCGGACTGCT
This sequence comes from uncultured beta proteobacterium, assembly GCA_903914175.1. GTDB lineage: Bacteria > Pseudomonadota > Gammaproteobacteria > Burkholderiales > Burkholderiaceae_C > Rhodoferax. The sequence goes on along the minus strand of CAIWNX010000049.1, from coordinate 7,764 downwards.
GGGCCTGTGCGATCAAATGCAGTATGAAGCGCAAGCCGCGATCTTGCTCGAGCAGGCCGCCACGCGGCACATCGAGCAGCACGGCTGGCCAGCGGCGCTGGCAGGTGGCTGGCGCATCGGCGCCGACGGCCAACTCGATCTGTGGCCCCTGCTCGCCGCGCTCGACGCTGCGCCCGATGCCGATCAAATGGCGGCCGTCTTTCACGCCACACTGGTGGCAGCCCTCGCCGACTGGGTTCTGCAAGCCGCCCAGCGCACCAGCCTGACAACCGTGGCCTGGGGCGGCGGCTGTTTTCTGAACACCCTGCTATCGTTGCGACTGCGGCAAAATATGGAAGACCAAGGCTTGACCATCCTGGCACCCCGGCGCTTGTCGCCGGGCGACGCCAGCATCGCAGTCGGGCAGGCCTGGATCGCCATCAACTCAAAGGATCACTGAACCATGTGTCTTGCACTTCCGGTCAAGGTAGTCGAAGTCGGCCCTGGCGATGCAGCCGTGGTTGATCTGGGTGGCGTGCGCAAAGAGATTTCACTGGCCCTGCTCGACGGTGTGCAGGTGGGCGACTACGTCATCCTGCACGTTGGCTACGCGCTGTCCAAACTCGACCCGGAAGAAGCCGAAAGAACACTGGCGCTGTTTTCCGAACTCGATGCAAGCAGGCTGGCGGCGTGAAATACATCGACGAATTTCGCGACGGCGAAGTCGCCCAGACCATCGCCAGCAAAATCGCCGCCATCGTCGAGCCGACGCGGCGCTACAGCTTCATGGAATTCTGCGGTGGCCACACGCACGCCATTTCGCGCTACGGCCTGTCCGACCTGCTGCCGCAGAACGTGCGCATGGTGCACGGCCCGGGCTGCCCGGTCTGCGTGCTGCCGATCGGCCGTGTCGATCTGGCGATCAATCTGGCGCTCACGCGCGATGTCATCCTTTGCACTTACGGCGACACGCTGCGCGTACCGGCCTCCAACGGCCTGTCGCTGATGAAAGCCAAAGCGCGCGGCGGTGATATCCGCATGGTGTATTCGACGCTCGACGCGCTGCAAATCGCACGCGACAACCCGCAGCGCGAAGTCGTCTTCTTTGCCATCGGTTTCGAGACCACGACACCACCGACGGCGCTTGCCATCCAGCAAGCACAGCAGGAGCAACTCACCAACTTCAGCGTGCTGTGTTGCCATGTGCTGACACCGGCAGCGATCAGCCAGATTCTGGAATCGCCCGAAGTGCGGCAATGGGGCACGGTGCCGATTGACGGCTTCATTGGCCCGGCCCATGTCTCGACCGTGATCGGCAGCCTGCCCTATGAGTTCTTTGCCGAGGAGTACCGCAAGCCGGTGGTGATCGCGGGCTTCGAGCCGCTCGACGTCATGCAGGCGATTCTGATGCTGGTGCGCCAGGTCAACGAAGGGCGCGCCGAAGTCGAAAATGAATTTTCGCGTGCTGTCACGCGCGAGGGCAATCTCAAAGCGCAGGACCGGGTTGCCGAAGTGTTTGAGCTGCGCCGCGAGTTCGAGTGGCGCGGTCTTGGCATCGTGCCGTATTCGGCCTTGCAGATCCGTGAGCCCTACGCCGCCTTCGACGCCGAGCGCCGCTTTGAACTGGTCTATGCATCGGTGGCCGACAACAAGGCCTGCGAGTGCGGCGCCATTCTGCGCGGTGTCAAGCGGCCGCAGGACTGCAAAATCTTCGGCACCGTCTGCACGCCAGAAAACCCGATCGGCTCCTGCATGGTCAGCAGCGAAGGCGCTTGCGCCGCGCACTACAGTTACGGCCGCTACAAGGATATGACCTGATGTCTGAAGTCAAACGCGGCTACGTCCGACCCCTCGACCTCAAAGGAGGGCGCGTCGATCTGACGCACGGCTCGGGTGGCCGCGCCATGGTGCAACTGATCTCCGAACTGTTCGCCAAACACCTGGGCAACGAATACCTGGGCCAGGGCAATGACGGCGCCGTGCTGCCCGCACCGATGCTGGGCGGGAAACCAGCGCGCATCGTGATGTCCACCGACAGCCATGTGGTCTCGCCCTTGTTCTTCCCCGGTGGCGACATCGGTTGCCTGTCGGTACACGGCACGGTCAATGACGTCGCGGTGATGGGTGCGACACCACTCTATCTGGCGGCAGGCTTCATCCTTGAAGAAGGTTTTGCGCTCAGTGACTTGGCGCGCATCGTCGAATCGATGGCGCAGGCGGCGCGCACGGCCGGCGTGCCGGTGGTGACGGGCGACACCAAGGTGGTCGAGCGCGGCAAGGGCGACGGCGTCTTCATCACCACCACCGCAGTCGGTGTCTTGCCCGATGGTCTGGAACTCGGCGGCAACCGCGCCCGACCCGGTGATGTGGTGCTGGTCTCGGGCTCGATCGGCGACCACGGCGTGGCCATCATGAGCCAGCGCGAGAACCTGCGCTTTGATGCCCCGATCCTCTCCGACACCGCAGCGCTCAACGGCCTGATCGCCGCGATGCTCGCAACCAACGCCGACATCCGCTGCCTGCGCGACCCGACACGCGGCGGACTCGCCGCCACGCTCAATGAAATCGCCGGCCAGTCCGGTGTCGGCATGATGCTGCACGAGAAAGCGATTCCGGTGAAGCCGGTGGTGGCAGCGGCCTGCGAACTACTCGGGCTCGATGCGCTCAACGTCGCCAACGAAGGCAAGCTGATCGCCATCTGCGCCGCAGCCGATGCGCCGCGCCTGCTGGCAGCCATGCGCGCACATCCGCTTGGCGCGGACGCCGCGCTCATCGGTGAAGTGACGCTAGACGCCCATCACTTCGTGCAGCTCACCACCGCCTTCGGCGGCCGGCGCATCGTGGACTGGCTGGCCAGCGATCAGTTGCCCAGGATTTGCTGAAACCCCCTCATGCGCATCCTGCTGCTGACCCATGCCTTCAACAGCCTGACGCAGCGGCTGGCGGCAGAGCTCAAGGAGCGCGGGCATGAGACCTCGGTTGAGTTCGACATCGCCGACAGTGTGACCGAGGAAGCGGTCGCGCTTTTTCAACCGGCGCTGATCATCGCGCCCTACTTGCGCCGTGCCATTCCCGAATCCATCTGGTCACGCCATGTGTGTCTGATCGTGCATCCGGGCATTGTGGGTGACCGTGGCCCTTCCGCGCTGGACTGGGCGATTGAAAACCAGGAAACCGAATGGGGCGTCACCGTGCTGCAAGCGCAAGCGGAAATGGACGCCGGGCCAGTCTGGGCCAGCGTCACTTTCACTATGCGCGAAGCCAGGAAGTCCAGCCTGTACCGCCACGAGGTGACACAGGCCGCCAGCCAGGCCGTGCTGTTGGCATTGCAGCGTTTCGATTCCGGCGACTTCGTGCCGCAAGCACAGGCCGCCATCGCTGCGCGCGGCTGCCAGCGTGCGCTGATGACGCAAGCCGAGCGCCGCATTGACTGGCAACATGACAACAGCACAACCGTGCTGCGCAAGATCGGTGCCGCCGATGGTTTTCCAGGCGTTGCCGACACGCTGTTTGACCAGCCCTGCCATCTGTTCGATGCGTGGCCGGAGACGACGTTGCGTGGCACGCCGGGCAACGTGATTGCGCGGCGCGAAACGGCGCTGCTGCGCGCCACGGTTGACGGCGCGGTCTGGTTCGGCCACGTCAAGCGCAAAGGCAGCATCAAGCTGCCCGCAACGCTGGCGTTTGAACGCGAATCGCAAGGCGTCGCAGAAGCGCCGCTGGAGGGCTACTGGCGCGCCAAGGCACCGACCTGGCAGGACATTGCCTACGAGGAGATTGGTGCCGTCGGCACGCTGCATTTCGAGTTCTACAACGGCGCCATGTCAACGCAGCAATGCGAGCGCCTGCGCGCCGCGCTGCTCTGGGCCAGGCAGCGCCCCACCACAGTTTTGCTGCTGCTGGGCGGCGGCGATTTCTGGTCCAACGGCATCCACCTCAACGTCATCGAAGCCGCCAGTCTGAACGGTGGTTCTGCCGCTGACGAATCGTGGCGCAACATCAACGCCATGAACGACCTGGCGCTGGCGTTGATTACCACCGATGCGCAAATCACGATCGCCGCTCTGGGCGGCAACTGCGGTGCCGGCGGCTGCTTTCTGGCGCGCGCCTGCGATCAGGTCTGGGCACGCGAAGCCGTGCTGCTCAACCCGCATTACAAAAACATGGGCAACCTGTATGGTTCCGAGTACTGGACCTACTCCCTGCCGCGGCGTGTCGGCCTGGACGCGGCACGCGCCATCATGCACAAGCGCGAGCCGCTGACGGCACGCCACGCGCAGGAAATTGGTTTCAGCGATGCCTGTCTGGGCGGCGATGTACCGACTTTCCGCGCCGAAGTGGCGCAGCGCGCCGCAGCGCTCGCCAGCGCACCGGACCTGTCGGCACGATTGACAGAAAAACACGAGACACGGGTGCGCGACGAAGCCATCAAGCCGCTGGCCGCCTACCGCGAAGAGGAATTGACGCAGATGCGACGCAACTTTTACGGATTCGATCCGAGCTACCACGTGGCACGCCATCACTTCGTGTACAAATCGCTGGCATCGTGGACGCCACGGCACTTGGCGCGGCACCGGGATTTGAACTGGAAAGCGGACACTTGAGAAATATCAGCGCCCAACGCCTGATGGCCGCTTGATTCGGGCTTATCCTTGAGCTTTGGTTTCGCTAACAGGAGTTTTCATGTCGAATGCGATTCGCCGCATTGCCGTCTGCACCGGCGGTGGTGATGCCCCAGGGCTCAATGCGGTCATTCAATCGGTGGTGATTGCGGCGGCCAACCGCGGCTGGGAAACCTACGGCATCCGAGATGGCTTCAACGGCATCCTTTTCCCCGAGCGCTACACAGAAGGCGGCGTTACGCGTTTGACGCACGACCGGGTGCGCGGCATCGGCCACCTCGGTGGCACCATTCTTGGTACCACCAACAAGGGCAACCCGCTGCACTTTCCGGTTCGCATGCCCGACGGCAGCACGCGTGAGATCGACCGTTCGGACGACATTCTGGCCTATTTCGCAAGCCACGAAATTGACGCCCTGGTGTCGATCGGCGGCGACGGCTCGCTCACCATCGCCAACGCCCTGCACCTGAAAGGGCTGCGCGTGGTCGGCGTACCCAAGACCATTGACAACGATCTGGACAAGACCTTCACGACCTTTGGCTTCGACTCCGCTGTGGCCTTCGCCACCGAATGCGTGGACCGCTTGCACAGCACAGCCGAGAGTCACCAGCGCGTAATGGTGGTTGAGGTGATGGGGCGCTACGCAGGCTGGATCGCCCTGCACGCCGGCATTGCCGGCCACGTTCATGCCATCCTGATTCCAGAGATCGACTTTGACATCGACAAGGTCGCCGACGCAATCCGCGCGCGCGATGCCGGTGGTCACCTGTACTCGATCGTGATGGTGGCCGAGGGCGCTCGCGCCGGCCACAGCACGCGCGAGATTCTGGCCCCAGCCGAAATTGGCCACGCCGAGCGTCTGGGCGGGATCGGTGAGCGCGTCGCCCAGACACTGCAGGAGCGCACCGGTAAAGATACCCGTGTCGTCGTATTGGGCCACCTGCTGCGCGGCGGCAGTCCAACGGCGTTCGACCGCCTGACCGCCCTGCGCTTTGGTGCCGCAGCGGTGCGTGCGCTTGACGAAGGGCAGTCCGGCATCATGATTGCACTGGGTTTTCCCGATGTGAACTACGTCGCGCTGGAAGAAGTGGCGGGGCGCATGAAGGGCGTGCCGCTTGACAGTGACACACTGCAGACCGGGCGCGATCTGGGTATCTGTTTTGGCGATCAACTGGCGCCAAAGCAGCGTCAGCCGAGTTGAAGACGAAGCCGTGACAAGCCGAACGCCCCTGTCCTTGCTGGTGGTTGACGATGAGCAACGCGCCCTGGAAACACTGCGCCGCACGCTCGAAGACCACTTCACGGTCTTCACGGCCGCATCGGCCGAGGACGGTCTGGCCGTGATGGAGGCCGAGGTGGTGCATATCGTGCTGTCGGACCAGCGCATGCCGGGCACGTCGGGCGTCGAATTCCTGCGCAGCGTGCGCGACCGCTGGCCCAACACCATGCGCCTGATCCTGTCGGGCCACACCGAGGCCGAGGACATCATCGCCGGCATCAACGAGGCCGGCATCTGGCAATACCTGCTCAAGCCCTGGCATCCGGACCAGTTGCTGCTGACGCTGCAAAACGCAGCCGAGCTCTGGCGCTTGCAGCAGGAGAACCAGCGCCTGACGCTGGAGCTGCGCGCCAGCCCCGAGACGCTGGCGCTGCGTGTGGCCAACCTGCGGCAAAAGGCCAAGAGCCAGGCCGGTTTTGATCGCCTGACGCGCGCCGGCGACAGCCCGCTGAACGCGGTCTGCACACTGGCCGAAAAAATCGCGGCGCACGAACTCTCGGTGCTGATCACCGGCGAATCGGGCACCGGCAAGGAACTGCTGGCGCGCGCCATCCACTACGCCAGCGCACGCGCCGAGCAGCCCTTTGTGGTGGAGAACTGCGGCGCCGTGCCCGACACCCTGCTTGAGAGCGAGTTGTTCGGCCACAAGCGCGGTGCCTTCACCGGCGCCACCGAATCGCGCATTGGCCTGTTCCAGCAAGCCGACGGCGGCACCCTGTTCCTCGATGAAATCGGCGAAACCTCGCCCGCGTTTCAGGTCAAGCTGCTGCGCGCGCTGCAGGAAGGTGAGGTGCGCCCGGTCGGCAGTCCGCGCCCGGTCGCGGTCAATGTGCGCGTCATCACCGCCACCAATCGCAATCTGGAAGCCGATGTGGCCAGCGGGCGTTTTCGCGAAGACCTGTTCTACCGCATCGCCGGCATCACGCTCAATCTGCCGGCACTGCGCGAGCGGCCACAGGACATCGCGCCCATCGTGTCTGAAATACTCAAAAAGTCAGCCTTGCCGGCGCGGCAGATGACAGCTGAAGCAATGAAATGCCTGAACCAGCACAGCTGGCCCGGCAATGTGCGCGAACTGCAAAACGAGGTGCGCCGGGCGTTGGCGCTGGCCGACGGGCCGCTGCTCGGCGCCGATCTGTTGTCACCACGGCTGCGCCAGAGCGCCAGCAGTTTGCCAGCCACGGCCGACAAATCGGAATCGGGCCAGTTGCGCCATCAACTCGAACGTCTGGAAGTACAACTGATCCAGCAAGCCATGCTGCGCTTCAAGGGCAACAAGACGCATGTTGCCGATGCCTTGGGCCTGACCCGCGTCGGCCTGCGCATGAAGCTGATGCGCCTGGGGCTGGAAAAGGACAACAGCCCGTTCTGAAGGCGCCCTGCAGACGGTCAAGGGCAGATCGGTACCTCGGGGTTGCTGCCGTTTCTGAAGACCCATGGCGCGGTTGGCGACGTCTGGGCCCACAGCCCCAGGCGCGCACTTTTGGCCGCCGTTTCCGCGCGATCAAACAGAATCCTTTGCGCGGCACTGAGCTCGCACTGGTAGGCGCGGTAGAACCAGGCGGAACCCGTTGCCACCTGTTCCAGATTCGCATACTGGCAACCGGGCGTAAACACCGCGCCAACGATCCGCCCATACTGATCGGTCTTGCTGTAGGCGACCTTCACCGCCTGCCCCAGAACCAGCCGTGACAGGCTGGCCTGCGCCTGTGCGCCATAGCTCTGCGCCAGTTCCGGTGCGTCGATCCCCGATGGCCACCCCAAACTGCTCCACTTATGGCCACCCAAACTGCCCCAGGCAGGACGGCTAAATTATCAACTCTTTGGCCCGGCTGATTCGGACTTCCTTTCTTGGTAATTCCTCCCTGACTTTTTGGAATTTTT
>CAIWNX010000048.1 GCA_903914175.1 uncultured beta proteobacterium | reverse complement strand
GTTGTCGAACGACATCCCCAATGAGTTGAACCCGGACTTCGGATGTTGCGATAGCGATCGTTACCCGAATGGGACAAGACAATCCGGGCGTTCTGCAGGATTGGCTTGGTTCAACGAATAGAGCGCGGGCTGAAAGCATCGCCAAAAAATCCGCATTACCGTCAAAAAACTTGGATTTCAGTCAAAACTTACAAACGGGGACAAAACGGGGACACTAAAAAGGCAAGTACGGGGACAAAACGGGGACAGTGCGGGGACAAAACGGGGACATTTGAACGATGTTTTAGGGTGTTTTTCTGTCCTAAAATCTTCATATCAACTTGGGACAGGCGAAAAAAAACCCTTGCAAGTTGTTGTTTTGCAAAGGTTTTTTAGGTTTGGCGGAAACGGAGGGATTCGAACCCTCGATGAGGCTCTACACCCCATACTCCCTTAGCAGGGGAGCACCTTCGGCCACTCGGTCACGTTTCCTGAATGCGCGAATTATCTCATGAGACCGCGCCGATCCGTCAAGCGGGCGGTTGGTCCAGTTCAAAAGCCTTGTGCAGTGCGCGCACCGCGAGTTCCATGTACTTCTCGTCGATCACGACCGAGGTCTTGATTTCGGAGGTGGAAATCATCTGGATGTTGATGCCCTCTTCGCTCAGCACGCGAAACATCTTGCTGGCCACACCAACGTGGCTGCGCATGCCGATGCCGACGATCGAGACCTTGCAGATCTTGGCGTCGCCAACCACCTCTTGCGCACCCAGACTGGGCAGTACTTTTTCTTTCAACAATTCAACCGTCTTGTTGTAGTCGCCGCGGTTGACGGTGAAGCTGAAGTCGGTCTTGCCGTCTTTGCTGATGTTCTGGATGATGACGTCAACGTCGATATTGGCGTCCGCCACGGCGCCCAGAATCTGGAACGCAATACCGGGCCGGTCGGGCACACCCAACACGGAAATCTTGGCTTCTTCGCGGCTGAACGCAATACCCGAAACAATGGCTTTTTCCATGTGCTCGTCTTCCTCAAAAGTAATCAGGGTGCCGGAGACGGCTTCCTCGTTGATGTCAATATCCCAGGGGGTGAAACTGCTCAGAACCCGCAGCGGCACCTTGTATTTGCCGGCAAACTCGACCGAGCGAATCTGCAAGACCTTGGAGCCCATGGAGGCCATCTCCAACATCTCTTCGAAGCTCACCGTGTGCAGGCGACGTGCTTCGGGCACAACACGCGGGTCGGTGGTGTAGACGCCGTCCACGTCGGTGTAGATCAGGCACTCATCGGCTTTCATGGCCGCCGCAACCGCCACTGCCGAGGTGTCCGAGCCGCCGCGCCCGAGCGTCGTGATGTTGCCGAGTTCGTCAAGGCCCTGGAAGCCGGTGACGATGACAACGCGGCCCACCTTCAGATCGTTGCGAACGCGAGCGTCGTCAATTGATTCGATGCGGGCTTTGGTGTAGGCGCTGTCGGTGCGGATCGGAACCTGCCAGCCGGCGTAGCTGACCGACTCCAGACCCTCGGCCTGCAGCGCAATGGCCAGCAAGGCGCTCGACGCCTGCTCGCCGGTGGCGGCCAGCATGTCGAGTTCGCGGCCATAGGCGTCGGTGGTTCGGGCCGGAGCCAGTTCCTTGGCCAGAGCCAGCAAACGGTTGGTTTCGCCGCTCATCGCGGAGGGGACGACCACCATCTGGTGGCCAGCACGCGCCCATTTGGCGACGCGCTTGGCGACATTGCGGATACGTTCCGTGGAACCCATCGACGTGCCGCCGTATTTATGAACAATCAATGCCATTGGAGGAAGATTTTTTATTACAAAACCAAGGGATTGTACCAATGCAGCACAGGCCCCCGGCGCTCGGCATAGCCAAGACCCACCTTGATGCGAATTGCGTGGCCGCGCGTACGGCAGACGGCAATCTGATCGAGCAGCTCTGCCAGCTGCGCCGCGCTCGGTACGGTCTGATGCGCTGTTCGGAACCAATGGCGCAACACGTTGGCCTGGCGCGCTGGGCTCAAACCCTGAAGCCGGGCAATCTCGGGCGGCGTACCGATGTGGGCCAGGTCCTGCTCGGCAACTTCCACTAGCACGGTCTGCGCCTGCGCCGCATGCGTGGCGCTGCGGCCAAAAGTGTCACGAAACTGTGGGAAGGTCGCCTCCAGCGCCGGCAACAGGCGGGCGCGGATGCGGTTGCGGGTGAAGCGCTCATCACTGTTGCTGGGGTCCTGCACGCAACTTGCGCCCCGACTTTCCAGCCAGCGCCGAATTTCGGCCGCGCTGACCTGTAACAAGGGGCGGTAGAACTGGATGCCATCACGCTGCCAACTCGCCGGCATGGCGCTCAGACCCGGCAGACCCGCGCCCCGGCTCAAGGCCAGCAGCAGGGTTTCGATCTGATCGTCCGCATGCTGCGCCAGCGCAATACTCCTGAAGGACAAGGAAGCGCCCTCCTCCAGCGCAATGGCGTCAAACGCCTGATACCGGGCCCGGCGTGCCGCATCTTCCGGGCTTTGACCACTGGCATGACGCGCATCGACCCTTTTGACCCGCAAGGGCACGCCTATATCTGAACAAACGCGCTGACAATGGCGCTCAAAATCATCAGCCGCTGCTTGCAGACCATGGTGGATGTGAATCGCCTGCACCTGCGTCGGCCACTTTTGCGCACAGGCCAACAGCAATGCAGTGGAATCGGGGCCGCCGCTGTAAGCAACAGCCAGCGGCAACGCCGGCGTGAATCGGGAAACCGCCTCGTCCAATGTCGTCGTCACACGCGGCCCCGCAAGGCTCGCATGCGCAGCACCCTACTTGGCTGCGGCCTTGGTGTCGGTGAAGCGACCATAACTTTGCAGGCGCTCGTAACGCCGGTCCAGCAGTTCCTTGACCTTGAGGTCACTGACCTGGCGGAATGCGTCGTTGAGGGCGCGCTTGAGGAAAGCCGCCATCTGCTTGTGATCGCGCTGCGCGCCGCCGACCGGCTCGTTGACGATCTTGTCAATCAAGCCCTGGGCCTTGAGGCGGTGTGCCGTGATACCCAGTGCGTCTGCGGCCTCCTGCGCTTTGTCAGAGGTCTTCCACAAAATCGAGGCGCAACCTTCCGGACTGATCACCGAATAAATCGAGTACTGCAGCATCAGCACCTGGTCACCGATGGAGAGGGCCAGCGCGCCGCCAGAACCACCCTCACCGATGATGGTGGTGATGATCGGTACTTCGAGTTGTGCCATCTCGAAAATATTGCGCCCGATCGCTTCCGACTGGCCGCGCTCCTCGGCGTCGATGCCGGGATAGGCGCCGGGCGTGTCAACAAAGGTGAAAACCGGCAGCTTGAATTTCTCAGCCGTTTTCATCAGCCGCAGTGCCTTGCGATAGCCCTCGGGTTTGCACATGCCGAAGTTGCGCAGGCCACGCTCCTTGGTGTCGCGCCCTTTTTGCTGCCCCAGCACCATGCACGGCGTGCCGTTGAAGCGTGCCAGGCCGCCGACGATGCTCAGATCATCGGCAAAATGCCGATCACCGTGCAACTCGACAAAGTGCGTGAAGATCTCGTTGACATAGTCCAGCGTATAAGGCCGCTCGGGGTGTCGCGCGATCTTGGTGATCTGCCAGGGCGTCAGGTCACTGTAAATGTCTTTGGTGAGTTGCTGGCTCTTCTTGGCCAACTGGTCTATCTCGGAAGAAATATCCACTGCCGACTCGGTCTGCACATAGCGCAGCTCTTCGATCTTGTTTTCAAGCTCGGCAATCGGGTTTTCGAAATCGAGGAATGTTTTCTTTGCCACAAACGCTCCTTTAAATCATTGTTCTCGTCATCGCGAGGCGGCGAGCCGCCTAATACTCCACTGGCAGCGGATCCAGCGAACGCCAAATATACCAAGTCGCGACGCTGCAATACGGCGTCCAGGCAGCGGCGACTTCGCGCGCATCGCTGCGACTGACCACATCACCGGAAAAATAGCTCTTGCTGATGCCGTTAATCAGACCCACGTCATCGAGCGGCAACACATCGGGGCGCATCAGGTGAAAAATCAAAAACATCTCGGCGGTCCAGCGGCCAATGCCACGGATGCCGGTCAGTTCAGTGATGATAGCCTCATCGTCCATCGCTTCCCAGGCTGTGGCACGAACGGAACCGCTGTCAAAGTGCAGGGCCAGATCGACCAGGTATTCAACCTTGCGCGCGCTCAGCCCGGCTGCACGCATGTCGTCGACCTTGAGCTTGAGGACGGTGCCTGCACTCATCTTCTTGGGCAACAGTGCAAAGCGGTCCCATACGGTCTGCGCCGCCTTGACCGAGATCTGCTGCCCCACGATGCTGCGCGCCAGCGTGACGAAGGCGTCACCCCGCGTCTTCAAACAGGCACCGGGGAACTGGGGAATGAGCCGCTTCATGACGCGGTCCTTCTTCATCAGATGCTTGCAGGCATCGTCCCAATAGGCAGGGGTCAGGACCAGGGGTGCGGCTGTTTTGGCGGGGACCATCACTGCACAACCTCCCAGGTGGTGCCGCTGGCAGAATCCTTGAGGACAATGCCCTGCGCCGTGAGTTGCTGGCGAATACGGTCGGCCTCCGCAAAGTTTTTGCTGGCCTTGGCATCGGCGCGCTGCGCGATCAGGTTGCCAATCGTGGCCTCATCGAGCCCGGCGCCCGCCTGCAGGAACGCTCCGGCGTCACCCTGCAACAAACCGATGCAAGCGCCCAGCGCCTTGAGCAAGCCACCGAGTTCGTCCGAGCGACTCCGGTTGACTTCAGAAGCCAGATCAAATAGCACGGCCACGGCCTCTGGCGTGCCAAAGTCTTCGTCCATCGCCGCCTTGAAACGCGCTGCAAAAGGGTTGGACCAATCGATCACCGCCAGCGCGGCTGGCGTCACCAAAGACAAGGCGGTGTACAGGCGCTTGAGCGAATTGCGCGCGTCGTCCAGATGCACGTCGCTGTAATTCAACGCGCTACGGTAATGCGTTCGCAAAAGGAAGAAGCGCACGGTCTCGGGGTCATACTTCTGCAGGACCTCGCGAATGGTGAAGAAGTTGCCCAGACTCTTGGACATCTTTTCGTTGTCAACCCGAACGAAACCGTTGTGCATCCAGATGCTGGCCAGCGGTTTGCCGTTTGCGCCCTCGCTCTGCGCAATCTCGTTCTCGTGGTGCGGAAACTGCAGGTCAGCGCCGCCACCATGGATATCGAAACTCTCGCCCAGCGTCTGGCAACTCATGGCCGAGCACTCGATGTGCCAGCCCGGGCGTCCTTTGCCATAGGCGCTGTCCCACTTGGCGTCATCCGGTTCGTCCGCCTTGGCGGACTTCCACAAAACAAAATCCAGCGGATCATCCTTGCCGTCATCCACGGCAACACGCTCGCCGGCACGCAGGTCGTCGAGCGACTTGCCTGAGAGTTTGCCGTAGCCCGGAAACTTTCGCACCGCATAGTTCACATCGCCACTGCCCGCCTTGTAGGCCAGGCCCTTGGCCTCGAG
>CAIWNX010000047.1 GCA_903914175.1 uncultured beta proteobacterium | reverse complement strand
TATAGAAGTTCAAATTGACTGCCAGAGTGCGGTCATTGCTTCCAGTAGACCTGCGACTGCAGTGTGGTCGCGAATTCGATCAAAGGTATACCCGCAATCGACCAACAAGAGACTTTCAAGACTGCGCTCTGAAGCGGTCTTTCAGCAGACAGATTGCCAATTAGCAGTCAGTCACTTCTGTAAGGAACGGATGCCTCGATGTTCAACGGGGGCGATTACGCTGGAGCCAACTCCAACTTAATTCGCCGGCCCAGCGCGGCAGCAGCGCCAGCCAATGTGGTCAAGGTCAGGCTTGTGTCATTCGCATCAAGCAAACGGTTCAGAGACGCGCGACTGGTCCTCATCTTCTTGGCCATCGCGGTCTTCGTCATCTTCTGAGCGCTCATTTCTTGCTCGATTTGCCACGCGATGACCCGCTTTACCGCCACGGCTGTAACCTCTTCAAGCATGCCCTCTTCGGCGAGGAAGTCATCGAAGTCGCTTCCCAGATTTTGTTTTGTCATTTCTGCCTCTTCAGTTGTTTGAGTCGATCCTTCGCCAAATCCAGTTCCGACCTCGGTGTCTTTTGTTCTTTCTTGATGAAGCCGTGCAACAGCACCATGGTGTCACCATCAAGCGCAAATAGCACGCGAGCAATGCGGGTGCCGAGCCTGCTGCGAACCTCCCAAATGCCGCTCTCCAAGTGATCAACCAACGGCATCCCCAAGGGCCATCCAAATTGAACAGTCTTGATGTCTTCCCCGATGGTCTTGCGGTCGATAACAGGCAGGCTTTTCAACCAGTCGCGCAACGGTTCACCCCCGGCGTCCGTTCTAAAGAATCGCGCTCCCAGTGTTGGAGTTGTTTTTCTTTCCATGTCGAATTGTACCAAACTTGGTACGTTTTACAAGTGCGTTTCGAGTGATCGGAACCATCAACTTAAACGTCTGCGTTAGCATCCCGGACCGCGCCTGCGAACGTCTGCTCGACACGGGCGCCGATGTCGGTTTGGGGCACCACGTTGTCCGCGGGCGGTCCTTGGCGAATGTCAGCTGTCTCTGTTTGCCCGGTCAGGGCGAGCAATTTGTCCAAATTTCATGCCGCTGGCTCTTGAAGACAGGTAGCGGGCCATGCTGATGTGGGCGTGTTGCATCAAGTTGACATCGTTCCCGCCTTACATTAAAGTAAGGAACAAGGAACACAGCATGGCAATCGCAACACTAAGCTCTAAAGGGCAAATCACCATCCCCGCCGAAGTCCGCAAGGATCTTCATGTTGATACCGGCGATCGCGTTGAGTTCGTTCAGATCGCGCCGGGGCGCTACGAATTCGTGGCCGCCACTCGCGAGGTGACTGAGCTGAAGGGCATGTTTGGTCCCGCCAAGAAGATCGTTTCGATCGTAGCGATGAATGCGGCCATCGCTCGGCGCGGGGCGGCTGCGCGATGATCGGTCTCGACACAAACGTCCTGGTGCGCTACATCATGCAGGACGATCCCAAGCAATCGCTCAAGGCGACCCAGCTCATCGAATCGCTCGATGGTGACAGTCCAGGCTTCGTGAGCATAGTTTCAGTCATTGAACTGTATTGGGTTCTGACGTCCTGCTACGCGCTGAGCAATGTGCAGGTGAAGCAGGCACTGGAAGCGTTGTTGCGCACCAAACAAATCCTGGTCGATCGAGCTGACCAGGTGGTGCGGGCACTCAGGGTCTTTGCTGACGGCAAGTCGGACTTTGCGGATTGCCTGATTGAGCGCACCGCAGCCGGCGCCGGCTGCACCGGCACCATGACCTTTGATACCGGCGCGGCTAAACACGCAGGAATGACCCTTATTGCCTAGCGCGGCCACATCGTCTACGTCGTCTCAGGGATCACCGCAATACGGCGTTTCTTCACGATGACCGCCGGCACGGGCAAATCCGCGCGGGCCTCCAGCAAAGGCAATGATCGTTCCTTGGAAAACTCTGGATTTTTTCCTTGGGCGCATTGGCAACAGCCATTGCGATCTCCTTTGTATTAAGCGGCCTCAGGTGACGGCTATGTGTCCTGAGTGATCGTCCGTCCGCCTATTGCGGCGATCTGGTCACCCCCAAGGTTCGACAGTCGAAGCGTCTGCAGACCGTTCAAAAGGTCCAGGTCGACGCCACATAGGCCATGCTGCGCGCCGGCAGTTGCATCAGCACAGCGCTGCCCGGGCCGCCATAGGCGCGCAGACCGCCCTGCACTTGCAAACGGTCACCCTGCCAGACCACTGATGCCGTCCAGACGCGCCCCTGATCGGCCGGCGTGTAGAGCAGGCTCAGGGCCGGTTGCCAGCCCTCGTGCTGCCAGCTCAGGCGCAAAAATGCATTGCTGCGCCGCAAGTTGGGTGACACGCCAAAGGCCTGCGCCTGCCAGGCCAGATTGCCGGCCACCGCGCCCGCCGGTGCACCCCGGGCTGGCAAGGCGCCAAGTTGAGCATTGCGCGCAGACCAGGCGTCCCACTGCGCGTCTGACAGCGCCGTGCCGTCCCACCAGGCTTCTGCCAACAGGCTGAGCTGGTTCTGATGGGTCCAGGTGCCACCCAGCAGCAACTGCTTGACAGCCGTCTCTGTACTCGCCTGCCAGGGGTCGCTTGGCAGAAGTCCGAGCGCGCCGGGAGCCATTTCAAGTGAGTCCACGCGCTGCTGGAAACGCGCCGAACCGTGCAGTTCCAGTGCGTCGCTGGCGACCCAGGCCAGGGCCGCGCCAACACTGGCACCGCTGTGCGCACCGACGCGGGCAAAGCCGTGCCAGTCGATGGCCCCGTCGCGCTGGTAGAAGCGCGCGGCCAGCGCTGGTTCTCTGCCGCCCGTGGTATCACTGCCAGCAGTTGGATTGACCCAAACCCAGGACCAGGCGGTGTCGGCATTGAAGTGCTCGGCCATCAACAGTGGGCGCCCTTGCGAGGTGCTGTCGATCATTGACAGGCGTACGTCCTGTTGCACCACATCGTTGGGACGAAAGCCATAGCCCACGTCCCAGGCCACGATTTTCTTGCCGGCGCTGAACTGCCAGGCGCCGCCATCGTGCGCAGCGTACAACTCGTTGACAAAGGCCCGGCTCTCGGTCGCGCCGCGCTCAGGCCGCTGCTGCTGCAGGGTGACGATGCCGGTCAGCCCGTGGCCGCTGGCGCGCAGTTCGGTCTCCAGCGCTGCTGTACCCACGGGCAAGTCCACGATACCGTTTTGCAGTGCGTTGGCCTGCGCCAGCGGTCCGCTCGATGACGCACTCTGCCCGACCCACTGCAAGCGCACCTGCCCGCCCAGTGACGCCGCACCGGCCGGCGTCTGCGCCGAGGCGAGCGCTGCGCTGGCGAGCGCCAGCGCGCCCAGGATGATGTGCTGCATGGCTTACTCCAAAGGCGGGTTGCGCACCAGGAACATCGGGTTCAACCACTCGGGCGGTACCTGGCGTTCCTTGCGGCTGAGGTAGCGCACATGCGTAGTCTTGTGGTTGCTCACCTGATCGGAAAGAACCATCTCGCTCACCATGGTCGGCGCAGCGGGCTTGTCCATCACAAAGCGCGCTTGCTTGGCCAGCTTGTCGGAGAGCACGTAGAGGTCAGCCCGCACCGGTTCGTGCCGGCTCTTGCCGATCCAGAGCTCGATACGCTGGTAGGTCACGCCCTTGCGTGTGGCACTCAGACTCAGGTGCACGCAGCTTTGTTTGGCCGCTGCGCCAGAATCGTCGCAAGCTTCCTCACCGACGAGCTTGCCGCTGTAGTCTTCGGCCCAGCTCATGGTGGCGACGTCGCCGGTGGAGGCATCACCGAGCAGTTTTTGCATCGGCGTGATGCGCAGCGGGCGCTGGCTGTTGGGCATGAGCAACCAGAAGTCGTCACCCAGCATCAGCACCTTCTGCCCCGCTTCGGCCGGGCTTTTCATCAGCACCAGCGATTGCCGCTTGGCCTGCGCGAACACGGTGTAGCGCCGTTCCTTGTCGGGCGTGCCGTCCGCGTTCACCACGTTGATCTGCGTTTCCACCTGCAAATTCTCTGCACCCATGCGGTACCTGTCGGTAGCCTTGAGCAGCGCCGCCACGTCCTGGGCTTGGGCTGCCAGGGCAGACAGGGCGATGGTGGCCATCAGGGTAAGTCGAAGTGTTTTCATGTGAAGTTCCCATCAGCAATTTACTGTCATCCCGTGGTTGCGAAACTTGTCATCCCGGGCCATAAAGAATTGTCATCCCGGACTCGATCCGGGATCCAGGACTGCAGAACACTGGATTGCGGATCACGTCCGCAATGACAACCTGGATCAGGTATGCGCCAGCGCATCCACCACCGGCATGTGGACCGTCTTGCGTGCCACCCAGACCGAGGCTAGCACGGTCAGTGTCACCATGGTCAGCATGGTCGCAAGGTACAGAGTCAAGTCAAACGTGATGATGAGCGGGTAACCTTTGGATTGCCCGGGCGGCGGTGGCATTTCCATGGGCACGACCAGCAAAAACACGGTGACCGCGATCGCCACTGCGGCACCCGCTATCGCGCCAACACCGCCCAGCACCATGCCCTCCAGTCCGAGCGTGCGCAGCAACTGGCCCGGCAGCGTGCCCATGGCGCGCAAGGTGCCAATTTCACGGGTGCGCTCGATGATGGCCATGGCCATCGCATTGGTCACGACAAAGACCACGATCAAGCCGATGATCAGGCCCAGCGCACCGAAGATCCGGTTGTAGAGGTCTTTCACCGACTTGTAGAAAAAGGCTTGGTCGAGCCAGGTTTGCACCGTCAGCGTCGGGTTGGCTGCGGCAAAGCGTTGGCGGGCCGAGTCCGTCATCTCCATGCGCGCCAGGAACACACCCAGACTCGATACGCGCTGGGTATTGAGCAGCTTTTGCGCGGTTGCAATGTCGGTGTAGATGAAGCGCCGGTCCATGTCCGGCACGCCGGTCGAGAACGTGCCCTTTACGCGCACGTCCATCGCGTTCAGCGCACCTTCAGTGGTACTGGCCAACAAAGTCAGACTGCTACCGGGCTTGGCCTTGAGGCTTTTGGCCAGCCCTTCACCCAGCATGACTTCAGGGTCTTTGCTGCCGCTGGACAGAACCTCGCCTGACGTGATGGTCAGAAACGGGCCTTTCACGGCAAACTCGCTATCGGGGTCGATGCCGGTGGCCATCATCACCGTGGACTTTTCGCCATTGCTGATCAGCCCACTGAACTCCACGCGCGGCAGCACCTGGCGCACTTGCGGGTCGGCCAACAACTGCGCTCGCAATTCCTGCGCGTTGTCCAGACCATGCTGCAAGGGTGTGTCCTCGTCCTTGTTGAACTGATCGGGCTTGCCAATGATCAGATGCCCGGTGCTGCGCGCCGCCATCTCCGACAAACCCCAATAAGTCGACAGTGCAAAGCCGCCCGCCACCAGAATCGCGGCGGTACCCAGCGCGGCGATCGACACCGTCACCAATGAGCGGCGCCGGTTGCGCAAGGTGTTCTGGCAAGCGAATTTGAACCACCTCCAATTTCCCGACGGGCCGCCCCTAGGGAAATTAGCCCCCTCGGGGGGCAGCGCACGACGCGAAGCGCGAAGCGTGGGGGCGATATTGTTCATATCAATCTCCCATCCAGCAAGGCCAGAACCCGGTCGCAACGGCTGCTCAGGCGGCTGTCGTGGGTCGCAATAACAAAAGCAGCACCCTCTGCGTGCCCGAGTTCGCGCATCAATTCCAGCACCTGATCCGCGGTATGCGAATCCAGGCTGGCCGTTGGCTCGTCGGCGATCACGAGCCGGGGCCGCTTGACCAGGGCGCGCGCGACAGCGACCCGCTGACGTTGCCCGCCTGACAAGGCGTCAGGCCGATGCCCGGCGTGCTCCAGCAGGCCAACCGCTTCGAGCTGCGCCGCTACCCGGCTGCGCCGCTCAGCCGCCGGCACGCCCGCGATGAACAGGGGGTAGTCCACGTTTTCGGCCACCGTCATCACTGGCACCAGATTGAAGTTCTGGAACACGAAGCCGAGTGCGTCGCGCCGCAGCAGCGTGCGTTGCACCTCGTTCAGGTCGTTGACGACCTTGCCGCCCAGAATAATGTCACCCGAGTCAGGCGTATCAATCAGGCCGCACAGATTCAGGATCGTGCTCTTGCCGCTGCCCGACGGCCCGGTCAGCGCCAGTAATTCACCTGGCTGCACACGCAGGTCAATTCCGCGCAGGGCCGGTATCACGTGCTGGCCGAGCCGGTAGGTCTTGTGCACGCCGTGCATCTCGACCACGCTTGATGTCGCTTGGTTCATGATGCCAGCGCCTTGAGTTGCGCACGGGCCGCCTCAGCCTGCGGCGCGTTGGCCTGGATCACATTGTTGAGGTATTTGCGTGCATCATCCACACGCTTTTCCTTGACGGCGAGCCGCGACGCCGCCAGCCACACATCGGCCCTGAAGCTCAACGGGCTGCTGGCAAACAAAGGGCTCACCAACACATCATTGAGAAGTTTGGCGCCACGCGCGCTGCGGTTCATGAAACCCGGTACCGCCAGAAAGGTATTGGATGCGACAAAACGCACCTCCAGCACCGCGGGCATATTGTTCTGCAGCACCGCGTCGTGCGCCGGGCCGAGCAGTGCCAGTGCCTTGTCAAGCATGGCCATGCCGTCGTCGGCGTAACTCATCTTTTTCCACGGCAGCCAGGTGGTGGTGGCTTTCATGCTGGTGGCGGCGCCGGCATAGGCCATCAGCACCGGGTTGCTGGGCTCAAGCTTGAGCAAGGCGGTAAAGGCGTCTGCCGCTTTCGCAGTCGCGCGCTCGTCGCCACTGGTGGCCCGCATGAACTGCTCAAACGCCGGCTGGAACTGGGCCTCCGGCACGGCAAAGGCGTTGCCACCCAGCGCGAGGGCGGCGGCCAGGGCCAGGGTGCGAATTGACATCTTGGTATTGAACTGTGGTTTCACGGTGATCTTCCTGATTTGCATGGCTATGTGATGTGAACGGGGGCAATCGTATGAAAGCGGCGTCTCGGGCGCACCCGGCGTGCGACAAAAACGGCATCTGTTGGC
>CAIWNX010000046.1 GCA_903914175.1 uncultured beta proteobacterium | reverse complement strand
CAAAAACCAGCATCATCACGTGGTCCTGTCACTTGGTGCCCGAGACCGGAATCGAACCGGTACGCCCCAATTACGGAAGCGGCGGATTTTAAGTCCGATGTGTCTACCAATTTCACCACTCGGGCACAGACCGGTATTGCTGGAGGCGCGACCCAGAGTCGAACTGGGCTAGACGGATTTGCAATCCGTTGCATAACCGATTTGCTATCGCGCCAAATCTTTTGACAAAAAAGGGAAGCCTTGGCTTCCCTTTTTTCGGAATCTGGAGCGGGAAAAGAGTCTCGAACTCTCGACCTCAACCTTGGCAAGGTTGCGCTCTACCAACTGAGCTATTCCCGCGTTTCAAGGCTCGAATTATAGTGTAAATTCTTGCCAGTCCGAGCCCACCCGGAAAAAATGTACCTCTAGTGTTTAACCGACCCGGCTGGCTCGGGTGTCGCGACCGCCGCGCCGACCGCTGCAGCGGCCGCCACCGGCTCATCATCCGGCAGGGGCGTTGGCATTCTCTCCAGCGCAATCTCCAGAACTTTATCGATCCAGCGCACCGGCACGATCTCCAGACCATTCTTCACATTGGCCGGAATATCCTGCAAATCCTTGGCGTTTTCTTCTGGGATCAACACCGTCTTGATGCCGCCGCGCAGCGCAGCCAATAATTTTTCCTTCAGGCCACCAATGGCCGTCACCTCGCCGCGCAGGGTGATCTCGCCGGTCATGGCGACATCGCTGCGTACCGGGATGCCGGTCATGGCCGAAACAAACGCCGTCGTCATGGCGGCACCTGCGCTCGGGCCGTCCTTGGGTGTGGCGCCATCGGGCACGTGGATGTGGATGTCTTTCTTCTCGAAGGCCTCGTCCTTGATGCCCAGGCGCCGTGAGCGACTGCGCACCACGGTGCGTGCAGCCTCGACCGATTCCTTCATCACGTCGCCAAGCGAGCCGGTACGGGTGATGACACCCTTGCCCGGCATCATGGCGGCCTCGATCGTCAGCAGATCGCCGCCAACCTCGGTCCAGGCCAGACCCACCACCTGCCCAACCTGATTGAGCTTTTCGGCACGGCCGTAGGAATACTTGCGAACACCCAGAAAATCATTCAGGTTTTCCGCATCAACCCTGACCTGCGGCGTCATTTTCTTGAGTTGCAAACCCTTGACCACCTTGCGGCATATCTTGGAGAGTTCGCGCTCGAGCGAACGCACACCGGCCTCACGCGTGTAGTAGCGAACAATATCGCGCACCGCGTCTTCGCCGATCAACAGTTCTTCTTCCTTGACGCCGTTGTTCTTGAGTTGCTTGGGCAACAGGAAGTTCATCCCAATGCTGGTCTTCTCGTCTTCGGTGTAACCCGAGAGGCGAATCACTTCCATGCGGTCCAAGAGCGCTGGAGGGATGTTCATGGAGTTCGAGGTGGCCACAAACATCACATCGCTCAAATCAAAATCCACTTCCACATAGTGGTCGCTGAAAGTATGATTTTGCTCAGGATCCAAAACCTCTAAGAGTGCACTTGAGGGATCTCCCCTGAAGTCACTGCCCAACTTGTCAATCTCGTCAAGCAAGAAGAGT